>CAYTIA010000005.1:0-65227 GCA_964437755.1 uncultured Pseudomonadales bacterium | reverse complement strand
TCCCAGATGACAGATTCTCAAACCATCAATCAAAGCTGTAAAAATATAGTTTTCCCCTCTTATTGAACCTCCCTGATCGTCTTGGAAACTTTTTTCTCCAAAAACCGAGATTCCCATCACCTCATATTCTCCGGGTTTATTTATTAAAAACGGATTTTTTCTCCTAGCGGTGCCAGAAATCGCTTGATAGTTGTTATGAGCCGGATTATCGTGAGAAACCGTAATAATATCGGCACTAATACTCGGCAAGTCAAAACCAATGTATGAACTATATGGATCTGTAACAACAGTTCCCTCTCCCCCTCTGAGTTTAAAACAAGCATGACCGTGATAATTGATGATCATAAGACCTTTCTTTTACTATGTATGATTATCGAAGTTTGAATACTGTACACTATAACAGACCAAATACAAAATTGGCAGAAAATTTTTGAGAGACAAAAACTCTTCAGATTTTTTCCATTCTTCTAAATTAGGTTATAATACTGAAAAATGAGAAAAGAAATATTAATTGCTATTATTATTGGTCTGGTGATGGGGTTGTTTATTACCTATGGATACTATCACTCGCAACAGACTACAGAGGTTAACCAAATTACTAATATTGAAAATGGTAAACCTTCTGATTCATCTTCAACTGACCAGAATACAGGTAAACTAACTCTTTTTAGTCCAGAAAATGAATCTATTCAAGCAGATAAAATAGTTAAAATAACTGGCAACACCAGTCAAAATTCAAATGTTATTATTTATATCAATGATACTCCGTTTATCACTCAATCAGATGAAACCGGAAACTTTTCAAAAGAATTTGAACTCAAACCTTTGGCAAATATTATCAACGTGCACAGCATAGACTCAACTGGTGAAGTAGTTTCAGTTACTCGAACCGTAGTGGTATACAACCAAGAACTTACTCTTGAAGATCAGCCTCAAATCGAGGAAGAAGAATCAGAATCATAACAAAATATTATGCTAAAAACCTTAAATAGCTTCACAAAAATACTCTTAATTACCTTTCTCATAACTTTAATAACAGGAGTATTTAGCTATGACCATAATATGTTGGTAGCTGCTCAAGAAACTAGAGCTGAGGAAAAGACTGATCAAGAAGCAACTTCAGCCACAACTGCTTCTTTAAAGGAAAGAATTGAGAAAGTTGTCGAAGAAAAGGAAAACAAAAACGGTTCAGTTGCAGGACAGATTGATTATAAAACTAGAGCTATTGTGGGAGTTGTTGAAAGAGTATCAGAATCAGCCATTACCATCAGCAACATATCTGGATCAGTGATCATTCCCATTACTCCAGCCGTAGAACTAATTAAAGATGATAAACAGCTATTAATTGCTGATATTGAAATTGAAAACTCCGTCATTGCTCTTGGATTACAAACTGGTGAAACATTTACCCCTATAAAAGTAATCGTAGATGATGACCAAATAATGCCAAGACCTCAAGTTGTTACTATTGGTGCTGTGAAGGAGATCTCAAGTTCAAGCCTTAGTATTGAATCTAGAATTTCTTCATCAACAAGCACCTTCTCGCTAAATAAGAATGCTCAAATAATTGATGCTGAGAACAATGAAATTTCGATTTCGGATCTGTTTGAAGATGTGCAGGTTGTAATAGCAGGATATATTGATAATTCTGGAGATGAAGAAAAGAAAATCGCACAAATCGTAAAAGCCTTAGTCAGCTTAGATTGACCGAACACACGCCTTACTTCACTGTGGACTTGAGGGGAGTCGAACCCCTGACCCCTGCTGTGCGATAGCAGTGCTCTACCACCTGAGCTACAAGCCCATTTTCGCCGTCAATCAGATTTTATCACACCGCTACACTAATTTATTGCTCTGGAAGATTGTAGCTGTTATAATTGTCTTTATGTTAATCAAAGATGTGCAAAATCAGCTTCGCCATCATCACCACGCTATCTAGCGGGGTGATTTAACGTGTTTATTTAATAAAATTTTTCAAACAGTCACCACCCCCGCTAGCTAAGCGGGTTTTTTGTTTCTGCAAAAACCCAGGTGACTGTTTTTTATGGAAAAATATTATGAAAATTCAAACTCAAAAAAGATACCTTATCGCAGGAGGCAATCTAACTGCGCTGGTAAATAAACAACTTAATCAAGACTTTAATATATTCACCAAAGATTTGCTCCTAGAGGTTGAACAGGTTGGCTATGTTTCGTATGATAAAAATATCCCAAAGCTGAAAATGATGGGAAATGAGCTATCTGTTAATGGAGCCATCGCCTTTGCGTATAGCTTAGGAGATAAGGGAGAACTACTCACTAGTGGAGTTGGAAAGTCCAAGGTACTTTATTCTAATCAAAAAAACAAAACTACGATAAAGTTACCAATTAATCCTAAAATCGTTGAGAAAAATATTGTTTTATTAGACGGAATTGGCTACTTAATCCAAAAAAAATCAGCTTCCATCAAACAGTTTGAAGAAAAAGCAAGATTCTATTGTAAGCAGTTTAATCTACCCGCTTTTGGCTTGGTGGAATACCAAGAAAATAAAATATATCCAACTGTTTATGTTAAAGATACAAATTCACTAGTTAAAGAAACGGCCTGTGGATCTGGCAGTATAGCGTTTAGCACCTACTCTGATTTATCAGAAATTATTCAGCCAAGTGGTGAAAAAATCTCGGTTATAATTGACAAGACAAAACAGTTGGTTACCATTTCAGCAAAAGTCCAAGAAATTAATTATCAAAATCAACAGATTATGAATAAACAAACATTACAAACACTTAAGGGATTTAGAGATTTTCTTCCTGAAGAAAAAAGACAAAGAGAATATGTCCAAAACAAGATAGTTGAAGTCTTTACCCTTTTTGGGTTCGAACCCTTGGAAACACCTACCGTTGAGTACGCAGAGTTATTACTTGGAAAATATGGCGATGAGGCAGATAAATTAGTTTACACTTTTGAAGATAGAGGTAAAAGAAAGATTGGCTTGAGATATGATCAAACAGTACCAACAGCTCGTATTCTTGCTCAGTATCAAAACAATCTTCCAAAATTCTTTAAAAGATATCAAATACAAAATGTGTTCAGAGCCGATAAACCACAAGCCGGAAGATATCGAGAATTCTGTCATTGTGATGTAGATATTTATGGAACCAAATCAACTCTAGCAGATGCAGAAATCTTAGCCTGCACTTATCGATCATATGAGAATATTGGTTTTAAAAAAATTAAGTTAATCGTTAATGATCGTCAAACCCTGATCTCAACTATTAAACCTTATGCAAATAAGGAAGTTGATATTTTTAGTATTATCCAAACCATAGACAAACTTGATAAAAAAACCGAGTCTGAGGTGATTGATGAGCTCGAAAAAAAAGGCTTAATGAAAAACCAATCAATTAAACTTCTCGGTTCTCTCAAAGATGTAAAATCTAGTGATAATCTAAAACAGATTATTGAGCAAACAATATCCTTAGGAGTTCCAAAAGAAACTTTAGTCTTCTCCCCCACTCTAGCACGAGGACTAGATTATTATACGGGCTTGATTTTTGAAGTTATCTTGCCTGAATATTCAGGTGGATCATGTGGAGGAGGAGGCAGATATGATAATCTAATAGAACAGCTTAGCTCAAAGTCCATTCCCGCAGTTGGAGTAGCATTTGGCTTTGATCGCACCGTTGAAGCTGCAGTTAAACTAGGACTTGTTCCAAGTTCAAACTCCTCAGCACAAGTACTCGTATCAATTTTTTCTGAAGAGTTGCTACCAGAAACACTAAAAGTCGTAACCAAACTTCGTCAAGAAAAGATTGAAGCAAGTATCTACCCTGAATTTGATGCTCTTGGAAAACAGTTTGGGTACGCAAATCAGCAAAAAATTCCCTGGGTAGTTATTATTGGAGAGGATGAGCTCAGTTCAAACACCGTCTCTTTAAAAAATATGGTATCTGGAGAACAAAAACAGTTAAAAACCCAAGAAGCAATAGAAATCATCCAGAAACGCTAGTCGCACTCGCACTACAAAATAATTATGCTATAATTGCCTCTTGCAAATTTGAAGACTAGAAAAACTATGAAAGCTAACATTCATCCTAAATGGTATAAAAATGCAAAAGTGACTTGCTCTTGTGGCAATACTTTTACCACCGGTTCAACCGAGCCAGTTATTGAAGTTGATATTTGTTCACAATGCCACCCTTATTTTACCGGCGAAATGAAGTTCGTTGATAGACAAGGTCGAGTCGAGAAGTTTAAACAAAAGATGGAACAAGCTAAGATTCTTCATGAGAAAAAACAAAAAGAGTTAGAGGAAAAACTATCTCAGCAGTCAGATGCTCAAGCAACTGAAGAAAAATCTTACCAAGACATTCTTAGAGAAAAACAAACTCAACTTCGCCAATCTGATTCAAAACAAGAAGCAAAAGTGGCTGGAACCAGCAAAACAGATTCCAAATAGCGATTTTTTTTCATTTAAGCTTTTTTCTACTCTGAAAAATTCAGCTTAGTGTTATTATAGTGGCTAACATGTCAAATCAATCTCACCCCTATCAACAGCAAATTGACCTTATTGATCAAAAAATTGAGAGTAATCAAGAACTTCTCAATGATCCAGATCTTAAGCAGTTAGCTTTGGAAGAGATTTCAAATTTAACTCAAGAAAAAGATGAATTACTCAGGGCTTCTGCCACTTATCAACAATCTCTAGAAGAACAAGAAAGTGCTGAGCAAAATCCTACTATTAAATCAAATGCCATCTTAGAATTGCGAGCTGGAGCTGGTGGAGATGAAGCTAAAATCTGGGCTGAAGATTTAATAAGAATGTACTTGAGATTTTCAGAAAATAACAATCTTAGAGCAGAATATATTGATGATTTTTCTATAAAGATTTCTGGCAGAATTAGTCTTGAGATTGAGCATCTTGATTCTGAGTCAGGAGAACAAAGAGTCATTGAGCAAAGTTTCTATCCTTATCAACTTTTTAAACACGAGGCCGGAGTGCACCGAGTACAAAGAGTTCCTGCAACAGAAGCTCAAGGAAGAGTCCACACTTCAACAGCATCAGTTGCCGTTTTACCTGAACTAAAAGCATCTTCTGCTATTGTCATCAGAGATGAAGATTTAACCTGGGAATTTATGCGTTCTGGAGGTGCTGGTGGTCAATCTGTTAACAAAACTAGTAGTGCAGTTAGGTTAACTCATAAACCATCGGGAATAGTTGTCAGAGTCAGTCGAGAGAGAAAGCAACTTCAGAACCGAGAAATCGCCCTTGAATTGCTAAGAGCACAATTATGGGAAGATCATGAAGAAAAAAGAGCAGCAAAAATTGATTCTGCTAGATCGGCAATTGGGAGAAACATGCGTGCCGAAAAAATTAGAACTTACAACTATCCACAAAATCGAGTTACTGACCACAGAATTAATCAAAGTTGGCATCAATTAGACTCAATCATTGAAGGTGATTTAGCACCAGTAATAAAAGCCGTTAAAGGTGAATTACTTAAAGAAAACTCGTAATCTATTGCTTTTTGCGATCCGCTATTACTGCAGTTTAGTCTTCCAAATCATCGTCTTCATCAAGCGGTAAATTCTGTACTGCCTGACTCTTGAGTAGCTTAATCAGCTTTTTTCTGGCTTCTTCTAAAGGAATTCCCTTAACTAAGGCAACTTCCTCTTGCAACCTTTTTAGTCCCTGCCTAAAAACAGTTTTTTTAGTATAGGTAAAATTAACATCGGGATCTCTTTTTACAATTGCCAACTTTTTTAGCATCATTGCAATTTTTTCTGGCTCATTTGATTTAAGTACATCTTTGGCCAATCTTGTGTTAAATCTACCCTTCATTTCGTATTGAGAATCAAGAAGTTCTAGCAACTTGTCACACTCCTCTTCTGACATTGGCAACCTTATATTTGTTAAGTCAAGATTGCTGATTGGAATTGCACATATTAGTGTTCTGTTTGCCTGAGATTCATAAACAGGCCGAAAATACATTAGCTTTTCCATTTCTCCAGAATCAAAGTTCTCCTCCTCCGCTATCTTAAATATTTCATATACTCTTCCAAAGCGAACAATTTTGTCTCCCACTTTTGGCTCATGGTCTGTCATATTTTTTCCTTACAATTTATGGTTTGTTGTTAATATTTGTACTTTTTAAGATCACTTCAAGTTCTCGGAACTCGCCAGCTCTCCATAATTTTATCTTTACTTTACTGTCAACTTTCTTTTTGTTAATAAGTTGAGCTAGATCTTGAGTTTCGGTTATTTTTTGTCCATCAAACTCTACTATTATATCTTGAATTTGTATTCCTGAATCATAGGCCACACTTCCTTCCGCCACCTCAGTGATATAAGCTCCTTGAGGAACTTCATTCAATAATGCCGACTGCTCACTAATTAAAGTATAATTTACCCCAAGCATTGGTCTATCAAACTGGCCAGTTTCATTAAAAGTGCTAATTGCCACATTAACGATATTTATTGGGATTGCAAAACTAATGTTATCTGCTGTTGCAGTAGCTACATTCACTCCTATAACTTCCCCCGAAGAATTAATTAATGGACCTCCTGAATTTCCTGGATTAATTGCTGCATCAGTTTGTAGCATATTTTGCAGATCTTCGATACTATCTGCTCCAGCCGCTGTAATTGATCTACCCACTCCCGAAACGACCCCCGTAGTAACTGTGTGCCTAAATTGGCCAAGAGCTGTGCCAATTGCTATTACTGACTCACCTACTCTCACTTCATCACTATTGCCTAGTTTTAAAGCTGGAGCATCAAAATTATCTACGTGTAAAATCGCTAAATCTAAAGTTGGATCACGATATATTTGAGTAACAAAATATTCATTATCTTGAAAATCAATAACTTTGTATTCAGCAGTTAAGTCGCTAACCACATGCCTATTGGTAACAATCAAGTCTCCTTCAACCACAAAACCTGTACCAACATCTCTTTGAATCTCCTCGAAACGAACCTCTTCTTTGCCAAGTCCAAAAAAACCAAAACTCTCAAAAATACTATTTGGATCTATAACTCTTTGCTGAGTTTTAATTGAGATTGTTACAACTGATTCAGATGCTTTCTGGGCAACATCAGCAACACTATATTCGCCTCTTTGCATCATTTGTCCCAAACTTGTGCCTGAAAAATCTGACTGGCTACTTTCAGATTTTGGTAAGGAAATTCTGTTTGAGTTTGAGGAAAAATAATCTAGAGGCTTAATTACAAAAATCCTATCTGCCAACCCACCAAGAAAAAAGCTAAAAAGAATGATCAAGGATAACGACAAACCAATTAAAAATGAGTTCGTTTGTTTATTTTTCATAATCCTAAAGCGACAATATTTTACGATTTCTCAAACAAAATATCAAATCTTCATTAAACTATTGGAACAACACCTCTATTCCCTTCATTAAAACCTCGTCTTCTAGAGTGTCACGATTTTGCTCAACCTCAACATCTACTGGAATGCCCTCGTCATGGATCCAGTCCCCCTTTGGTAACATCCATCTGCCAATGGTTATATGTAGGCCACCACCATTTGACACTTCTTTTCTTTCTTGAACTGTACCCTTTCCAAAAGTTTTTTCACCAACCAGCTTTACTCCAAGATCATCTCTAAGAGCACCAGCAACAATCTCTGATGCAGAAGCACTGCCTCGATTAACCAAGACAACTAGAGGATAATTTCTTAATCTTGCCGTTCCTTTTGTGCGGTAATCTTTTTCAAAATACTTGCCTTTTTGCGACACAACTACATCATTTTGAATAAAATCACTAGCCAAAGTAATTGATCCATCAAAATAACCACCGGGATTGTTTCTCATGTCCAAAACAATGCCATCTATCTTGGGAGATGAGCTCGTTATATTCTTAACTGCCTCATTCCATTCTTCTTCTGTTCTGCCACCAAAACGAGATACGTTAAGATGAGCTATTTTTTTACTTTCATGATCTATGATTTCTAGATCAACGGTGTTGACAATGATCTCATCACGACGAACAGCAACCTCAAATGTGTCATCTTGACCTTCTCTAAACAAAGTGAGCGTTAACGTTGAGTTTTTTGGACCTCTAATTTTTTCGACTGCCTCTGTTAGACTCCATCTGGAACTATCTTCATCTATCCCCTTACCCTCATCTTTCACGTTCAAGATTAAATCTCCTGCTTGAATACCCGCTTGTTCAGCTGGAGTGCCACTAAGTGGAGCTATTACTGCCAAGATACCATCAATATAACCAAGTTCGATACCTATCCCAAAAAAAGTGCCTTGAAGGTCTTCTCCTGATCTTTTGTTATCCTCTGGAGGAAGATATACAGTATAAGGATCTCCAGCAGCTTGAACTAATCCACGAACAGCACCATTAACTAATTCCTGAGAATCAAGCTTATCAGCATCAAGGTATTCATTTTCAAGCAATCCCCAGACTTCCCAAAAAACATTAAAATTAACCTCTTTATTTTCTGGTGGAGAAAACTTACCAACTAGTCGACCTAAAGTTGATGAGGAGTTTGGAGATGCTATTTGTGAAGAAACTAAAGAAATTCTCCCTTTATAGCGCTGACCTATTACCATCCCAAAAACAAAAAGCAATATACCAAAAACAATGTTTCTTAAAGTATAAAAACTAACGATTTTTCTAGATTTGGGCATATTGGGATCTAAACAGAAGCAATTAATAACGTAAAACAATTAATACTGATTATAAATTGATACTAAATTCCACCAAAAAAAACAAAGCAAAACAAATTTATTCTTGGCTCTAAAACCAGAGCTCAAATTTTTATTAAAGAGTTTGAGTGTAGTTTATTAAGGCCAAATGACGAGCTCTTTCAATTTCTTTAGCTAGTCTGTTTTGATCCTTCTTTTTTAATCCAGTCTTTGAGCGAGGAATAATTCTTCCTTGTGAGGTAACATACTCACGCAATTTATCTGGATCTTTATATGTAAATACTGTAGTCATTTTATTTATTCACTATTTTACTAATTTCTATAGACTAAAAAGGGATATCATCAGCAACCTCTTCAACATCTACCTCATCCTCTTTTTTCTTCTTTGAGTTCTTATCATCAGACTTGGACTTAGGCTGAGATTTTTTTGAATCATCGCTGACACCTGAAGATGATTGATTTGCAGAATTACCATCATCGTAGCTTCCTCTTGGGGAAGAAAGCTTAATCATACTATCAAGAACAATCTCGGTAATTCTTCTTTCGTCACCCTCTTCAGTTTTCCAGTCTCTAGTTTGAATTCTACCTTCAAGATAAACTTTATCTCCCATTTGCAAAATCTGATCACAAATTTCTGCCAACTTAGCCCAAGCAACAATATTATGGAAATCTGTTCTTTCTTCAGTACTTCCATCTTCATTGGCCCAAGAACGGTTAGTTGCAAGTCCAAATGAACAAACAGCAGTATTATTTGGTGTGTATCTCAAATTTGGGTTTCGAGTGAGATTCCCGATTAGCATTACTTTATTTAATGATCTGACAGCCATTTTTTTTCCTCCTCTATCAGACTAACTTATATATTCCCATTACTATTATACGGCATTCTGAGAAAAAGCGTAGGATTTTTAAAACTGCTCCAATCTAGTTAACCAAGCTCTACTCTCTAACAACCAACAAATAACGGATAATGTTTTCCGTAATATTAATATTGTCCTTGATTGCAGTAGCATTATCTGCCTCAGCTTCAAATACAAAATGGAAATACAAGGCTTGATCAAAGCTTTTTCCGCCAGTCTTAATAGTATAAGCAAGATCTTTTTTTCCCCATTCTTCAATTTCTTTTATCTTACCACTTGAATTAGTAATAACGTTACTAACTACTTCTTTAATACTGTCCAATTCCTCTTTGGTATGTTCGACTGAGACTAAACAAGTTAACTCATAAATACGGATTCTCTTTTCTTCTGGTATCTTCATATTTTTTTTCAGTTTAATTATATTAACTTTCAATACTTGAAGTGGCTATTATACCTAAAGTAGCAAAAAATTCTAGATGTGAGTTTGTAGAATTATTGGATTAATCTCTACTCACTCAACTGAACGTAGCTCTTAATCAATTTTACCATTTGTTGACTCGCTTTATTAGCTTGAGCTAAAACCTCTTTATGATCATGTTTCACAAAAGCCAAGTTTGTAACTAGGGCTATACCAGCAACCTTCATCTTTAACCATCTAGCCACTAATACTTCGGGGGCCGTACTCATACCGACCACATCTGCACCTAAAAACTTAAGCGCCATTTTATCAGCAGGAGTTTCAAAGTTAGGGCCATGATAATATGCATAGCAACCCTGCTGGAAAGGAATTTTATTTTGTTGGGCCACATCAAGCAATATTTGCCTTAATTCTGGATCAAATAACTGCGAACAATCTAGAAACTTTGGACCTACTAAGGGATTATCTAGTGAAAGAAAAAGTGTCAACAAATCATTAAGAATAACAAAATCTCCAACTTTATATTTTTGATGAAGAGCCCCAGAAGCAGCTGTCACAAGAAGTTGTTTTGCCCCTGCTTTGGCAAAAACCCTAATTGGCAGAGTTGCTTGTTGAGCCGTATATCCCTCATACATATGAAAACGACCCACCATTACTGCTACCCTCACGCCCTCAATTTTAGTAATCACCAACTTGCCTTCGTGTCCAGGAACCGTTGCCTCTACATCAAAAAGATCTTTGTATGAGATTTCTGTTTCCACTGGAGAACCGCGCAGAACTTGATTCCAGCCAGATCCTAAAATTAAAAGCTGTTTGGGAAAATTCTTGATTTTACTGGAAAGTATTTTCTGAGATTGTGCTTGAGTTAGCATGGTGCTTCACTCCTTAATTTGATTAATAACTTGTTTAATATTCGCTTGAAGCTTATTAAGCTCCTCATCATTCATTTGAGGACCGTTATTAGTTGTTAAATATCCAATGTACTCCTCATAAAACTGATTATTTTTCTGCCAGCTATTTGCATCTTCCAAATCTCCATGCAAAGGAAAAAGTTTAATATGAACATGAGGTACACCCAAACCCTCAATCACTAGCGCCACTCTTGATACTCTCAAAGCTTTTTTTAATACCTTCACCATTTTTTTTGCAACTGCTAACAACTCCTGATAGTCATCATCGCCAATCTCAAAAGCATCATCGCCAATATTCTTTTTTGGCGCCACCACTGTTACTCCAGGAGTGTTGGGAAATGGCGTTAAAAAAGCCATGTGCTTGTCATCTTCCCAAACCTTCCAGCTTGGAATCTCGTTGTTAGCTAGTTTTTCGAAAAGTGATTTTGATTGAGACATAAAATTTTTTGCTAACTTCCAATCATAAACTCTACTATATCATCTGGTTGCATTTGATAATCCCTACCCTCAAGACGAACCTTTCCTGCTTCCTTGGCTCTTGTCCAACCTTCATATTGTATAAACTGTTCATAGCTAATCACCTTAGCCTTAATAAACTTTTTCATAAAGTCTGTGTGAATCACACCAGCTGCCTCTACCGCAGTTGCTCCTTGCTTAATGGTCCAAGCTT
The DNA here is from genome assembly GCA_964437755.1 of uncultured Pseudomonadales bacterium. Classification (GTDB taxonomy): domain Bacteria; phylum Patescibacteriota; class Microgenomatia; order UBA1400; family PJMF01; genus DAOLOF01. The sequence goes on along the minus strand of CAYTIA010000005.1, from coordinate 53,715 downwards.
TGACCTCTAGCTCACCCGCCGTGAGAAAACTTTGTAACTTTAATGTTTGATAAGCAACTTGTGCCAATCTCTCTAAACCAGATTGCTCTATACCCAAATCAGCCAAATACTGTTGCTGATCTTCTTGTCCCAATGAAGCCAACTCACTTTCTATTAGAGCGCTAATAACCACAATCTGTTTTGGGTTAACCGGCTGTTTTGCGGTTGAGAGCAAGTTAGCATACTTTTCTTTAATTTCAGAAGATTTTGAGAGATCTGCCTCATCCACGTTCAAGACAAAAATCTCTGATTTAGCAGTTAGAAGATTAAGTTCTTTGGCAATTCTTTGTTCCAATTCCTGAGTTAATGTTGATGCCAATAAATTTACCGATATGCACTCCCCTAGTTCCAACCTTTGCTTGAACTGCTGAATAATCTCCCACCTAGTCTGTTGTTCTTTTTCCTTGATGCCCTTAGGTTGTTTTTGTTTGTCAATCGTTTCCAAATCGGCAAGTTGTAGTTCTGTGCGAACCGTTTCAAGATCAGCCACCGGATCAACCGAACCTTCGCGAATAATGCTGTCATCCGAAAAAGCTCGCAACACATGACAAATGGCATCAGTTTCACGAATGTGAGATAAAAACTTATTACCCAGCCCCTCTCCTTGAGAAGCACCTTTGATCAGGCCAGCAATATCGGTAAACTCAACTAGAGCTGGTTTAATAACAGTGGTGTTAACCAGCTTGGCAAGAATCGGCAAACGATTATCTGGCACCTCCACTACTCCCACGTTGGGCTCGATCGTGGCAAACGGGTAATTTGCAGATAAAGCAATCTGTTTTTTTAACAGAGCGTTAAAGAGAGTGGATTTGCCAACGTTGGGTAGGCCAACGATGCCGATAGATAATGACATAGTGACTGGATTTTAGCATATTTCTCGATACCCATCTTTGACAAAACACTCAACTAATTCTTCAAAAAACAGTTCTTTTCCAGTATGATTCTCAGATGCTTCATAAAAACATCAAGTTATCTTACTTAATTGCCTCTTTTTCCAGTAGCTGGTTTTGGTATGGAATCTGGATTTTTTACTACCTTAGATTTACCAACTATGCCGGGGTTGGTTTGATGGAAACAATTTACATAGCAACAAGTACATTAATGGCAATTCCAGCGGGAGTCATTGCTGATATTCTTGGAAAGAAAAATACTACTATCATCTCGTTTTTCCTTCAAGTTATCGGTTCACTAATGATAGGCCTTGCTCCCAATTTTACTTTTTTAGCAATCGCGGTCACTATACTAACAACAGGAGCAACTTTATTTTCTGGAACATTTGAAGCTCTCATATATGATTCTCTTAAAGAAGAAAAGCAAGAAAAACTTTATAACAAGATCATTGCCAACATTAGTTCAATTCGTTTAATCTCACCGGCAATTGCTGGAGCAATCGGTGGATACATATACTCCATCAATCCAAGCTCACCATACTTTGCAGTAGCACTTTTTTTCTTTTTTGGACTAATCACCTCTTTATTTTTATCCGAACCAAGCATTGATACCGATAAGTATTCCTTTTCTCAATTTATTCAACAGACTAAAACTGGTTGGAGGGAGCTTACAAAAAACTCAATCATCATCAAACAAACGATATTGCTAACCTCAATTGGAGTAATTGCGGTCATTGTAAATGAGGTTATTGACAGTATGTTAGGCATAGAGTTTGGGTTTAACGAAGCACAGATGGGAGTGTTATGGGCAGTAATTCTTTTGGTTAGTGCTGGTGTTTCTCAACTTACTCCAAAAATAAATAAGCTCCTAACAGAAAATAGGGCAGTTTTTGTTTTCGGATTGATAGTCTCTTTTTCACTCATCATCTCACCGGTGGTTGGTCTTATTTTAGGAGGAACTTTACTTATCATTAGAAATGCTACCATCACCCTATATCACAACTACTCAAGCATTTTGATCAATCACCACACTCAATCAAAATATCGAGCCACTACTCTTTCAACCTTTAGAATGTTCAAGAATATCCCCTATATGCTTTGCGCGTATTTTATTGGTTTTATAGCAGATAGCGTTTCAGCCAAATACACTGCAGTTTTACTCGGTTCAATACTAATAATATTTTTGGCAATGCAGTACTTTGTGTCAAAAAAAGCTATTACGAAAAACACTATTGCTTAGATAGTACTAACTCTTTTTACTTCTTAATAGAAATCGTTTTAAGACAAGCAAAGTTCAAAAAGGTCACTTAATTTTTCATCAGGCCAAGTCGCCTGAATAACTCAATCGAAGGTGGAGTATGCTGATATTTGTCCAGTTGATCAAGTCTTATCCACTTCAACTCACCCAAATCATCACCTGGTTTTAAGTTAATATCTGCCGAGTTCGCGCTCAACCTCACCTCATAAACCACAAACTGCATTTTCGCCAACACCTTTTCTCCACTGGTAGTTTTTTTGAAATGCTCTCCCCTACCCCTATCATCAATTAATCTAACTGCCACACCTTCAGACCTAAGATTAAATCCTGTTTCTTCCTTTATTTCTCTAGCTAAAGCCTGCTCGATTGTTTCATCTTTCTTTACTCCGCCCCCAGGTAAATGCCAACAGTCTGGATATACTCCTCCATCTCTCTTTTTACCAAGTAGCACCTTATCATCGGCAGAAATAAGCAATCCAACCGCAATGGTTCTAAAAATTTGTCTTGGTTGATTGTTCATGATCTGATTAAATTTTCAAAAATAATTTTTATTGCTTGTGAAATATCGGCTCCATTTTCATGACATAAAGCTAGAGCCTCTTTTTTGGTTTTCCATCCCCACTGATGAAACTCTTTAGCCATCTTTTTTTCATCAGGAAAAAAGTTTTGCTGATTAACTTCAAGAAAAAACCAAAGATCAAAATGAGTTTTGCAAGACCTAACGGTATTGGTAATATTGGTTACAGTTATTAAATGTTGATCGCAGATTTTTACTAACCCTATGTTTGCTCCCCACTCTTCAGCCATCTCTCGCCTAAGAGTTTCTTGAGGAGATTCTCCCAAATCTAGGTGTCCTCCATTAAATAACCACCTATCACCTTTGACATGATGTCCAAGAAAAACCTGTTTAGAAACAGGATCAAATGGTGCAAAGAAAACACAAAAGTGAGAAGCTGAGTCTTCATCGCGAGTCAGATTTCCTAGAGATAAGCGATTTAAAAACTTTTCTCTGAGCTTAAGGGGATCGTTGGACAATAAAACAAACTTCCGTATCGAATTTGACTGAGATTCTCTCATCGCAAAAATAATAAGATTGCGCTAATTTAAAAACCACTGCTCTTGATTTATAAACCAAGTTTTGCAGTTAAATGATCAATAATTGGGGTTGAGCCAACTACACATTCTTTTTGGCTAGCGTCATATAAAAATGGGACGCCAATTCTGTCAATGCCACAGTTTTGTGCTGCTAACTTCATCTGCTCCGAAAACTGTTGATTGTTGTAAACTTCTTTTCGAGTAATATCCAAACGGGAATCGACACCTGTTTCATCCATCCAATCCATTACAACATGGCAATGTGGACATGTTTCTCCATAAAATAAAACGTATTGTTGTTTCTCTTGATTTGGCGCAACAACTTTGACCTCAGTTTCTTTTGAAACTTCAGCGCCCAAAACTCCGGCGCCAGTTGCCTCTGGAGTAACTTCTTCCTCTATAAATATATCTTGAGCAATGTCTAAAACTTCCTCTTCTTGATTTGTATTATCTCCACCACCAACCATAGCCTTATTGTTACGATTTCCATAAGCAATAGTTGCTATTAGTAACAGTGCTACCCCACCAATTATGAGTGCATAGAGTTGTTTTTTTTGTGACATGTTTTTTTTGAACTTTGATAACGGTGCATACTCTACTACATTCTTAATTAGAAATCAAAGTTTATTTAAATCAAAAACAATTTATTGTTTACTCAAACAATATTCGATATAATTACTCCAGGTTAGAAAATATTAATTAATAATTGTTTTATACTCATAATATATATAGTCGTAGATATTTATTATCGTTTATGTCAACAGAAAACCAAACTCCAAATTCCCAAAAATTATCCTGGAATATAACCGACTTTTTTAAACAATCAATTCAGCTGTTAAAAAGAAATCCAAAACTGTTACTTTTAAGCGTAGTTTTTTTAGTTTTGGCCGGCTCGAGTAGTTCAAGTTCAAATTTTAATAGCGGTGGTTCTTCTAGTTCTTCAGACAAAGATAATGATTCAGAAATTAATGAAGTCATCTTGGATGATCAAGAGGAAGAGTTTGAGACATTAACTGAAGATGAACTAATATCAACTGTAAACACAGATTTTACTAATGAATTTAATAGCTCAACTGAACTTTTTAGAGAAATGGGAATTGAAAGTGATCCAGAAGTAATCAATAACCTTTATTCAAAATCATCGATTGTCCTCAACAACATCGGCAAAGCATTTACCAACGGCGTTAAGCGTCTTTCTCCATGGATGAAGATATCTTTTCCGATAGAAATTGTTTTGCTTGGCATTGCTTTAATCTTGTTTTCATATTTAGTCGGAATCTGGGCCAGAGTCGCCATGATGTATGGCACTCATCAGGCTGCAACTATCGACAATAATAACTGGAAACTATCTACCGTTACCAAAGAGTCTTCAAAAAGAATCAAGCCAATGGTGTGGATGTTAATTATTCCAACCCTCAAAATCTTTCTGTGGATGATGGCATTTTTTGGAGGTGTTGGTATTTTTATTTCTGGAATTGCCCTGACTTTTGATAAAAAAATATATGGGCTATTGTTTATTGGTCTTGGAATAGCTCTGTTTATCTTCTCATTGAAGAAAGTGATTAGAACCACAGTCGCCCAAATTCTTGGATACTGGACCATTGCTTTGAGAGATCTTCAACCAGCCAAAGAAAGTTATAATCAGGCCTTTGAACTAGCTGGCAACAAAGGTACGGCGGGAAAACTGTTTGGTCTTGGTTTTGTTCACTTTATAATTTTTGGGCTACTATTACCTTTAATCGCATTGGTTCCAGTTGGTTCGTTTCTCTACTCTTTTATCAAGAACATTTGGCAAACTGTGAGCAACACTTCTGATCCAGGACAAATTATTCAAATTATTCTAGAGAGTTTAACACCTGTGGCAATTTTCGGAGTCATCATTACAACCATACTCACCAGCATTCTTCTCTTGGCCTTACAACTAGTTTCTACTCCAATCAAGCACGCAAATTGGTATTGGGCATATCAATACCTTGTTGAAAACAATAAATCTAAAAATATAGATAATTAGCGATAAATAAAACTATTATGTCAATCCAACCCACTCAACTAGATAGAAATTATGCAACTTTTTGGCAAAGATGGTTAGCGGTCGTATGTGACCAAATGATCCTCGGCATAATGCCCTTACTGGGAATCTATTATTTATTAAACTCAGTTGATCCAACCGACTTAGTTTATAGAATTGTCATCTACTTCTTTTTAATCTCAATTCCTTCTTTAGTATTTTCTTTCTTTTACCATTCTTGGTTTATATCAAATATTGGAGCTACTCTTGGTAAACAAATTTGGGGAATTGAAGTAGTTGATGAAGAAGAAGCTCATTTATCATTTTGGATGGCATTTTTCAGAGAATTTGTGGCCAAACAAGTCAGCCACTTCACATTTTGTCTAGGTTTTTTATGGATGATTAAAGATAAAAATAAACAAACTTGGCATGACATGCTATCTGGTACTTATCTAATTAAAAAAGAAAGTTCATGGAATAGTTGGCTAGCAACACTAATGATTACTATCGCTGTGATTCTGCTGATAGTAGCTATAGTTGCTAAGATAAATGAGTTTTCTCAAATTTTTTCTGTGCTTCTTGAGGGTTAATCATCATGATCTCTCCTGCAGTAAAAAATTTACTGAAAAACTATAAGCTACCTCTCTACTCTCCCGATGCTACACTAGGGGTTGTTAGGTCACTTTCCTCACAAGATGTTGTTGAGACCGGCATAAAAGGACTTGTGGTTAATACCTATCACCTTCGTGAAAAACCGGGATTAGAACTCCTAAAAAAAATTGGAGGAATTAAAAAATTAATGAACTGGAACGGGTTGATCACCTCAGACTCAGGTGGTTTCCAGCTGTTTTCCCTGATCAATAAGAATCCAGAGTTAGGAAGAATTATTGATGAAGGAGTAATTCTCTATTCGGGAAAAAATCAACAAAAAAAATATCTTTTTACACCCGAGGAATCGATTCGTATTCAGTTCGTTATTGGCAGTGATATCATGGTTTGCCTAGATGACTTTACTCCACCCGAAGCTGATACAAACAGAGCCAAGCAAAGCGTCATCAGAACCATTGCTTGGGCCGAGCGAAGTAAGGTGGAATTCGAGAAACAAGTTAAGATAAATGGCTTTTCTGATGTAAAAAGACCATTATTAATTGCTCCTATACAAGGTCATAATTATTATGATTTGAGAAGAGAATGTGCTCAACAACTGGTTAATATTAATTTTGATATTTATGGTTTGGGTGGTTGGCCATTTTTAAAAGATGGTCAATTTGATTACGAGATGTGTGAGCAAAATAATGATGTTTTGCCAACCGAGAGTTTAAAGTTTGCTCTCGGCGTTGGTTCACCTGAGAATATCGTCAGGTTAACAAAAATGGGCTATCATTTTTTTGATTGCGTTCTACCAACCAGAGATGCTCGTCATAAAAGACTGTACGCCTTTGCTACTAATCCTGATGAGATTGATCCTCATACTGATAAAAGCTGGTATCAGTATGTTTATCTTGATAGGGGTGCTCACAAGAATGATCTTGAACCTATTAGTCATCACTGTGATTGTTTTACCTGCCAAAACTACTCACGAGCTTATCTTCATCATCTTTTTAAGATTAAAGACGGCACTGCTTATAGACTAGCCACCATCCACAACTTGAGATTTTACTCAAAACTAATGGAAATTCTCCAAAAACTAGCTTAGTTTACTCAGCTCATTTTCAGCCAGCTCCTCTATATTTTTTTTGATGACAAATATCTCAAAAAAGTGTTTTAAGGATTTAGCAAACACCTACAAGCCAAGAGAAAAGATGAGAGAGTTTGGTGCAAAGAATCTTACGATCACTGAATTATTAGCAATTCTCTTAAATACTGGCAGCAAAAAACATTCGGTAATGGAGTTAGCAAAAAAAATTAACAAACCAAGCTTATCTCAACTACTTCAGTTAACCGAAAAAGAGGTCTGTCAGCACACAGGAATTGGTATCTCAAAAGCCTCAACTCTGCTGGCAGCTTTTGAGTTAGCCAGACGTTATAAAGATGATTCTGAACTTGTGTCTCTTGATAATCCAAGTAAAATTTTTTACCAAACTTTTGACATTAAAGATTGTAAACAAGAGATATGCCTGGCTTTATATGTTAATGGGAGCAAGCAGCTGCTTCACAAAAAAACATTAGCTATTGGATCATTAAATCAAAATTTTCTTGAATTTAGACAAATACTGGAGCCAGCAATTACCATACCAGCTTCAGGATTTTTCTTGGTTCATAATCATCCCTCTGGTAACTGCCAGCCAAGTCAACAAGATATTGAGGTCACTAAACAGATTGCAAAAGGGGCTAACTTAATGGGAATTGAACTGATAGATCACGTCATTGTCTCGAGTAAAAACTATCTTTCATTAAAACAGAGCGGACATCTCTAATCTTTTAACCAATCAGCAATTAACTCTCCCAACTCTTTTTCAAATCCATGAAAGCTATGATCAGCTTGGGTTATTATTTCAAATTCAAAATTTTTTTTATCTTTAGTTAAGCTCGAAAGAACCTCATTGGCTTTTTGCCCTGATTTTTCTGCTGCATACTGGTCATTCTCTCCATAAACAACCAACGAAGGCTTTTTAATAGCCCTAAAGTATCTAAATAACGACTTTGAGGATAACTGCAGTTGTTCTAGATACTCTTTAAAAGGAAAACAGTTGTAATCACCATCAGGATTAGCAATGTCAAAAAATGACTGGTAAGAGATCATTGAGTTTGAAAAGTTTTGAGGTACCAGCTCTTGCCCCCTGTGCTGATCAATCATATCTTTTGCTTTTTCAAGCAGTTGCCTGAATTGACTCACATTACTACATTCATGAAAAAATAAGCCCGTATCATCACCTCCTCCCAAAAGGATATATTTTTCAAAAACATTGTCTGGTTGATAGTGATTATAAACACAGATCTTGTTTGCACCAGTCGAATGACCAATCAAATAAAACTGTTGATAACCATGTTTTTGCAAGTAATTCACCGCCCCGTCAATATCATGCACCACATCCTTAATTATCTCAAGAGCTGTACCCAGCAAGACATCCTCTATCTCCTCTCCTACCTCATCAATTTTAGTCAACTTTTTAATGTAGTGAGCACCTCGATTATTAAAAAGCAACAAAGCCATGCCTTGTGAACAAAAAGATTTAGCTAATGCATTGGCTCTTTTCACTGAATAAAAAACCGATGAGCTACCGTTACCATGCAAAAAGATGGCCGCTTTTTTAGTTTGTTTGGAGGGAGTAAACAACAAACCTGGGAGTAAAAGATTGTCTGGAGTTGGAAATTCAACTAATTGTGTCTGAAAGTGATCTATCATTTTTTATTAATAATAATTTCGTGTTTGATATTTTTCACCAAAGAAAATGATAGAGCACATATTCCAAGAGAGATTAAAAAAAATATTATTAAAATCACTTTTATTTGAACCGGCATCTGATGATCCCAATATCCAAAAATAAAAACTGAAGTTAGTAAAACTCCCCACAAACCTGACATAAAAGCAATAATGAATGGCTTCATTAAAAGCACGGAGAGAAGATAAACTCCAGTATAAGTAAAAACAACCGACCAACCATATTGAATCACTGGTTTAACCTGGACAACTCTTTTTTCTACCAATGAATCATCATCATGTTCTAAGCTTATCTGAGAACTCTCATATATCGACACAGTGTGGTTGATCATTTGATTTTCACTTTGAGCAACATATGCTACTCTAAATAGAAAAATCCCAGCAATCAAAAATGACAATCCAAATACAATCAAAACAGTTCTTTCATATGAAGATAATTTTTTTTCTTGAAGTGCTTTATCAAAAGCTGAAAGAGATTCACCATTCACACCATCTTCTGAAGATAAATGTCTAAGATTTTCATTTGTGTTATTAGAGACTTGGGATCTAGAAAAATTGAGGTGAATATTCATTTTCTAAAGAAAAAACTGATTAAAAAACTTTCCCATCTCATATATGTTCTTAATTACCGCACAACCTCATTAGTACAAACAATGGATGTTTGGTCAACTTCCCCTGAACTCTGAACTTCTCCAGCGTGATCACCGCTTGTGGAAAAAATTTGAGTCACCTGACAGGATATTTTCCCATTACTACACCCTACCCCACTACTAAATGGACCATCAAATGCACCCCAAGATTGATTTAAATACCCTTGCGTTCGAAGATAGTTGGCAAACTCAACCCCATTTTGTCCTTCAATAGTGATTCCGTCTCCAGAAATAGTTTTTTCTTGATCATCAGCAAGAGAATAATAAGAAAAGCCTGATAAATCCTTAAACTCTCCACCAACCTTTCCAAAAACAAGTTTTAAGTGATCAATTAATTCTGAAGCAGTATTAAACTCAACTCGATTGAACTCTAAAAGTTGTCCGCAAGACAAAGTCTCAGTAATATTTCCTGAACTCGAAGATTCGGCTTGATACTCATCTGAGATAAATAAACATACAATTTTATCTTTTTGAAAACCCAATACATTTATTCCATCCCAATTCGCATCACTTGGATAAAAATAACGATCTTCCAAGAACGCTATCACATCACTCTGTGAATTAATGCCCGCATTTTTAGCTGTCTGCATTGTGTATCTTATCCCCGAAAGAATAACTGGCTCATAAATAAGTTTTCCGTCTTTGGAAACTTCACCAGTAAAATTTTGCCAGGTGAATTGATCAAAAGATTTTTCTGGAGCAAAAATACCTAACTTTTCTTCAAAACCGTCCAGTTCAATCTCCACTTGAGAAAAGTCAATAACTTGCCGATCCTGGGATGTAGAATCTACTGATTGATCTGTTGATGGGAAAAGGGAGTTATTCTGGTCAATCATGCGTGATAGTTGATTTTGCACAAGGAAATATGCAATTATTGAAGTCAGGATCAACACCAATATAACAACCGTCAATATCAACAAGGAACGTTTCATTTTTGCTTGTAATAGCTTTTGGTCGTCTGATGAAGATTTCCCTTCAAAATTATTATCTTCTAGCGATGCATGATTATTTATCATAAATTGACATTAAAAGTAATTAAATATGTTATTCCGTTAAAAAAATTAACTGCTCATTTTCTTTGTCAATAAGTGTATAACCGCGAGCTATGAGTTGATCTCTAAGCTCATCTGCTAAATCGTAATCATGATTTTTTCTGGCTTCTGTTCTTTGATCCAGCAACCGCTGTACCTCAACTGGTAAATTTTCTTTTTGCAAAGTTTTTCTATCCTCTTGAGCTTTAATTTCAGATAATCCAAGTCCAAAAACTTGATCAAAGTCGAGGAGTAATTGATATTTTTGCTCTGAGGAAAGATCCTCATCTTTTGTAACTTGCCAAAATATAGCCAAAGCTTCTGGAGTGTTAAGATCGTTGTTAACCAACTCAAAAAATTGCTTTCGATATTGATGAGCTTTTTCTGAAAAATCTCCATTTTTAATTACCTTATCTGACTTCAGTTCTCCAACTATTCTCCTTAGCTTCTCCCAACTAGTTTGAGCCGCTTGCAAGCTTTGCCAAGTAAAATTTAATTCACTTTTGTAATGAGCTCCCAAAAATAGCAATCGCAAAGCCATTGGCTCAAAACCCTTTTTTAAAACATCATCGATGGTATAAAAGTTTTCCTTTGATTTGCTCATCTTCTCACCATCAACTACCAAGAAGTTATGATGAACCCAATATCTTGAAAATGGTTTTTTGCCAGAACTAGCTTCTGACTGAGCTATCTCGTTGGTGTGATGAACCGGAATATGATCAATGCCACCAGTATGAATATCGAGCTGATCTCCCAAATACTCCATGCTCATCGCTGAACACTCAATGTGCCAGCCTGGAAAACTGCGGGGATGCCACTTGCTTGGCCAAACCATAGCTCGGTTTTCACCAGGACGCTCGAATTTCCAAAGAGCAAAATCTGTTGGATTTCTTTTTCCCTCAACTTTTTCCACTCTCGCCCCCTCCATCATCTCCTCAAGATTAAGATTTGCCAACTTTGGATAATCGGGAAACTTACTACTATCATAGTAAACACCATCATCCTCGATAATATAGGTGTAACCTTTTTTTTCAAGTGTCTCGACCATTTTTCGCATCTGATCGATGTGATCAGTAGCTTTACATGAAATATCTGGTTTACGATTACCCATTAACTCCATCGAGCAATAAAAGTAATCCTCAAACATTTGGGCAATTGCCCAAACATCTTGCTTATATTTTTTTGCTCCCTTTTCAAGTTTGTCTTCACCAGTATCAGCGTCTGAAGCTAAATGACCAACATCAGTTACATTCTGTACAAACTTAACTTTGTAGCCTTCTTTTTCAAGAACTTTTAGCAAAATATCATCCATGGTGTATTTGCGTAAGTGCCCGATATGGGCATAGTCATATACTGTAGGACCGCAAGCATAAAACTTAACTTCAGCAGGATTGATTGGTTTAAACTCCTCAACTTGGTGAGAAAGGGTGTTATAAATTTTCATTGTTTATTTTGGATTATTTGGAGAGTAATTTTAACCTGTCTTGGCTAATTTACCAATCGTCTTTCTGCTGTCCTCAAGTCTCGCCGCGGCTTGTTTTTTCTGACTACCACCCATTAAGGCAGTACCTCTCTTGCTTGTCTTACCCACGGATGGAAGAGTTCTAGCTTGAGCTTGTTGTTCTTCTTGTTGCTTTTGTTGTTTGATTTTTTCTTCTTGTTGTTTTTTCTGAAGAGATTTCTGATATTTTTCTTGAGCAACTCGTTGCTCTTCTTTTGTTAGTTGTTGATAACGCTGGTGAGTCTTGTTTTTTCTAGCTTTTTCTTCTGGAGTATCATCACGCTTAATCCCAAGAAGATCATTTAAATCGAAAAATTTGCTAATTTCTTTTGCAACATCTTTTACAGGTCGCTTAATTAGTTCATCTGTAAAAGAACCCACTTCGCGAGGAGGAGCAGGTTGAGTTTGCGATTGATTTTGTTGAGGATTGGGTTTTGTACCCGTATTACCAGCCTGTTGCTGAATAGCTTTCTGCTGAGTCGCCCCTTGCATTGCCTGCTGCTCCATCCTTTCGCTATCCATCCCAAACGATCCCATCGCTGATCTCATGCCTCCTGATTGTCTCGTAACTCCGCCCTGTCCTTTCATATTGAAAAATATAATTCGTTAATCTACTGGTTTTTTTATTTTTATATGATCTAACTGCCGAATTAAAAAACTATCTGCAATCGGCTCTCTTTCTTTCGCTTCCTCATCTTTAGCAATAGCCCGATTTTTTGCTTGCACTGATTCTGTTGCATTCTGCTGAATTAACTGTTGCTGTTGAAGAACTAACTTTTTTTCTTCTTCGGCCTTTTGTAACTTCATCTGTTCAATCTGCTCTAGCTTTTGTTTTTCTTCTTCGGCTAATTGTTGAGCCTCTTCTTCTGGATTAACGCCTTGTGATAGCTGTTCTCCTCCGTCTGAAGACTGACCTGCCCTACTTTGAGCACTCTTAATCAACTCCTCCAGTTGATCAAGCGGATTTGCTCCAGAAGCTCCGTTGCTTGGATTCTGTTGAGCTGGGGGTATATTTTGTAAGTCACCTGTAGGATCTTGAGTCATAAAAAGTTCATTAAAAATACCAATTAATTAATCATAACAGAAATTAGGTCATGGATTCCCGAACTTGCAACTTAGCAACATAAATAGAAAAAAACCATTTCTAATTCAGAAGTTTATTCAGTTATTTCTCTTCTTCTTGTTTCCTTTCTCTTTTTCTTTTCTTAGCTTTCTTGCTCCGGTTTTAATTGCCTTGGTTATTGCTTGATAAGGATCGAATGATTTTTCCTGAACAACAATGTTATTTCCTGGTAAATCAATCTCAACTTTTGCTTGAGCTGCGTCAGGATCGCTTTTTTTTCGAGTTATATTCTCGAGATATACTCTTACTCCCAAAACTCTTTTCCCAAACTTGCCCATTGTCCTTACTACTTTATCATTAACAAACTCATGGATTGCCTTGGTTACTCTCATCTCTTTTGCTTGGACTGATATCTTCATTAGGCTCCTTTGTCTATTTAATAATTTTTATAATCACTCTCAACCTATAAAAAAACCGACGTTACTTAGTTATGAAGTTTTCGTCGGTAATAATATCTTAGATACAAAAGTATCATTACTATTAATTTATCAAAAAAGAAACAAAAAACAATAAGAAAAAGATTGTTTCTGCCAATATCATTTATTAATCAAGCTCTCGCCTACCCTCAAGTGCTCTGGCTAAAGTAATGCCATCGGCGTATTCGATATCTGCACCAATTGGCAATCCATGCCCAATACGAGTAATCTTTAAATCTTCATGCTTATCTGACTTTTCAATTAACTCTTTTATAAATAAAGCAGTTGCCTCACCTTCCATAGTCGGATTAGTTGCTAAAATTAGCTCATTTACACCATTCAGTCGCTCTAATAGATCTCTTAAAAAAATCTGTTCTGGACCAATATTGTTTAGAGGATCAATTGATCCGTGAAGAACATGATATTTCCCACGAAATTTATTTGAGTTATCGATGGCAATTAAATCCAAAGGTTGTTCTACAACACAAAGAAGAGTTTCGTCACGGGCTTGATCAGAACAGATCTCACAAGGATCATGTTCAGTTACCTGATGGCAAATCGAGCAAAGAGTAGTTTCAGTTTTAATAGCCTGTAAACGAGTTGCAAACTCATTAATCTGTTCTTCGGGATTGTGTAGAAGATAAAAAACCAATCTTTGAGCAGATTTCGGACCTATTCCAGGGAGTCTTTCAAACTGCTCAATTAATTTTATTACTGATTTGGGAAGCCTTGCCATAAAACATTTATTTTCAGTTACCAAAAACCCTTTTATTAATTTCCTGCCAAATTTCTAATTCTACCTCATCAACAGTTTTCTGAGCATCAACAATCACCCACCTGTTCGTTTTATCCTCCCTTGCCAACTCTAAATAAGCATCTCTGACTTTTTGATGAAAGTCTTGTGCCTCCATATCGAGTCTATCAATTTTTCCTGATTCCTCTCTTCGTTGTAAACCCATAGCAACTGGAAGATCTAGTAAAATAGTTAGATTGGGAAGAGTTTTATCGGTAGATAAATCATTAAGATTATTAATTAACTCCTTGCCAAACCCTCTCACCATACCCTGATAGACAACGCTGCTGTCACGCGAGCGATCCATGATTACCACCTTGCCAGCTTTTAATGATGGAATAACTATTTCTCGATAAATTTGTGCACGGGCAGCCTGAAACAGTAAAACCTCAGTGGTAAAAGCCATGCTGGTATTGGTTGGAGATAAAACAACTTGGCGAATCTGTTCGCTGATGGCTGTACCACCGGGCTCTCGCAAAACAACTACATCCCTTCCTTCTTCAGAAAGCTTCTGCCTCAATCTCACTGATTGAGTAGACTTTCCTCCTCCCTCACCTCCCTCAAGAGTTATTAAAAAACCTGATTGTTTGTTATCTGTCATAAAAATTAACTGTTACTTTTAATAAATGAAGTATAACGGAAAATTTATCTAATTATTGTGCTTCTGATCATACCCCGCCATAGTGTTGTCAACGAATTTATTTAGCTCCACTCCTCCTAAAGATGTAGCTAATAGAACACCTTGATCTATATTTCTTTTTACTTGTCTGTGCCACTCTTGGTATTGAGTTGAAAAAATTCCTGTTTTTCTATCTATCATAGTTGGTTGATAACGCTCAAGCATTGTTTCTTCAGCCTCTGTGTCATTTGCCCCAACTATTGAGGCTGCTTCAGCTGCAGTATAAAGTGGAGTCATCATAACACTGGTATGTTTATCATGAGTCCCAATAAACAATCTCGTTATTCCCCCGCCAATCTTACCATCACCCCTGACTGAGTGCTGTAAAAAGCCACCATAGTAAACAACTGTATCAGCTGACTGACCCTGCCACTCATCATTTCTGTAAGTTTGATGATAAACGTAATCTGATTTTTGTCTTAATGAGAACGCAGAACCTAAAATTACAGATAAAACTAGGTTTCGATATTGGTCAACATTATTTTGATCAACTAGCCTTTGAGCCTCCCGTTTATAATCGATCTGATTACCCTCATGATCTACGCACAAATAATCTCCAGACTCACAAGCAAAAAAATGATAATCAGGATTAAAGTTATCTAGCAACCCCTCATCAAATGATTTTTGAATAAACTCATCAACTAGTTCATAAATATTCAGTTTAATGCGAAGACCTAAAAAATCTTCTTTATTTTCAAGTAGGGGTAGTAAAACTACTCCACAAAGATTACCAAAACCAGTTCTGGCACTACTATAATAAACTCCATCAACACTGTTTTTTAAACCCTCAATTGGTTTATCAGAAATAACAATAGCTTTGTAAACTGAATCTGTTGAAATTACAACCGCTTGGGCTTGAAAATGTTGAACAATTTTTTGAATTGCCAACATTTCAGCTGTAGTGTCACTATAAGTTGCTACTTCTGGCTTATCTCCATTTCCCTCAATGACTAGTGTATCTAACAACTGCATGATGGAGTTTATCGGGAAGCCAAATTCAACCAATAGATCTTGAATAAACTCGATTGATAAATCAGGAATTTTTGGCTCATTTCCTGGTATAAACCCCTCATCATCCCCCCTTAATTTTAAGATAATATAACCTGGAATAGTCGTAACTAATGAAATGTCAGCAGGATCTTCTGGCAATTCTAGTTCCTGGGCAATAGCTGAATAGTTTTGAAGCAAGGCAACTAATTTATGAAGCCAGGATCTTGACATATTTTGCACCGACTCTGCAAACTCGGTTCTACTAGCCAATAATTGCGAAACTCTATCTTCTCGCCAGTCAGGCTCAAAATTGGGATCACACATAAAAGCTACTGCCACCTCTCCTTGCTGAGTATTGGCAACCACCACCAAACTGTGTAATAGGCTTGTTAGAATATATCTTGAAGCACTAAACTGAGATATTGTTTCAATGTACTGCTGAAGATCATCGGGACGAATTACCCTTGCCTGCTGACCCCCAACATCAATAACCTCTTTATTAACATAAACCCAGTCATCTTTATCCCCTAATATTTTACCTTCACACTCCAAGTATAATTTCGTGGATGAAGAACCAACGTCAATTAAAACTTGGCAATCTCCCTCTTTAATAATGTCAGGAGGTAAATACGATCCCACCTCTGTTTTTTTCAAAGAAGACCTCTCATTTAATTAAGAAATAACGAGTGATGGGCAGACTGAAAACCAATATAAACAATCCATATTTATTATTCAAGAGCAAAAAATACTTACATATGAATAACAAAAAAGTTTATCCAGCTTTTTAACCTGTGGAACCAAATCCTCCTCTGCTTTTATCATTCTCGGCAATAACATCTATTTTTGAAAACTCAACTTTTTCTCTTGGCAACACAATTGCCTGAACCAGTCTGTCGCCTTTTTTGAGTTTGACTGTTTGATCAGAAAAGTTAAATAAGGCCGCATGGTATTCATCATTTTCTCCCTGATAATCATAATCTCCAACCCCGATACCATTAATCAACATTAAACCTTTTTTATGCAGACTGCTTCGAGCTGCCATCAAAACCCAATGATTTTTTGGAATCTGTAAAATCACATTTAAAGGCACCAAAAAAACAGCCTTAGGCAAAATTTCTACATCAAGTCTAGAATAGAGATCAAAAGCAGCTGAATCAGAAGTCTGATATCCTGGAACCGGTAAAGAGTCATTGATCAATTTAATCTTAACCTTCATTCTGACTTTCATTGATTAACTCATATTCAAGTTGTAATGTGCCTCGATCATTGAGCTGCTTTATAGACAATAGCTTCATTTTCTTTGTTTCTACCTGATTAAAAAGTTTAATGCCATCACCAAAAATAACTGGCTCAACAGTAACAAAAATTTTGCTTACTAACCCTGATTGCAGAAACTGAGTATAAATGGAACTCCCACCACAAATCGCAACCTGCTTATAGCCCATCTTTCCCAATTCTTTTACTAAATCTTTTGGAGGTTGAGTGGTTATCATCAAGTTTCTTTGATTAACCTTTCTTTGGTTTAGTCCAAGTTCTTTTACTAAAGTATCGCTGGAAAAATTTGTATAAACAATGTTCAGACGATCAGAAAGAGGCAGATATTTTGGATCAATGGTTTTAAATGTCGAACTACCCATCACTATCACCCCTGCCTCTTTTGTTTTTTGATGGAAAAACTGATTGTCTTCTTTGCTTGCCCAACTAACTGATGACTGCTCTCTTGTTTGA
The DNA here is from genome assembly GCA_964437755.1 of uncultured Pseudomonadales bacterium. GTDB lineage: Bacteria > Patescibacteriota > Microgenomatia > UBA1400 > PJMF01 > DAOLOF01. The sequence continues at coordinate 36,132 of CAYTIA010000005.1, read as the reverse complement.
GCAATAAATCCATCAAGACTGGTTGCTACAATAATAAAAACTTGCGGGATATTTTCCATAACTGTAGTATACAGTAGAGATATCTTATATGCGCAATAGCAAAATCAAATCACTGCTGTTTATTATTGTCATTTTTCTTTTTGGAATTTCTGGCGGACTGTTTATTTCAAGATATAAATCTGAGTGGTTTACAAAAACCAATGAGCCCGAAAATAAATACCTAGCCTTTTTACAGGAAGTTAGGGTTATCATTCAAGAAAACTACTGGGATTCTTTTTCTGAAGACGCTTTAGTGCGATTGCATGTCAAAGCTATAGAACAGATTGTCGCTCAACCTCTAGGAGACAGAATAAAAACTTATCAAGATCTTGATGACGAAATTATAGCTATTCTCGAGAACTACACTGACGATTCTACCAAGGAAGAGTTTACAACCCAATTAGCCGATCTGGTTCTAGCTAACCTAGAACCATTTGGTCGTAGCCGACTTTACTCACAACAGCTTGAAAAAGAACTTGTAGAAAAAGTGAGTAACATTAATCCCGATCTTGATCACTATCAATCACTAGGAGTCAATCCTGAAGCCACCAATGAAGAGGTTGAGCAAGCCTACCACAAACAAAAGGAGCTCCTCCAGACAGAAGACACCCCAGAATCAAAACAGCAACTAGCTCAACTCGAATTAGCTCAGCAAACTTTACTAAGTCAAGAAAATCGTGAGCGTTATGATAAATCTGGTGTTAATCCTACTATGGAATGGAGGCTAATTTCTCCTCAAATTTTTTACTTAAAAATTAAACAGTTTTCACCTACAACCGTTGAGGAACTGCTAGAAATCACTCAAAAGGTTGATGGAGAGGATGAGCGATTATCTAGCTTAATTCTAGATTTAAGAGGTAATATTGGAGGAGCAATTGATGGTCTCCCCTATTTTTTAGGACCATTCATCGGCAATAATCAATACGCTTACCAAATGCTTCAACAAGGAAAAACCACTGATTTTAAAACCAAGGTCGGTTGGTTACCAACTTTGGCTCGTTATAAAAAAGTCGTAGTACTGATTGATGAAGAAGTGCAATCTAGCGCCGAGGTAATGGCTGATGTACTACAAAAATATAATGTAGGAGTACTGATCGGCACCACCACCAAAGGTTGGGGAACAGTAGAGCGCATTTTTCCAATCAAAAATCAGGTTAATCAAACGCAAGAGTACTCAATATTTTTAGTTCATCATTTAACACTTCGCTCTGATGGTATTGCTATAGAGAGCAACGGAGTTAATCCTGATGTTGATATCTCTGTACCCAATTGGCAAAAAGAACTACTTAAATATTTTAATGATGATGAACTGGTAGGAGCGGTTGAAAAACTAATTTAATTGTATTTAGCAGTTATTGCTTTCCAGATCAACTCCGCCGCATTTACTCTTACTCCCTCATCTGGATTGTGGATTTTCACTATTCCAGGAGAAGAGTTTACTTCAAGTACCCAGGCTTTTCCTGCTGCATCAATAATAAAATCGACGGCTGCCCATCGTAAATTAAATATGTTAGCAATTCGTAAAGATTCTTCTACAAGATCGTTATTCCAATGCAACTTCTCAACCCCTATGTAGTGTAAATTCCACGGATACTTTTTTGTCGGAGATAGTTTTTTTCTTTGCACAGCAATCACTTGATTCTGCAAAATTAAATAACGACACTCTTCCCCATCGATATACTTTTCAAAAAAATTCATTTTAAGAGAACATTTCTGTAAACGTTCTACTGTTTTAATTAAATACACTCTTTTTGATTTCTGACCCAAGAGAGGCTTACAGATAATCGGCTGATATTGCTCAAAAAAGTCTTGTAATTTTTCTGAAGAACGAGGCAAAATATACGGAATATTCACAAAATTATTTTTTTCCAAGATCAGGCGTGTAAAATGTTTATTCTTAACTAGAATTCTAGATAACTCCCCATTAAGATTAAGATTAGAATGAAAAAAGAACTCCCTCTTCGGAGAGTTATTAAGACTCACTGAGAATAATCCATAATCTGTTTCCCATTTAGGATCTAAACCAATTTTCTTGGCTTCATCAAATAGAAGTTGAGAGGATAAGAGAGCCGATTTTTTTATCATGATTATCTCTCAAGCTTAATTCCTCCACCACCCTTTTGCCAAGAGACACTTGTTAGCAAAGGCCCATACATATCATCATCTATATTGATTAAGAGATCTGCTAATTCTTGCTGTGTTGGTTCGTGATCTTGAAACTCAATTTTTTTGATATTCTCAATTATTCCCAATGGCGTTTGTTCAGCCACCTCACCCATCTCCAACACCGAAAAACTAGCCATTGCTTCTGCAATGTTTTGTTGAACAAAATGAATCTCTCTGCCAAATACGTCTGGTTGCCCCCTGTAATCATATAACTGCTTAAAGCCGCAGTGAGCTAGACAGGTACCAACTACTCCCCAGCGTAACGGCCATGTTCTGCTATCAGTAACAATCACTCCAACCTTCTTTAGGTGATAATGCTCGCGTAAAAATTTCCAGATGTTATTAACCTCTTGCTGAAGATCGGTTGGCCATAGTAAATAATGGTCATTGGCATTTGACTCATCTACTCCAGCATTAACAGTTAAATGACCATTTTTAATGGTAAACATCAAGTCATATCTAGAAATGCTATTGGGTAAATACAAATCTGCCTCCTGCTTCACAATCTCATACTTCTCTTCGTGAGTTCCATCATTGATTGGAATTAGTCGATTCTGGGAATAACTGATAATTTTTGAGACCACTACCAACACCGACTTTTCTTCTAGTGAAGGAATACAATTAGCAATATGTTCAAAAAGAGTATCACCTGCCCTAACAACTGGAGTTTTAACTGCAGTAATTTTCATAGGTTATTTATCATTTCTAACTAAATAGATTATACTCCAAGAAAAATCAAGTAAATATGCCAGCAAAAGTAAGCCAAGCTGTTATCAAAAGAGTTTTAACACAGTTTGAATATCATCAAAATGATATATCCATTAAACCTACTCAATCTGGTTATCGAAACTCAATAATACCCATTGAGATTCATGGCGATAAACCAGAAAAACTAGCTCTAATTTTTTACAAAAGAGAACCAAAAATTCTTGAAAAAATTAAGCTCACCAATCTCATCTCAAACCAACTCGCCAATAATGGCTGGCCAACTCGTCAAACTATCTCAACCAACAATCAAGAAATCTTGAAACTCCACACTAGAGATAAAACTATTTTTTGTTGTTTGTACAATTACCTAGATGGATCCACTATTGAGTGGGAAAGCTATAGCAAAAAACACATTAAACTTTTGGGTCAAGTTTTGGGTTATCTGCATCAAGATTTAGAAAGAATTAGTCACAACATAAATATAATAGCTAGCAAAGAATGTTCTAATCTTCAACAAAAATTGACAAAAATGAACAACTATTTTACAAATATTGAAACTCAAACAGCAATTGAACAAAAACTAAAACTTAGAATAAACCCAGTCTATTTATCAAGGTACGCTAAGCTTCTAAAGTGGCTTAATGCTCATAAAAAGTCTCAACTCCTTCATCTAGACTTTGTGCGTGGCAATATTCTATTCAAGAATATTACAAATTGTCATTTTGACGATAAATTCGTTCTTAAACTTGAACAAAAAACCGTTACAAATAAAAGTCTAGCTGTAACTGGAGTTTTAGATTTTGAAAAGGCAGCTCTTGGTCCAAGAGAGCTTGATATCTCTAGAACATTAGCTTTTTTACTTGTTGACTGCAAGAACAAAAATCCCCAGAAAATTGTTAAGTATTTTATTGATTCAGGATATGTAAAAAGAGTTAATATTGCTCAACCTAATCACTTGTTAATCACAGAACTGGTTTTTATGTATTTGTTAATTGACCTCTACCAGTTTTTCAAGCACAATCCCTATGAATATCTATATCAAAACCAACATTTTTTAAGAACCAGAGATTATCTTATTAAATACGGAAACCAGCGGTTGCTTTTACCCATCTAATCCTGATATAAATGATTAGAATAAGAGAAAACAGGCTGCCCGCACTGGCGGGTTATTTTTGGTTTTTTATCAATAATTAAGATACATACAACAACATGGCATTTAACTGGAAAAGAAGACTGATTCTTCCAAATAAAATCGAAGAGACAGGAAAAATTATTCATGCTAAGAAAAAAACAATAGTTTATACAGCTGGTGCCTGGGATATGTTGCATGTCGGCCAAGTTAGATATTTAGCTGAGGCAAAAAAGCAAGCTGATGTTTTGATAGTCGGAGTAAGTAGCAATCAAACCGTTAGCACTCTCAAGGGTCCTAATCGCCCCATATTAGATGAAAAGATCAGAGCCGAGATGATTAGTTATCTCAGATTCGTTGATCTGGTTACAATTGTTCCCACTCTTAGTAATCAACCTACTCTAGATCAACTCCAACCAGATGTATATGTAACCGTTAAAGAAGACTGGAACAGTGGTTATCAAGATTCTCCAGAATACCAAACTGTTGTTAACAATGGAGGCAGAGTCGAACTAGTAGATCGTCAGTCTCCGTTTATCTCTACCACTCAGATACTTAAAAAAAGCGCTTCAGCACAACTCAATGATATTTTAAAAGATTTCATGGGAGAAACAAAAAGACCGTTAGGCGATTCTGGAAAGTTGCCAAGTTGATAAACAAATGTTGTTATGAATCACACACAGGATCAGCAGTATAAGAAGAATGCCAGGACGACTGGAGAGTATGAGAAAATCTGGCAAAATACTGGTAAATGTGTATTTTGTGATCTTAAAAAAAAGTATATCTTGCTAGAGGAAAATGAGATCGTTTTAACGGTGAATCTTTATCCATATACCGACGGACAGCTAATGGCTATTCCCCGTCAGCATATTAGTTCGCCCAAAGAATTGTCTTCAGCTCAATGGGAAACTATCAGAAAATACAGTTATCTAGCTAAAAAATTAATCAAAAAAATTCATGGTTGTAGAGGGATGTGGACCTTAATTCGTGAAGGTGGTGAACAAGCCCAAATGAGCGTTACAGATCATCTTCATGTACAGTTTATCCCTTTTAATCATCCGGAGCTTTGTAGCTGGAACTATCAACAGCTTAAACATACTCCGCTCGAAAATATAGCTCTTTACAAGAAACAGTCGGAATTAATCAAGAAAACTCTCCAGAGATACAAAGAAAAATATCAAGGTGGTTCAATAAACAATAAATAATGAAAATTATTTCATGGCAAGGTCTAAGTGAGATTGAAAGTTCTCCCATCCTAATATTGGGTTCTCGAGAAATCTCTTCAGAAAGAATTATTCAACTTTCCAGTCAATTATTAAAAAATACTGATAGAAAAATTGTTTGGGGAGTATTTACAGAAGAATTTATTAAAGGATTGGAAAACTCTCCACAGTTTAGAACTCTTACGATAAAAAAACTTAAAGAAAGCCTAGAACAACTTGATAACTCTAGGATTAATATTTTGGAATATCCTCAAACTCATATATCGACAATCATCGCCAATCATAACTGGTCAGCAGTTATTGGTATTAATGGCTCTTGGCATCGAGCTTTTCATTATCGAGAGGAATATCAAACAATCAAGAAACTTAAAATTCCATTAAAATTTGTGAGTGCCTTTGCAGATGAAGCCGAAGCTCTGCAGTATGAAGCGAAAATTCTTAAAACAAGACCAGCTCTTTCTATAAATTTTGGCGAAAACTGCTCAAAAAAAAAGATTTTTCAATTAGTCGATGAAGTTGCAAGCTACTCTTTTGACAATACTTGGCAGACAGGTGCTGTCTTAACCAAAAACGATCAATTTTTATTAGCTACTTACAATAAAATTGTGCCCTTTGAAACCTATGCCCTTCTGCACGGAGCCAGCAAAGAAAGGTATCGAACTCCCTCACAAGATCTAAATTATTATGATACCAATCACGCTGAGGTAGAAATTATTCTTGAAGCCGCTAAAAGAGAGATAAAACTCGAAGGTTGTTCACTCTATATAAACCTAATGCCTTGCCCCATTTGTAGCAGAATGTTAGCCCGAACAGAAATAAAAGAAATAGTTTATAAAGATTCACACTCAAACAACTACGCAATAACTATCCTTGAAAAAGCTGGTAAAAGCATTAGACAATATAAGGCTTAAGCGCCGTAACCATCTAAAAAAGCCTCAATAAAACGAGCGTTCATCTCATCAACAGCTTGTGCTGTAGTTTTCCCCTCATACTTTTGATACATCTCGTCAACTAACTGATCAACTCTTTCTTGATCATCTGCAACTGCATCCAACAGCTCTGCCTCATCTTTGCTGATCAAGGATAATAAATGAGTAAATAGTTCCATTGCAGTTGATTTTGTCATTTCTTCCAAAGCAAGTGTTATTTCTTCCTCCTCAACTCCATCATCCCGCATCATTTTTATTAGATCTGAGATTTTTGACATAGGCAGTTTTATTTAATTATTGGTATTTATTTATTTAGAACAGTTTCTAACACTAAAGCTAATTGCTCATCATTAAAGGTAGGATGAGTAAATCCATCGATTCCCGCAGCCATTAATTGCTGAGGTAAATCAAGACTCTGGATACCTCTTTCAAGAACAGCCTTTTCAGCAGCTCTAATTTCTGGCAACAAGGCTTTAACTGCTTCTTCAGTTAAGAAGTTATAAGTTTTTTCAGGATCAAGTTTGGCTGGATCAACTCCTGGGTTTAGTGCTCTAAAGGCTCTTGTTAAAAACCCCGCCATTGAGTTAGCATTATTTGCTGGATCTAGTTCAGCCGAAAGGTTTCTGTTAGCCGTCCATAAAGCAGAGACATCTCCTAGAAAATCACCTCCTTTCATCTGCACTACTTGATCACCATAGTCAGCAAGAGCTTCTGGCAAATGAGAAACTGCCTTAGAAGTAACTTCTTTGGCCGCTTCGACAGCAGCTTCTTCAGTTACTTGAGCAGCAGCTGAACGCTCAGCAGCTTCTTTGGCAGCCTCTGCTACTTTTTCTTGCTCTTTGAGCAACTCTTGAGCCTTCCTTTCAAGCTCAGCTTCCAAATCTTTTGCAGCTTGTTGAGCGTCACCAAGTTCCACTTCCAAATCTTTTGCAGCTTGTTGAGCGTCGCTTAATTCATCTCGAAGTGAATCAGCTTGTTGTGCTGCTTCTTCAGTGACTCTATCGAGTTCTGCCTGAAGATCTTCCATTTCAGAAACAATTTCTGGATGTTGATCAACAATCTCCTGTAAATCAGCAGGAAGTTCTCCACTCAATCCCTGCGCAGCACGATCAATACTTTCTCTTAGCTGATAGGCAAAAGTGTCAAATCCAAGAAGACTGCTGACCTGAGCTGCCATTGCACCTCCAGATATACCATCTCTAACACTTTGGACAGCTTTGGAAACAGCTATCCTCTGAAGAGCAAAAATTACTTTGCTACTTAAACCCTCTTTGGCACGCAAACTCTCCCAGTATGCCTCACTGTCTCCTCCATATTGAGCCTCAATTCTTTGTTTAATTACTTCACCGCCAACACTCACTCCAGAGGTTACTCCCATGATGACGTTTTTTGCTCCTGCAGTTAAACCTGGAGCAGTTAGCAATCCAATCATAGATGGAAAATAGGTGACGTAGTAAGCCACGTCTCTTTGTCCTGCTGTCATCTTTGGCATAGACATATATCTCTTAAGGTTATTAACCAAACCCCGCCATCCAGTTCCTTCAATGTCTTCTTTCGCTATGCCCGTAGCATTTGGTCTGCCAAATCGATCAAGTTGTGCTTCCAAAATAGCAGATTTTTTAACATGATCATAAACCTTCAAATTAAGCCATTTAAGATAAGCTTCTGTCTGTGCTACAATTGCTTTTCTTAGTTCTTTTCTTGCTTCAGGGGAGTTAGCTTTTGCTTCTTTTAGTTTTCTGACATTTTCATCAGCCTCAATTCTCTCATCAGTTAACTTTTTCTCCCACTGGAATCTGAGCCAATCCATTAAATCATGCTGCAAATCAATTCCCGCTTCTCTAAGAACTTTTTTATGTTTATTCAACTCTGGAATTGAGCCAACTCTCTGTTCAAGAACTAAAGCTACCACTTGCCTAGCTTCAAGAGTCTGACCTTTTCTTAGTGCTAATTCCCAGGCTGTTAATTCTTCTGGGGTAACTGACTCCAAATTAAGACTAGTTCTCCAAACTTGCTCCTTTTTGTTATAGCTATCTTTTCGTTTTTCCCAACGCTCGATAGACTTATCTCTCGCTCTGTCTTTCCATTCTGCAACCGTCCTTGGTCTATTTTCCCATTGAGTTTTTGTATAGCCACTTAACTTCTCGAAAATACCTTTTATCTTCATGAAAAGTGGTTTCTGCTGTAGTTTTTCAAATGGTTTCCAGGCACTAGCCTCAAGAGCATGCAAATGCTTTTGCAAAGCGTCTCTAATATTGGCTACTTTAGTTTCATCTTCATTGCTAGAAATCACTCTTTCTAGAGCTAATTTTACTTGTCTTCTGCGTTTTGGATTAAATGCTAAACCATCAATAGTAAGTTCTTTTACGGAAGAATCTGTTTCACCCATCTCTTGCCTAGCTTGTTCAAGTTCTCTTTCGAGATCAGCGCGAATAGCTCTAATACCAAGAATATCTTGATTACACCTGTTTATATAAACACGATTATCTTGACTAAGATGATTTAAATAATTATGACCATAAAGAGATATTAAGTAGTTATGAACTTCAGTTGCTATATCTCGCTCTGCTTGCCTATTCTCTTCAATTCTTGCTTCTAAATCAGTAATTTTTTCTCTGTTTTGAATGGTCTCAGCTTGATCCCTACTTAACTCATTCACAAAATCAGCCAAGCCCCCTGCCTCAGAATCATCATCCTCTTCTTGTGTATTTTTAATTAACCCTAGCTTTAATAATAAATTTCGATCTTGTGTTTTAAGTATTGCCAATAAAGCTTGAATTGATTGTTCAACAGTTAAACCTGTACTCACTTCTGGAGATTGAGAAGCAGTTCTGATTTCTGCAGCTGATCGTTTTGCGGCACGTCTCTCTTTCCAGCTTATTAACCATTTCCAAACCTTTGCCAATGAACCAGTTTTTTCTGGTTTAGCATCAGCTTGCTCAGGTGATTGAGCAGTAGGAGTTGCTGGTGAAGTTTTTTTATCTTTGCCTATGAAGAGATTGATAACTGAATCCCAAAGAGATTTTGCCCTGTTTATTAATTCAGTTCCAAAAGTATTTTTTACCTCGCCAATAATTATAACAGTAATATTGTCATGATTGTAGCCTTCGATTTTTCTAAATTTCTTACCATTTAGTAAATGGTTAACATCGCTTTTCTCAATGGTTCCTTCATTAGCTAACTGCTGTGCTTCACCTATGACTGCATCAGCAATAACCTCTCCCTTTCTTAGCTTTTCGGCTAAAGTAGGTTTATTTACCCAACCAGGGACATTAATAGCCCTTAATTCTTGATAAATTGCCTCTCTTCTAGCCTCCTCAACTTTCTCAAAAAGAAGCTTCGCTAATTCACTATTTTTCATTTGATGAGCATTCTCTTCAAAGATTTTTTTGATTTCTTCACTTGTAAGCAAACCTGAAAACTCAATTTTTTCGGCAAGCGCTAAAAGTTGTTTTCTGTCAACCGCAGCAACTAAAGCCCGATCTATGGTTGTACCATCCTTCTTGGCTTCTTTAACTACTTTTTCAATCTCATCTCTTGATAAGACCTCTAATCCATCGGAGTTCAAGATCAATACTTCTCCTGGTTTAAGCTGAACTTCGAAAGTGTCAATATATTCAACTGGTTTTTCAATTTTTTGACCATTTAAAGAGCGGTATATTTCATTTCGTGCTGGATGCCTTTGTGCCTCTTCCTCTGTAATTACTTTCGCCTTTAATAATCTTTGAACCACTGAATGATCTTCAGTAACCTGCTCTAGCTTACCCCCTTGAGTGATCTTCTGAGCTCTTGAATCCCCTACGTTAGCAATTACATGTTTGTTTGTGTTGCGATCAAAAAAAGAAGCCACAATAGTCGATCCTGGTTTTTTGCTAGCTTCTGCATAACCAGCAACACCCTGAATGCTTTTGTTGCCCTCAACAATAGCATACCTAAGCAAAGATTTCAAATTATAAACCGGCATTTTATCTCTAACAAACTGTTGGATTTCTTCTGGAGAGGCAGTCGCTAAAGACTTATTTGTTGTTTGAGCATAATATCTAGCGAATTCACCGGCAAACACCCTCATTACTGTCTGAGTCAATACTTTTGAAGCCTCTGCACCACCCTGATGTCCTCCCATACCGTCAGCAACCATCACCAACTCATACCCAGCAGCTGATAAAGCCTTCAAGTTTTCTTTTTCATTTAGATCTCGATCATAGTAAGACTCTGGCATAACTGCAAATGAAAAAAATGCATCTTGGTTTTCTTCACGACCACCAGTCCAAGTAGTTACCGATATTGGAGCTGGCTTAAAGTCTGGCCCCAGCGTTTCATGAGCAAGTTTTTCTCTTTGTGATGCTGGTGATGGAGAATTTTCTGTGGACATATTTTTTTTCAAATAAAAAAATTAATTAAGACTCTGAAAATTATATCTTTTTTATTACTTTGAAGCAAATCTTTCACGCAAAAAAATTATATTGAGATATCAGCCTTATCCTGCAATAGATACATTGAGATATATAAATATCTAATAAATATTATTTATATAGTCTTCTCCTCAATCTCTAATGCTTTTCCCTCAATAATGGCTTGAGTAATTTTTGAGTACGCTGAAGAGAGCAACCTCTGCACAGTGCTTTGAGAAGTGTTCATTTGGCAAGCACACCCATGCTGGCAAAGATCTTCCATATTTTTTAAACGTAATACCTCAACTTCTTCAGGAGATAACTTCACCACCTCAAGATCACGCATTGGCACTCCACGCGGTTTAAAAAAGGTAGCGCTTGGCTTAAAACGTATTGATTTTTGTGATCTTGGACGAGGCATATGTATATTTTATACGGTCTAGTCTAACAGAAAACCAGCAACACTTTTTGTGTTGCTGGCAAAATTCGTCTTATTAAAACCTATCTTCTAAGCTGATTTTTCAAGAGAAGAGATTTCTTCTCTCAAAACTTCTAACTCTTCAGTTAGCATCTCTTCCTGTTCCTTAAGAGCCATTAGTTGATTCTTTGGCGAAACAAATCGACCCATTCCCATTCCTCTTCCACAGCCACACCCACATCCATATCCATATCCATATCCTACTCCATAGCCAGAAATGCAACCCCCTCTTCCTCTACCAGTTCTTGGACCAGCTCCTGTAGGTCCTGTTTGATCAAAATTTGGCATAAAACCTCCTTGTTATTAAATAATATTTTCAGAGTATTTCACAGATATATCTCTGATGGTTATGAATATATACCCAAAATAACTGATTGTCAAGTATTAAAGAAGATGATAGATTAAACACATGATCCAATACTTAAAAGCTCTAGCCCACGTTGTAAAAAATGGTAAATCTAAGGGTACCAGAGGAATTCACCCTATCAAAAGTACTTTCGGCTATCAAATGCGCTTTGATCTACGCAAGGGTTTTCCAATTTTAACTACCAAAAAAATGCCATTTAAGCTCATGACTAACGAGTTACTTTGGTTTATTTCCGGAGATACAAACATTAAATCACTTCAAGAAAAAAAGATTCATTATTGGGATGGGTTTGCTGATGAGAATGGAGACCTGGGGCCAGTTTATGGTTATCAATGGAGAAGATGGCCAGACTACAAAGGTGGGCATATTGATCAGCTGAAAAATGTAATTGAAGAGATAAAAACTCAGCCAGATTCAAAAGCCATGCTTGTTTCCGCCTGGAATCCCGCCCAGCTTGAAGAGATGCGTCTTCCTCCTTGCCACACTTTTTATCAATTTAACGTGACCAAAGGAAAGTTAAGAATGCAACTTTATCAGCGAAGCGCTGATGCATTCTTAGGATTACCATTTAACATCACTCAATATTCTCTATTATTGATGATGGTGGCTCAAGTTACAGGACTAGAGGCTCGCGAGTTTGTTCACACCATTGGTGACCTTCATATCTATACCAATCATCTTGAACCTGCAAAAGAGCAACTAAGACGCAAGCCTTATCACCTACCAAAAATAGCAATTAATCCTGAAATAAAAGACATCGATAAATTCACCATTGAAGATTTTAAGCTTGAAAACTACAACTCACATCCACATATTAAAGCAGATTTAGTAATCATTTAACCTGATCTTTGTAAATTTTTTCATAGTTTTTTGCCATGATCTGAACAGTAAATTTTTTTTCAAATTCATTTCTGCATTCTTTTGGCTTAATTGAGGGAATCTTGCCAACAGCATCAACAAAACGACTAACATTTTGTAAAAAGCATTTCTCGTTCTTGAGCTGAGTCCAACTCTGAATATTTTTTTCACCTAGCTCAACCTGATACTGAACAACAAAGCCACTCACTCCATGATTAATAACCTCAGGTATCGCTCCCTGATCAAATCCAATTACCGGTGTCCCACAGGCTAATGCCTCAATCATCACCAATCCGAATGGTTCCTGCCAAGTTGATGGCATTAGAAGTACTATGGCTTTATTCATTAATTGTTGCTTTTTTTGTTGATCTTTAACAAAACCCACATACTCAATCTGCTTACCATCTATTTCTGGCTGAATATACTCTTGCCAATATTTATCCTTGCTATATCCGGTATAGTGTTTTCCAGCAATTTTCAGTTTTAGCCCCATCTTTTTAGCTACCGAGATTGCATAATGAACCCCTTTTGGCTGGATTATTCTTCCAAGATATAAAAGATACTCTCGTTTCTCATTGCTTAATTGATATAAATCAGGCTCTAAACCATGATAGACATTACCTATCCAGTTAATTTTATTTGTTGAAATAAATGTTTTTCGTTGAACCTGTGAGAAAGAGATCCAGTTTAAATGTGGATATTTAGGAAAAATTGCTCTGTAACGAGCTAAAAAATTAAACGGCTCATGGTGGTTAAATATCACCGGTTTTTGACAAAACTGTGCTAGCACTAAAGCTTGTTCTTCTTCGTTACACCAAATATGAACAAGATCAAATTCATCTTGGTTTGCCATTGCGTAGGCTTGCACTATCAGTTCTGTTTGTACCTGTCTTGCTAGAGTTATAAAGGTTAGTGGATGTTTTTTTAATAACTCTAGATAAGAATCACCACGCATAATAAGCTCTTTCTCAAATAAGGAAAGATCTGTGTTAATATTTTTTATTGAGGAACCTTTTGATAATAGATTTACAACTGATCCAGGACTAAAGACAGTAACTTGATGCCCTCTCTCAGACAAACCTCTAGCCAAGGAAGTAGCTAACTCTCCCGGAGAAAAAATTACATTTGGTAATATTTCTTGATTAAAAAAGATGTGAGGAACAACCAGAGCAATTCTCATAATTCAAAAATTTATAACAGATAAAACTTATCAGCAATGATTTGGATAATCTGAATTACTACAAAGTGTTAGAGACAAACAAGCTACTCCTCTTCATCGTCTAAAAAACTCAAATCAAGTTCATCATCAAGTGTTAAATCATCATCAGAGTAATAGCCATCTGCTGTAGTAACTGGTTTTGTTGTATATTCTGGCATAAAGGTACTAACTAATTATTAATAGTCGTTTACTCAATTTTATAGGGAACTTCTTGTTTAAACCAATTGTCATTTACACGTTTTAAGATTTTTTTTCTCACTGCATCATCTATTTCTTTAGAAAGTTCTTCTTTAACTATTTGGATTATTTTAACCCCCCGATTTATTGCTTGATTCTCTAGTTGCCCTAAAAGTTCATCGGCTTGATCATAACTAAATCCAAACTCAGTTTCATCAGTCTGACCTGCCCACAATCCAGCACTAGGAGGTTTATTTACTATTTCTTCTGGAAGTTTTAAATCTCTAGCCAGTTGCCTCACGTCTGTTTTGTACAAATTGGCAATCGGCTCAAGATCGCTTGCCGAGTCACCAAAGCGAGTAAAATATCCAAGCACATTTTCAGTTTTATTTTCAGTGCCAACTACTAATGCCCCGTGTTTTTTAGCTTGATCAAATAAAACCATCATCCTGGAACGAGCCATAATATTCCCAGTTCGCAAAGAAGATAGATTTTCTCCTAATGTTTCACCAACAGCTCGAACAATTGGTTCAATATTGATCACAGAAATCATCTCACTAGAAAAACCAAGTGCGTTGCAAACTAAATAAGCATCTTGCATATCCTGATTTTCGTAAGGCATTAAAATTGGATGAATATTATCAATTGGTAAAACATTCGTTAATAAACTCAACACAACTCCACTATCAATCCCCCCTGACACTCCAACAATTGCCTGATCCAAGCCAGAGTTTGTAAAAGCCTGTTTAATAAACTGAATAATATTGTTTTTCATTGTGATAACTACTCTATTTTTATTCCCACCATATCAATTTGATCAAAATCTTGACGCACTAAATCCCAAAACTTCTCAGAGACCTGCTGAGAGTATTGACCATACATTGTTTTGCCCATACTTGAACACAACTTCCTATCCCAGTCACGAATCACCTCGACAACCTTTTCACCAATCCTATTAAATTCTGGCTGATTTGCCTTAGAATCTTCTTTATACGACTGATGAATATGCTCAAACTCTTGAAACAGTTTTTCTTCTTTTTCGCGCATTAATTTATAAAACTTTTTGTATTTTGCTTCTGCCATACTATTTTTTTCTGAAATATATAATTATCAACTCAAGTATAGTCGTTCCTTCTGAATAAAGTCTAGTATTTCCTGAGGCAACATGTCATCAACCGATTTTCGTTCGATTATTCTTTTTTTTATCTCTGTAGAAGAAGCTAAGAACTGCTTAACCCCTGTTAACGGAATCATGCTCTTATATGTGGAACTCATGGGATAATTAACTCTCGGATAGACAATAACTGGAAACTTTTCTAATATTTCTTGATATCTGTCCCACAGGTGAAACTTTTGTAAGTTATCAGAACCAATTACAAAATATAAATCGTCATGGGGATATTGTTTTGATAACTGATTAAGAGTGTCAATTGTATGGCTAACTCCTTCTCTCTCCAATTCGCACCGCTCAATCTTAACTTTATCTCTATGCTTAAAAGGAATTTGATCAATGAGCATCTCTAACATCTTTAGTCTAATTGGAGCTGGTTGCATCAGTTTATGAAAATCATGCGTCCCCGTAGGCACCAACCAGACTTCATCTGCCAACCTGTTTTCAAAAAGGTTGACAATCACCTGAAGATGACCAAGATGGGGGGGATCAAAAGCTCCACCAAAAAGTGCAATTTTCATTGTGATGATTATTTTTTCTTTTTTTTAGTTTTTTTTGTTGAGTTTCTCTTGGCTTTTCTCTCTTCCCTAGCTTTTTGAATCTCTTGCCATTCTTGAGCAGATATCTTTAAGTCTTTTTCTGGCTTTTTCCAACTGGCCCAATCACATTCGGGATAGCGACTACATCCAAAGAAACTCTTGCCATATCTGGTGGGTTTGATAATAATCTGACCCTTGCCACACAATGGACAATCATATCCTTCTAAAACATCAACAATTGGTTCAGTGAACTTACAATCTGGATAGCGACTACAGCTACGAAACTTTCCATATCTACCCGTTCTGATCACAATCTCTCCCCCATCAGTTTTGCCACATTCAGGACATACTTCGCCAGTTTTCTCGGTTGGGATCTGGGCTCTCTGTGCATTTTCTAATACATTCTCGATTTTCCCCTCAAGAGGCGACCAAAAATTAGCCATTACCTTTCTCCATTCCTTTTCTCCTCTTGCAATTCTGTCTAGGTCTTCTTCCATTTCTGCCGTGAAATCGTAGTCCATAATTCCTTCAAAGTTCTGGATTAAAAAATCACAAACCGTGTATCCAATTGCGGTTGGAGCAAAAGCTTTGTTCTCGCGATCTACATAACCCCTGTCTTGAATAACAGAGATAATGCTGGCATACGTGCTTGGTCTACCAATACCTCGTTTTTCTAACTCTTTGACCAAAGAAGCATCATTATATCTTGGTGGTGGTTGAGTGAATTTTTGCTGAGGATTAATATCTAAATATTTTAATTCCTGATTATTCTTAATTTCTGGGAGTTGAATATCTTGGCCAGATGGAAAAAGTCTTCTCCAACCTGGAAACTTCATGATTGAACCCGTAGTTCTTAAATTATAAATATTATCCTTGTTATTCGGATTAATTGCCTCAACATGAATTGTCGTTTGATCGTATACCGCTGACTCCATCTGGCTAGCCAAAAATCTTCGCCAAATTAAATCATACAGTTTGGCATGTCTTGGACCCAATTTTGCTCCCTGTTCCGCTACTCTTTCCTCAACTAAATTGACATCAGTAACACGAATTGCTTCATGAGCCTCTTGAGCATTTTTTGAGTTATTTTTAAAAACTCTAACTTTTGATGGAAGATATTTTTGCCCATACTCTCTCTTAATATAATCTCGTGCCATTTCTAGAGCACTGGTACTTAACGTCATGGCATCAGTACGATGGTAAGTGATTAATCCCTCTTCATAAAGTTGCTGAGCTAAAGTCATTGTCTGTTTTGCAGAAAAACCCAACATATAAGCAGCAGTTTGTTGAAGAGTAGAAGTTGTAAAAGGTGGTTTACTTTGTTGTTTCCTTTCTTTGCGTTCAACTTCAACAACTTTATAGTTTGCTCCAGATAGATCTTCAATAACAGGTTTTGCCTTGTCTTGACTATCAACATCGAGTTTTTTCTTATTTATTTGATACAGTTGAAGGTTGAGAATTTCTTGAGGTAAATTTTCAGTGATTTTGCCATCTACATAAATTTTATTTGGCTTTCGTGTTGCGACATCCTCAGAACTATCAACAGCTACCTCTATTTCCCAATATTCTTCTGGATTAAAAGCATCTCTCTCTCGTTCACGTTCAACGATTAACCTAACTGCCACAGACTGAACTCTTCCTGCAGACAACCCGCGTCGAATCTTTCTCCATAAAACTGGGGAAATTTTATATCCAACCAATCGATCCACTACTCGGCGAGCTTGTTGGGCATCTACAAGATTAAGATTAAGCTCTCCTGGATTTTCAATCGCTTGAATAACGGCCTGTTTTGTAATTTCGTTAAAAGTACAACGTAAATAATCATCAGTTGTTTTTTTATCTTTTTCTAGAAGAAGTTCTTTAACATGCCAGGCAATTGCTTCCCCTTCTCGATCAGGATCCATAGCCAAATAGACTTTGTCAGCCGATTTTGCTAGCTTTTGAAGTTCTTTAACCACAACTCCCTTACCTCTTGGTATTTGATAGGTAGGCTCAAAGTTTTTATCAAGGTCAACTCCCAGCTTGCTCTTTGGTAAATCTCGAACATGCCCCACTGAAGCCTTTACCTTATAACTTTTGCCTAGGTAGGTACTAAGTTTCTTTGCTTTGGTTGGTGACTCGACAATCACTAAATTCATGAATTTCTTTCTTATTATTTTTTTTCTTTAGATTTTTTATGGCCTTTGTGCCAATGCGTCATTATAAACTACTAATATACACTAACCAAAATAAATTCGTTAACAATGCTAATGATTATTAATAGAAATTAACTCTTTCTGAGGAGCAAGTCCCTCAACAGTTTTGCTTCTACTTTGCAAGCTATCAAAGTACAATCAGAAATTATTCTTTATTCTCCACCAACACCCTTCTTTGTAAACAATGGCTCCATCAATTTCTAATAAAGCCAAGGCTTTATTTATCTTGCTTGTTTTTGCTTCAATCTGTTTTGATAGTTCAGACGTTGTTAGGGGCATAATGCTCAACGCGTCAAGAATATCCTGATTCAACTTGTTAGCCTTAGTAGTTTGAGGGTGTGGTTTACTCTCAACTGTTTTATATTGCTTTATATCTATCCATTGTTTTATCGATAAATTATTCAGAATTTCTACTCCTGAACCAACCAACGTTGCACCCTGATTAAGCATCGATTTTACTCCTTCGTGGTAAATACTAGTCACTGGACCTGATACCGCAAATACATCTCTTCCATAATTTAGTGCATAAGAAACAGTAATCTGTGTACCGCTACGCAGACCTGCCTCAGTAACCACCACGCCAAAACTTAAGCCAGCAATAATTCTATTTCTTCTGGGGAATGTTCCTTTTGAGGGACAAACAGATGGTGCATATTCTGAGATAAAGGTTATATTGCCTGATTCAAGCATAGTTTCCATTAGTTGAGTTTGAGATTTTGGGAAAACATGATCAAAACCATAACCAAGAACTCCAATAGTATAGCCTCCTTGTTTAATGGCTGTTTTCTGAGCTTTTACATCAACTCCATACATAAATCCTGAAACTATAACCACATCATTAATCACTAGCTCATTAACAATTTTTTCTGTAACCATACATCCATAACCAGTCATTTTCCTGGAACCAATCACTGCTATTGGCAACTTTTCATCTTCTATCATTTTTCCTTTCAAAAAAAACAATGGAGGAGGATCATCAATCTGTTTTAATAAGAAGGGATAGTTCTGATCTGTGATAAATATTACCGAAATTTTTTTCTCAATTATACTGTTCCAATATGAGTTAATTGTGTGTTCTTTTATAAACTTTTTTATTGATTCTATAATATTTTTGTTTAACGATAATTTTGTCCATATGCCCTGTTTTCCAACCCAAAAATCTTCCCAAGATATTTGGTATTTATTCAGGTAATTGACAATTAAATAAAAAGTTTGTGGACCTATACCCTCAACAGAAAAAAGAACCGTCCAATTTCTTCTGTCATCTTTTGTTAGCTGTGAGTGCTCTTTAAGTAGTCTTGCCAATTGATCATTTTGTACAAAATGATCAATCTTCTTTTTTTTATCTATTTGTAAACTCATTATTTCATTATCAGCCTTAAAACTGAAAAATAGCTTAAGTTTTTTTGCTAGAAAAAATACTCTTTTCAGATTATCATGAGAACAAGCTTACAAATATAACTCATTAACAACGACTGTTGATTTTAAGTAAAATATGGCAGAACAAGATACACTCACTCAATCAATACAACTTCCCTCAAAAATTTCAGCTCCTCCGGCACTTATGGGAGCCGAAAGATATCAATATGCAAGCATGGCTATTTTTATCAAAGAACATTGTGTAACCAACGGTGTTATTTTTGATATCGGCTGTGGCAATGGATTAATTGGCGCCAAGATTGCTCATGTGGCAGATTCAGCTCTTATTCAGGCTGATCTATTTGACAATCGAGATCAAGATCTAAAAAATAGTGATGTTCCTTTTATTCTATTAGCCAGAGATAAACCGCCCCAATTTGATTCAAGATATCATTCAACGGCAGATACAATTTTGTTAGTTAACGTTCTTCAACACGTCATATATCCTGGACTATCTCCATTAGATAGTAAAATAAAGTTTCTTGAGTCATTAATACCTTTGCTTAAACCATCAGGAAAAATTCTTATCGATATCAGCCACTCAAGCGGAAATCTTTTAAGAACTGATGATCACTTAAGAGAGTTAATCAATCAAAATGAGACACTAAAAAAAACAATAATTTTTTCTCAATGAAAATCGCTAGTAAGTAAGATGCTGACCAGCTCACTTCAAATAACTTAAAATTGCACCTATTACCGGAGCTGCTTCTCTAGAACCCTCCTTATAAGGAATAGCGTCATCACTTTCTACTAATGCAACAAGAGCTATTTTTTTTGGAAATCCCTGTTTTTGTATACCATCTAACCATTGCTGTAACTCTTTAGTTGATAGTATTTCTAACTGACTTTCTTCCTCTTCTCTATTTATCGATAATTCAAGTCTTTCCTCAATATTATTCTCCACATCTTCACTATTTATTGTTGTAATTGCAACAAACCACCCATGAGTTCTCCTTCTTCCTTTTTCGTTTTGTCCGCCGAACTCGCTGGTTCCTGTTTTACATCCAACCGCCCCAGCCTCAATCATATCGTAAGCATTTTCTACATCATTAATTGGCGCAAAAGCTTCGTTATATTTAAACAAGAGTGAACCAGTGCCACCAGGCTGACAAGCAGCTATCATTCCACTTAAGGTTAATTCTAAAGAATTATCCTGAAGACCAAGGTTTTCACATTTTTCTGCACTCCACTCATTTTTTCCATCATTGATGACTAAACTAGGATGACAAAGCTTCCCATAGTTTCCTAAAGATTGAATAAACTGAGCAATCTGAAGGGGGGTGGCAACCATGTCTCCTTGGCCAATTCCAAAATGGTAAGTATTTCCTAAAAACCATCTTTCTCCCATCACCTCTTCCTTCCAAGTAGGATCTGGAACAAGTCCTCTAACTTCTCCAGATAGCTCAATTCCAGTTATTTTACCAAATCCAAAGGCCAATGCCTGATTAGCAATCGTTGTTGGCCCCGTCCATTCAGCTGCTTTATAAAAAAAGATGTCATTACTTCTAGCAATAGCTCGAATTAGGGCAATCTCGCCATCAGTTGCTCCTCGCTGAGTATAAAGCCAATTTCTGTACTCATAATCTCCAACCTTTAATATTCCTTCATCCAAAACTGTTTTGTGTTCGTCGAAAGATCCTGACTCTAAACCTGCCACAGAAGTGACTAACTTAAAAACAGATCCTGGCGGATAGGTTCCGCTGATGGCCCGATTAAAAAACACTCTTCTTTCATCTTGAAAATAACTTTGAAGACTGGCCTTTCTTTGTTCTTCATGTACTTGATCTAAAAAGTTATTGCCAAAATCATTAGGATTAAAAGATGGCTTGTTAACCAAAACTAAAACCTGCCCAGTTTCTGCGTCTAAAACTATCACAGCTCCCATCATCTCTCCCAAAGCATCATACGCAATTTTTGATAAGAATGGATCCAGACTAGTCAAAATATCATTGCCTGCAACTGGGTCTGTTTTTGAGACTAGTTGTTGTTTTTCTCCTAAAGTATTAATCTCAAAAATTTGATAACCATCTCTGCCTCTCAATACTTGATCATAAACTTTTTCTAAGCCCATTTTTCCAACTTGATCGTTTACTTTAAGTTGATTATTCTCTGCCAGTTCCTGAGAGGTAATTGGCCCTACGTAACCCAATGTGTGGGCGAGCTGCCAAGGATATTTATACAGTCTTCGATACTCAAACGAAACTTGCCAATCATTTTTGACCATTAACTCTAAAGCAGATTGATGGTCTATTTGATTTTTTTTTGGAAAAAGTAGATCCTCTTCTTGTTCGTAATATTGTTTAGTGTTGTTAACTAGTGGTTGATGATATCTATCTAAAAAAACCCCTCTTCTGGCAGGAATTGGCTGTTTAAAATGTCGATTGGCATCAGCCAATCGATAATAGTAACTACCCATTATCAACTGAACATGAATCAATCTCAGAACCAATACTGAAAAAGCCACCACCATAATAAAAACAACGACAAAAAATTTATCACGCTTACCAAGTTTTATAAACGAGATAATTCGATAATTTTTTTTCATTATTTTCTAGGTTTTGAGAAAATTCTAAACCAGATTATCACGAGAACGTAACTTACAATTAATTGGATTAGTAAAGACCAATTTGTTGGAATATTCAACCACCACAGCCACAATAAGTTTTGAATAATCACTATTATTAAGAACCTCCTTTTTTTAACTCTCACCAACTTAGTACCCAAAATCATAAACATTAATGACAAACACCATGCAACCATTGTTGTTAACCAGGCTGCTTGAAACATTGCAGCCATTAAAAAACTTAGAATTAGCAGCAAAACAGGTCTTATAAAGAAAGATTTCTTAGTTTGATCAAGCATAATTAGACCAAACAAGGAAAAAAGAAAGGGTAATCCAACCACCCTTTCAAAACTCAATACAAACAATAATACAAACAACTTGATTAAAAAAATGAAAGTATTCTTTATGATTATGGACATAAGTTATATGCTAACCCCACCAAATAAAAAATCCAAGTTTAAAGTTAATGATAGATCTATTATTGCTACAATCTTATTTCAACAAGTTGGGCTTCATAAAAGGATACGTGTTGCTCAATAATAGCTGTTTGTACAGCAGAAGAAGCACCTGTTTGAAGAGCGCGAATCTCCCCAATATACAAACCCCTCTCTATCCCTCTTTGTCCTGTAGTGGTGATTCTCTGCCCGATTTCTAGCTTTTCGGTAATTGGCACCTCTGTAAAAATCACTCTTTTCCCATCTCCAATAACAACTCCCTGAGTACCTGATTCAGTTGTTGCCAACACGGGACTTGACCCTCCTTGCCACAACAACTCAATCGAGGCAGCACCTTGTTTAATTTCCTTAATCTGTCCAATTAAGGTATCTTTCACTAAAACCGCTAATCCTATTTGGATTTCTTCCTCTGCTGAAATACCAACTGTTGGTTGAGCAAATGACAAAATTGGTTTAGTTATTACCACCTTTCTTAAAGACCTGTCAGAACTATTTAGTAACTGCCTAAGTTCTTCATTTTCCTTAGAAAGTTGGTCAATCTCGCCAAGACGAGCCTGAGATTGACTTAATCTGATTTCTAGATCTTGAACTCTTCTAATCAGTTGTTGTTGCTGATGCAGAATTTCATGAAAATTATGAATTTTTGAAACTACGGCAACATTTAATCGAATAAAAGGGATACAAATCACATTCCCAATACTTAAGGCTGTCGAAGATATACCACTTAACTGAAAAATAAAAACTAAAAAAACAAATACTGCAATTAATCCAGCTTCCATTGTTTTGATTCTGGATTTTTTTGAAATAAAAGTTATTGGAGATATCAAGTTCATAATTAATAAAATCGCTATTTCTAACCCCCCTTTACAAGAAAGCTATATGGATTTAATGATCTATAAACACCTAGTCCAACCTCTTCCGATAAAAAATCATCTATTCCAGCAAGTAAGCTTCCTCCACCAGTTATTATTAAACCATTTTCTAGTGCTGATACTAATTCTTGAGAATTTGAATTAAGTAAGCTGTTTTTTATTTTTTTTGAAAGTTGTCTTAGTTGATTCAAAATAATATTTTTTATTGACTCAACTTGAATTTTTTGAGTTACAACCAATCCCTCAGATAACCCTACTCCCCTAACATTGATAACTGAGTTGTTTATTAATGTTTTGGAAACCGAAGAGCTTTTTTTATCAACTCGAACAGCTTTATCGTTTGAGATTTTTCTAACCTCACCTCCAAAAACATTTTGCATCTGGTGTTTTAGACTCATCGCTTGAGTTTTGCTTATTTGAAGTTCGCAGTGTTCTTTTAAGTAATCAATGATTGCCTGAGTAATTTGTTGACCACCGAAGTCAAGTGTTGTAGCGAGCATGATGCTTTCAACAGAACCTATTGCTAACTCAGTAAGTTGATCGCCAATATCAAGAATAGCAACAGTATTATGAGAAACAACGTCATTATTATACTTATCTAGATTGAGATGTGATGATTGAGTTGGAGTTTGAGCACAATTTTTTAAAATTATGCTCGCTTTATTTTCTATGCGTACTTGAGTAATTCCAAAATTTAAAAAAGCATTTATAAAAAGTTGTTTATCTAAGAAGGTGGCTGATTCTGGCACATAGCATACAGCCACCACTTTGGTGAAAAATTTCCTATCTATTATTTTTTTTATCTGCATCAACAATAATTCTAAATATTGATTAAACTCTTTCGAATCATAAATACTTCCTTTTTTTATCGGGAAAATTACCTGAGTACTTGAACTAGACTTCCCAAATGAACGAAAAGCTTCTTTGCCCATTGTTAAAACAGCTCCCGTGTTTCTCTCACTCAAATAACAAGTTGGTTGATTGATCAATAATTTTTCTGAAGTTGCAACTCTTGTGTAAAAACTTCCAAAATCAAAATATAAATTTAAAGAGTTTGAAGAGAATAATTGCGAAAAAAAATGGCTACCATTGATACTTAAGTTTTGGTGTTTCATTTGGTATGCAAAGAGAGTTCAAAAAATAAAATAAACTATAACACACTTACAAGTATAGTATCATGACTCATAACTACTCATAAGCAAATACAGTTTAGAAATGCTGACTTTTACAACGAATACCAAGACAAGTGCATTAACAACACTAATGATATTGAAAAACTTAAAAACTATTGATCAATTTGATTTAACAGAACTCCAGCTGAATACCATCTTCCTTGGCTTAGAAGAGACTCAACTTCTTGAATTCTGTTAAGCTTGAGCTGATCGTTAGGAGATGCCTCTTTTATAGAGGTAATTCTTTCTTTTACCAGATCTTGCTTGAGTTCTAAAGCTTTTTCTAGCATTATTGTCTCTAAATCAGGAATTAAATTATCAAGGTAATCTAATAACTGTTCCTGCTTTTGCAACTCAGTTAAACTTGCATTATTAGTAATTTCATCAGCACCAACTTTTTCTTGAGAAGTTATCAATAGCTCCATATCATTGTGTACAAAATCTTCCCATATAGTAGCTTGAAGTTCATTTAAAAATTCCTCCTGTTCTTGAGCGCTACTTTTTTCAGCTCCTAGCAAAAAGAAAATGTTTTGATCAGCTAAGGCTTCTGAATTTCCAGTTGAAGTGGCCTGAGCATTCTGCGATATATTATTACCAAAAGAATCATCTGTTGATTCAAAAGTCTTTTCCACAGAAGGCTCGTCTAGAATTTGACTGTCAGCATTATCAGATGGTTGTTTTACGTCATCTCCAAAACTAGCAACCATTTTTTTTAGTTCAGCTAGATTATCCTCAACGACTGTTGAATCCTGGATAGAGGGTTGTTGACCTTTAGATTGGGCATCTTCATCAATTTCTAAAGGAGGTTCATATGAACCAATATTGTCATCAACTTTTGGTTCAGTTGATGGAGTGCTTCCTGATTGAGCCTGAGAGTCATCGGATGTTGGTAAAATTACTTGTTGGTTGTCGTCTTGAGTAAACATAGGCAGTTTTCTTTATTAGTAATGATCCCAAGGTTGATGAATGGTGATTTAAAAGACACCAAACAGTTCCTGGTTCTATAATTAATATATCAGAAATCACTGAACTGTGGGAAGAAGTAAAAAAAAATATTTCTACTTTCTGTAAGGTTCTTGGCCAGAATATCTGAATTCTCTATATTTGATCAACTGTTTCAATAAATGCTTTTCGAAGAAGCCCTAGGTCAATATTATTCACTTGACCTGAAAAATCCACGTCAGCTCTAGAAAGACAAAACTCGGTTTTACTATTATTTCCCAAACAAGAAAGCATGAATGAATAATCAAAAACATTTACTTTTCCATCCTGAACATTCTGAGCCTCACCAGAAATTGGTAAGTCTCCTACTCGAACAGATCGAGCCGATAAATCCAAACTGTTTGCCCCATGTATTAAATAAATAAAATGAGGTGTTACGGTTGGATATATATTATTAGCAGCCAACAAACTTTCATAATTACAAACGTTATTAATTCCAGCCCCAGAATAACAGTATTGTGTTGCCATATGCATTGGACCCTTAACATAAATCATGAAGGGGCCTTCTGGCAGATTATCAAAAGTTACTGGACTTGAATTTGAGAACGCTCTAGATTGTTCTGAATAAACGAATTCCACATTGTTCTTAGTAAAAATTCCTGCTTTTGCATGAAGTATTGTTACGTTGGTATTTATTATTCTCTGACCTCCACTAAAAGCTGGGTGTGAAGAAATGGGGTGATAACAAGCTGAACAGTTTCCCAAAATGCAGAAATTGTTTTCTTGACAGTCAGAATTACCCAAACATGTTGTGCCAATATTTTCGCAATAAGGTACCCCGTCTAGAGAAATTGATAAAGTTAGATCGACACTACCCTCTGGCTCAGAGATGCCCGGTGTTGGAGATGTTTCTGGAACAACAGTTGGAGTAAGAGCGCTTGTTGGATCAGGAGTCAATATTGCTGGCTCATCGCAACAAGTCTCTAAACTTGGCTCAGCTAAACAAGCATCTAAATTTACTTGTTCACTACAATAACCTCTTTCATTATCTCCAAAAACAGCACAAGTTAAATCCCCCTCACAATCATTGTTGCTAATGCAGCCAAACTCACCACATGAAAGCTCTTCAGGCTGACCAGTTGGAGATAATCCTGGAGAAATTGTTGGCGTTTGAGAATTAATTACCCACGAATTGGGAGACAACATTGTTTCATCACTATTGACGTACTCATCTTGCCACAAATGAGGTTGTGAAAACTCCCAAGCCTCACCAGTATTCAAGTTTTCAATTACAATTTGATAGTCAGCTGTATTTACTCCCATAACATCACCTTGGCCACAAGTCCAACTACAAGAACCCAAACCATCTGGGCTACAGACAAAACTTCCTCCTGGACACTCAAATCCGGGAGAACCTAAACACTGGCCTGTACAAGATCCTTCAGGGATTGTCGGCGCTATTGTCAAGTGAGGAACTGGAGTAAGAGTAGGCGCTGTTGTGGGAATAGCTGTAGGAGCAACCGTAGGAGTTGTTGTTGGTAGAGCTGGACAGTTGTTTGAATCTATACACTCACAATTGTCAGTATCATAGCTACAGAACAAGCCAGAGCAACAGGTACCCTCAGAATATCCATTGTAACATTCTTCTCCTCTTGCAAGACACCAAGGTACATCTGTAGGAGTTGGAGCAACTGTGGGAATAGCTGTGGGAGCTACCGTAGGAGGTGTTGTTGGAGCAACTGTGGGAAGAATCTCCCCAATATTCCAAGCAACATAAGCTATATGAGTACCATCAGGAGATATCACAGGATATCCATAATGGGAAGTTGTATCAAAAGTCAATTGAGTTAAATTCCCGCCGTCAATTCCAATGGAAAATATTTGATCAACTCCGTCAATCGGAGCAACAAACATAATTGTATTATTGTTAAGCATTGAAGGATGCTTTCCTCCAGATGTCGTCAGCTGATTAATTGGTGAATTTTCAACTCCTAAATTGTAAGAAAAAATTTGTGGTATTCCACCCATCTGAGTTGAAGAAAAAATTAACTTGCTTCCGCCCTGAATCAAAAGAGGGTTATGAATTTTAGCCTGAACTGCATCTGTTAAGGGAGTTATTGATCCTCCAATATTTTTAACTCTGATTTGCGAACTTATTGCTGGTCCAATAGAGGTTTCAAACACATACACAACTTTACTTCCGTCAGGAGAAAAACTTGGATAGAAAGCTCCTCCGTCAGTAGTTAACTGTTCTTCATTTCCTCCGTCGGAATCCATCATGTAAATATTCCATGAGCCAGATTTATTGGAAGTATAAACAGCCTTACTTCCGTCAGGAGAATAAGAAACATGTTTCGAAGATTCGCCATTTATTTCTGATGATAGTACCTTAAAATCTCCATTATCTTCTTTCATGGAGAAGATTTGAGTTGTGCCAGTAGCTGTTTTGGCAGAAAAGGCAATCCAACCCTCTGAGCCAACACTAGCTTGTTGTCTGATCTCACCAATTCCTGCTTGTTGAGATAAATGGTAGGCCACACCTCCAGCAACCATAAACAATGAAAGAACTAATCCACCTAAAAAAAGTTTTGATTTATTTCTTGAAAAATCACCTTGATTTCTTCTAAATTTTGTTGTTTCCTGCTGTTCTGGTTGAGAATGTTGACCAAAAACTGATTGAGTTGTTTGAAGACTACTACTATTGGGATTTAGATTTTGTGGAGGTTGATGTAAAAAATTATCTGTTTGCATTGGGAATTTCTTAATAAAAGTAGAAAAGAATACTTATATCTTTACTATAAATCATTTAAATACATAAGCACAAGAAGCAGCACATCAAGAATTATTTTCTTAGGAGTTTTAGTTTGATATTTTTTCCTAAAAGAACCTCACGGAGTATAATTAAAATCAAGACAATGAAAATAATGAAAAAAAATACATTAATAATTAGAAGATTAACTTTCTTTTTAACAAACTTATCTGTAATAGTAACTCCATTTATTTTTACAAGTGTAAACGAAGAGTTATTTGAGTTTAACAAGATGCAGGTAGTTTATTTCTTTACAACTCAACTAGCTTTATTATGGCTTACTCAAATAATACTAAATAAAAAAATAAGGTTTAAACAAAATCTACTCAATTTACCCATATTAATATTCTTGTTAAGTCAAGTCATCTCCACAATTTTTTCTATTCATCCCAGAACCTCGTTTTTTGGTTATTACACCAGATTTCACGGAGGACTGTTGTCAACAATCGTTTACTCATTTCATTTTTTCTTAATTGTTAACAACTTTAATCAAAAACAGATTCAAACATTGATTAAATCAGCATTAATTGCCTCAATAATTGTAAGTGTCTATGCCATACCTGAAAAACTTGGTGTTTCCCCAAGTTGTATTCTATTAAGACAAAAATTTGATGTAAGTTGTTGGGTTCAGGATGTGCAATCAAGAGTATTCGCTACTTTCGGACAACCAAATTGGTTAGCAGCATATCTGGCAACACTCTTTCCTTTTTCTTTGTACTATTATTTTCTCCAAGAAAAATCAGCTGAATTTTTTAGCCATAAAACTCAAAAAATGTTTTGGCTGTGCGGGTCAATCTTCATTTTCATTGCCACTATTTTTACTCAATCACGTTCTGGGATACTGGCGGTAACATTTTCTACAGTTCTATTCTTTGTCTTTAAGTATAAAAAGAAGATTGTTGGCTTTTTTCTAAAATTGTTTGAACAAAAACAAAAAATAATGCTGATTCTGCTAGGATTTTTTCTAGTGACCACGCTCGTATTTGTTAACTTTCCTCTTCCCTCATTACCAATACTTAGCCATATTAAAATAGTAGGATTAATCAAAGAAAACTCTTTCTCTCAGCAATTTTTAGCCAACAGCAGCACGGACCAAGGAGTTTTAATTACTCCTTCGGAAAATATTCGTTTAGTTGTCTGGAAAGGAGCTATAAAAATCTGGCAAAGATATCCAGTTTTTGGTTCTGGTCCAGAAACTTTTGCTTATAGCTATTACCTTGACCGCCCTCTTGAGCACAACACTCTGTCAGAATGGGATTTTTTGTACAACAAAGCACACAATGAACTTCTCAATACCTTAGCAAATACTGGTTTGGTGGGATTAATCTCATATTTAATTGTACAAATTGTCAGTATTGTTCTTGCTATAAAATTGATAGAGAAATTTAGTGTCAATCAACAAAGACAAACAGAGCTTTTTGTCATAATCTTAAGTATTTTGGCGATCAATATCACCAACTTTTTTGGGTTTTCTACTGTTATGATTGGTGTACTAAACTACTTACTGTTTGCTTATCTAGCAATTCTCTCTTGCCCCCGCACAATAAAAAAGACCCAACTTGATCAAAAGCCAACTCTCTTTCAATTACTAACCCTGATCTGCTTGTCATTAATTACAGTTCATTCATTGATTTCTGTTGCCAGCATTTGGCAAGCAGATTATTTTTTTACTAAAGGTAAAACATTAATCCAGGCATCAGAGTATCAATCTGGAGTAGATTACCTACAAAAAGCCATTCTTTTATCTCCAAAAGAAGCATTGTTTTATGATGAGTTGGCTAATACCTATGCCTCAATAGCCGTCGAGTTTCTGCAACTAGAAAACCCCGAGCTTGCGAGAGAGTTTGCCGATCTTGCAATCAAAACAAGCGATAAAACTCTTGAACTAAACTCTGTTCATCTAAACTTTTATCAAACAAGAGCCAGTATTTTTTCAAAACTAGCCCTAATTGATATTTCTTATCTAGAAGATGCCCACAAAACTCTGCTAACAGCTCAAAAAATGGCACCCACACATCCAAAACTAGTTTTTCATCAAGCAAAGATAGAGTTATCTATGGGTAAACAAGAAGATTCTATAAATACAATTATTAAAGCAATCGAACTCAAGCCAAATTATCACGAGGCCCGTTATAAACTTGGACAAATATTCGAGGAGAGTGGAGACTGCCTACAAGCAAAAGAACAATACAAATATATTTTGAAAAATATTATTCCCAACGATCAAAACCTCAAACAAAAAGTTAATCTATTAGAGTGTTAAAATTATCTTTAGACAATGAAAAAAGTTCCAATTAACCAAATTTACCTGAAATTTCATATCCCAAAAAATCTCGCCATGCATATGTTGTGGGTAACCTCAATTGGAGCCTTAGCTATTGAGAACTGGTCAGGATCAGCTATTGATCAAAACCAGGTCATTTCTGCCCTACTTCTTCACGACATTGGTAATGTAATTAAGTTTGAGCTTGGCTCTAGCCAAGTCAAAAAATTATATTCGAAACAAGAACTAGAAAAACTCGTTATTGTTCAAAAACAGATGATTGATCTTTATGGAGACAATGCGGATATTGCCAACATTCTCATTCTCAAAAAACTACGTGTAGATAAACAGATTATCCAGCTTCTTGATAATCACTCATTTGATTTTTTACCAACACTACTAGACTCAGAAAACTGGAATGAGAAAATTGTTTTTTATTCCGATTTAAGAGTAGCTCCATGGGGAATTGTGTCTGTCACTCAAAGAATTAAAAATCTCAAAGAAAGATACTGTCACCGGAATCCAGATTGGAATAATAACTCTCTTTATAAAAAATGGCTAAACTGGTCAACTCAGTTAGAGGATCAACTAAATCAACACACAAAGATTGATCTGAAATCTCTTTCTCAGCATCAAATTGAGGAAAAAGTATTAGAACTTTCTGATTATCAAATATCTGTTGAGTTATAATAGGCGCATGAATGTCATTACCGCACCACATCCAACTTTAAGAAAAGTGGCTAAAACTGTCATCGTCGTAGATAAAAAACTGCAACAAAATATTAAGTTGTTGATTGAAAGTTTATTTCTTGAAAAAGATCCTGAGGGAGTAGGTCTAGCTTTCCCCCAAATCAACAAGTCAATTAGCGGTTTTGCCTACAGACCTGACAAAAATAAAAAAGGCCTAGATTCAGTTAAAGTCTTTTTTAATCCTAAGATTATTTCACATAGTAATGAAATGGTTGTGGGCAGAAATTCTAAAAAACCAGATTTAGAGGGATGCCTTTCAGTACCAAGACTATTTGGGGCAGTTCCTCGTTGGAGCTGGGTTGAGATGGAATATCAAATTGTCGAAGGTGACAAACTCATTACTAAGAAACAAGTTTTTAAAGACTATAAAGCTAGAATTGTTCAACATGAAATTGATCATCTCAATGGCATTTTGTTTACCGATCACGTCCTAAAACACAGACTACCGATTTATTTAGTCGAAAATGATCAACTCATCCCTTTTGAAGACAGACAGTTACTAAAATCTTTTTAGTCAATAACATGAGCATCTCCCCAACAATACAGATAGCCATAGCTGGTAGCACCAAACACAGCTTAATGGTAGCTCAAGCTCTTGCTAATGATTCAAGATTCAATATCTGCTGGATCTTAACCCCTTCTCCCAAAAAAGTAGGTAGAAAACAAGAGATATTCAGCAATCCACTTCATCAGTGGGCAATCAAAAATCAAATTAATTTTCAATTGATTGATAAAAAAATTGATCAGATTAATCCTGATTTCCCACAACCAGATTTTTTATTAGTCGTTGATTTTGGATACTTTATTCCCAACTGGCTTTTATCATTTCCTAAACTAACCCCTATAAACATCCATCCGTCTGCTCTACCCAAATGGCGAGGTAGTTCACCAGGACAGTTTGTCATTCTTCATGGAGACAAAAAATCAGCAGTTACACTAATTAGAATTACTTCAGAACTTGATGCTGGGCCAATAATCAATCAAGTTGAATTTCTTGTTGAAGAGAGCTGGAACGCCGAAAATTATTATCAACATAGTTTTGAGTTAGTTTGTAATCATATGGCTAATTGGATTGACCAATATCAACAAAACCCAAAACAAGAAAAGACGCAGCCCATTGCTTCACCCACTCCTTATGCCAGAAAAATCTTGAAAAACGATGCTTTTATTAGTTGGAAGTTTCTATCAAGTTTATTCAATAATCAGCAAGTATTCGCTGACTGTAGTTCATTGGAAGAATCTCTTATTAAAGATGTGCTTCAACAAACTTCTTCTGAACTCTGGCCCGAAGTTGTAGCTCGTGCTTGCCAAGCTTTCCAACCTTGGCCATTACTCTGGACAACCATTCCAACAACAAAGGGAGAGAAAAGAATGCAAATTTTTGAGTGTAATGTTCTAGCAGAAGGCTTAAACAGTAAACTTATTCTTGAAAGAGTTAAAATTGAGGGTCAAGAAATATCTAGCTGGAATCAGGTAAAAAACGTGGTAATAGATCAAGAAAAACAGTATTAATCGGTCGCTTTTGAATCTACAAGAGGATTTTTCCAGTGAGTAGTTACTCCCTGTTTTTTCATGACTCGTAACACTTTTGTAGGAACCTTATAGCGCTTACGAATACCGTCAACCATTAGGGTTACAGTGTGCAAATTTCTCTTAAAAGCACGAGAGGTTCTATTTTTAGCGTGAGAAACATTGTGACCAATGCTTGCCACCGATGGATATTTGAGATCATAACTTTTCATAACTGAGAGATTGTATCATCCAAGTTTTTAGATGTAAATAGGAGTAAAGATTAAACACCCGCTATTTACTAAATAAATTCTTAATCATATTTAACAATCTTGCTAACTTTCCGTCTGTTTGCACCATCATTTCTAACACATCATCCTTGCAGAACGACTCGGTGTCTGAAAATTCTTGCTCATCTTTTTCTTTGGTTAGATAAAAATGTTTTGTAGATTCTCTAATCATCTCTCTTAAGACTCTTCTGTATAAATAACCTGTTCTTCTCTCTTTTGATGTACTAAAGGGTTGTGCTAAATATCCAGCATAGTATTTGAAATACAAGAAAATTTGCTTTACCGCATAATCTAGTTTCCCCTCTCTAGATGGAGCAGCGTTCATTAGATCAAATTTAATTTTATTAATGATGTCCTTTACTCTCTCTATCTCTTCTGTCGAAAAACTCAAAGGCTCACGTCCTAACATCTCCGATATCCCATCTAGTTTACCTTGGATCAAAGGAGGGATAATTTCTTCAAATAAATTTGATTCTCTCAATCTGTTAATAATATCTTTAAAAAAAATGAACTCTCGCTCAGATAACTTTTCAAAAGCATCATAGGTTTCTTCTTGTATGGGTACATCATCTACTCCCTTAACTCCATCATTTTCCCCATACCATTGAGGAGTAAAGTGGTAAGCTGACATACCCCCCAAGATATTGACCCCAGCAATCTCAAAATTATCTAATGCAGAGCGAATCGTTGTACCAGACGATATTACTTCATCTACAATTAACACACTACTCCTACCCGCAATTCTTTTTATATAATCAATAACATGCATAGAACTAATTCTTTTCCTTTTCTGCCAGTTATCATAACCATCATTTAAAAATCGGATCTTTGGACATTTGTCAGACCTATTAATTAACCCCATATTCACTAAATCATTCCACATAGATTTGAACAAGTGGGCTACAATTCTGCCACTCTTATCAAGAAAAACAATAGTATTGATTTGTTCTTCAGTTCCAACGCTCAGCAACACCTTATTAATCACCTGTAACACTTGAGACACATGAGCATGATAGTCTGCTACAAAATAATCAACTTTTCTATAATTTTTTGGGAGAGCATCCTTAATATCTCCTACTTCTAAGCCTTTCTCTTTGAGATCAGACAAAAGGGTTTCATAAACTTCAAGTGTTTTTGTTTGTACTTCAATCCAGGCTGTGTCGTCTTTTCCAGGACAACCAATTGGGAAAAATGGCTGAGTGAGTGTTTCAATTTCAGCCGATGAGCTCTTAAGAAATCTTTGCGATCCTGTTTCAAT
This sequence comes from uncultured Pseudomonadales bacterium, assembly GCA_964437755.1. GTDB lineage: Bacteria > Patescibacteriota > Microgenomatia > UBA1400 > PJMF01 > DAOLOF01. Next base: position 2,241 of record CAYTIA010000005.1, on the reverse strand, counting down.
CATAATTTTATTCTACTAAATAAACCTAAATTTTTTATCGAAACCAAAGAATCTTTAAGGGCTTTAAAACATCAAGTTCAAGAAAAAATCAGCAATAGGACTGATTAACTGCACAACAGGAGCCTGGCCACCGGCAAAAGGGATAATTAAAAGCAAAAGAATCATCATCCCAAATTTATCCATTATTTGCTCATACTCCATGGCCATCTCTTTTGGCAACAAAGCAAATAATACTTTTGAACCATCGAGGGGTTTAACCGGAATAAGGTTAAAAAGAGCTAAATATATGTTTATGGCGGCTAATTGTACTAATGCCATTAACCATAGTCCTGAAACTGGAAAAGCCTTAGTAATAATTATCAACAACCAGGCTATTAAAAAATTAATTAGTGCACCAGAAGCTGCTATTAAAGCTGTGTCTCGAACAGGATCTTTAAGATTGAAAGGATCATATGGTGCTGGTTTTCCCCATCCAAACCGAGTCAATAAAATTGCTAAGACCCCCAATGGATCAAGATGGGCTCGAGGATCTAGAGTAAGTCTCCCCTTCACTCTTGGAGTTGGATCGCCCAACTTATCCGCCGTCCAGCAATGAGCATATTCATGGAAAGCTATCGTTAACAAAATTCCAGGAAAAATTATTAAAAAAAGTATGGGGTGAGCTAAAAAAAGGTTTATCATGTTGATCAGTACTTTACTCTAACAAGTATTTTCATTCAAGTGTCTGATCATATAAACACTGACATCAAATCATACTCATTGTGATCATAAACTGGCATTTTTTTTAAGTTTTTTTTATGATTAATTTGATACAAACAATTCTTGTTGATAAATAAACCGACAAAGACAATCATCTTCTAAACAACTTTAGCTATTTATAGAAATCCAGCTATGCGATTGTTGATGATAGGAACCACGAGTAATTCACTTTTAAAAACCAAGATCGCGTTGGATTCTCACTATCTTGTTGATTACGTAAAAAGTTATGACGAGGGACTTAATTTAGTCACAAATAATCACTATCAAATTGTAATTGTTGCTCTCCTCAGCAGTAATTTTACTAGCTTAAGATTGATTAGAAAAATAAGATTGCAAGGAATCCAAGCTCCAATTCTAACTATTGGGAAGAACAACTCAAACCACAGGGTTTCCCAAATTCTAAACTGTGGAGGAGATGAGTTTATAAAAATGCCATTCAATAAAAATGAGCTTATGGCAAGAATCAATGCACTAATTCGGAGAGATTGTTTAAAGGAAAGCTACTTTTCTGGAAAAGGTCATTTTAAGTTTGATCTTAATACTCACCATTTATTCTTTTATAAAAAACCTATTTTTCTTCCTAGAAAACAGCAGTTTATTTTCGAGTGCTTGCTAATCCATCATCCTCAAGTTGTCACCAGAAATATTCTTACAAACCACGTCTGGCAAAAAGAGTGGATTAAACGTAGTAATATTGATGTGCAAATTAGTCAATTAAGAAGAAATCTGGAAAAACAGGCTGGTTTTGATCCAATTGAAACAGTTCATTGTTTTGGATATAGACTGATTTTAAAAGAGTAAGTTTTGTTTTAAAAACCCATATTACTTCTGTAAAATCACTCCCATGTTTCTGACAAATGGGAAACCACCACTATAATTGATTAAAGGTGTTAATTTAAGAACTTTAAGTGGAGCAAAAACTCCCTCAGAAATATCTTCTGGAAACCTACCTCCAGATAAAATTATGTATCCTCCTTTTTTTAGATGTGGAGTTATTGTGCTAATTAAACCATTATTTACAATTTGATACCCAGTATCAACAGCTCTAAACATCATTACTGTATCAAAAAAATCTTTAGGTGTTTTTTGTAGATAATAGTAACTCGAAGTTAGTTCCCAATAAGCAGCGCTAGGTTGACAACTCGAAATTTCACCCATTGTAATTGTGTTTATGCAAGGAATATCCGGCTGTGTACTTGGACTAGAAAAAGGATCGGGATCACATAAAAAAATTGACTCTACTTCTGGCCTTAACTGACGATAATAGGTTTCAGCTGAACAAACCAATGTCTTTTCTGGAAATGCCGAGGCTTGACCAATAACTAAAACCTTTCCAAATATATAATCCGGACAAATTTCCATTCTCTCAATATGACTCAAAAATTCCGGATAAACATATTCAAAAGGGCAAGTTTCATATAATTGACCGATCCAAGATTCTTTCTGCACAGTTTTACTTTTGCATCAACAAACAATATTTAT
>CAYTIA010000004.1:0-76550 GCA_964437755.1 uncultured Pseudomonadales bacterium | reverse complement strand
GCGATAGGTTTAGTAGATATTTTATTTTTACCTGTTGGAAATTATTTGGGTATCGATGTTAAGACTGCAATAAAAGTTGCTCGCTCCTTAGAACCAAATGTGGTTATTCCAATGAGTTATAAACTTTCTGGCCATGATGAAAAAGTGTTTGCTGACATGAACCCTATTGAAGATTTTTTGAAAGCTTATGAAGCTGAGCCTCAATCAATCGACAAATTTAACATTGTTCGTAGCAATCTACCCGAAGAAATGGAGTTGGTGGTTTTAGAGCAGTCTTAAATAGATTAAAATAGTTGTAATTTGAAAAAGTTAGTTAATATTTCCTGCCCAGGAGAAAGATATGGATCCCAAGGTACCTCCTCATGACCTTGAAGCAGAAGAATCTGTTTTAAGTGCAATTCTAATTGATGAAGAAGCCATTATTAAGGTTTCTGATTATTTGGTGCCAGAAAGTTTTTATGATCGTTCTCATCAGTTAATTTTTGAAAGCATGAATCAGCTCTATGAAGATAGAGAGGCTATCGATGTTGTCACGCTAGCTAATCAGCTGAAAAAAAACAAAGTTTTAACGAAAGTTGGTGGCTCGAGCGCAATAGCTAAACTTTCAAACACTGTTTCGACAGCCGCAAATGCCGAAAGTTATGCAAAACTGATTAAGGAATATTATGTAAAAAGACAATTGATAACTATATCTGGTCAGATGAGCGAGTTAGCTTTTGATAGTGGCAAAAGTGCTCAAGACGTACTAGATTCAGCTGAATCAAAAGTATTTAAGATTTCTCAAACTCATTCATCAAAAGATTTCATTCCCATTAAAGATACTTTGGTAGAAAGTTTTGAGCGTCTTGATGAGTTACAAAAGAATCAAGGTGATTTAAGAGGAGTACCTTCTGGTTTTCAAGATCTAGACAACTTATTGGCTGGAATGCAAAAATCCAACTTGATTATTTTAGCTGCAAGACCAGGAATGGGTAAAACTGCTTTTGCTCTTAATATCACACAAAATATTACGGTTAAGTACAAGAAGAAGGTTGGTTTTTTTTCGTTGGAAATGAGTAAAGAAGAGTTGGTTGATAGATTATTGGTTGCTCAAGCAGATATAGATGCCTGGAAGCTAAAAACAGGTCGCTTAAATCAACAAGACTTTCTTAAGATATCTGATGCTATGGGAGTTTTAGCAGATGCTTCATTGTATATTGACGATACTCCAGGTTTAAGTATTTATGAGATGAGGACTAAAGCCAGAAGATTAATGTCAGAGCATGACATAGATTTAATTGTGGTTGACTATTTGCAGTTAGCTCATGGCAAAACAGTGGATAATCGTGTTCAAGAAGTTTCGGAAATATCCCAAGGGCTAAAGAATATCGCTAGAGAGTTGAGAATTCCGATTTTGTCGCTTTCTCAATTATCCCGTGCAGTAGAGAGCAGGGGAGAGAAACGTCCGCAACTATCTGACTTAAGAGAGTCAGGGGCTATTGAGCAAGATGCAGATGTAGTCATGTTTTTGTATCGAAAAGATGAAGATATTCGAGAACAAGTATCACTGAGAGTTGCTAAGCATAGAAATGGTCCACTTGGAGAGGTTGACCTATTCTTTAGAGGAGACAGAATTAAGTTTTTTGGAATGGAGAGTAAAGTAGGGTAAAAATTGATGATACTTATAGATTTATACAGAGCTAAATCCAAACAACAAGAAAATCATACTAGTTGAGAATGCAATAAAAAGCAGAAAAAAACCCAAATAGTTTTTTACATTTTTGGAGCTTTGTTCTGGGCGAGGATGATCTGTGGCAACCAAAATGATAACGGCAATTCCAATCCATAAAAATGCTCTAAATATCACCGACCAGATACTAGTTACGCTAAACAAACTAACAGTAATATCTTGCAAGTAGTTCATATATAGATTTTTTATATCTTTACTATGATTCATTTTATGGAAAAAGGCAAGAGATACTGCTAAAATATGATTTGATGTTGCCGCGGTGGCGGAATTGGTAGACGCGTGGGTCTCAAAAACCCATGAGGGTTTCCTTGTGTGAGTTCGATTCTCACCCGCGGCACAAGAGTTTTATAAAGCCTTTGAATAAATATGTTTGAAACAGTATTTTCTATTGGATCTTTTCAAATTCGTACTCTAAGTTTTTTTGAACTGTTTGCTTTTTTGGTCACAGCAATGATCTTTTGGAAGAGATCTAAAGAAGAAAATTATCAAGAAACAAAAGTTTTTGACGGTTTTCTATTATCTGTTTTATTTGGTTTAGTTATAGCTCGGGCTGGTTATGTAATTTTTTCTTGGTCAAGGTTTGGGTGGGATGTATTGAAGTGGTTCAATCTTATCCAGTTTCCAGGATCACAACTGCTATTTGGTCTATCGGGATCAACTCTGTATCTTTACCTTTATGCGAAAAAACAAAAATGGGATGCATATGAAATTCTTGATTGGTGGGCTCAGGCTGTGACAATGGGTTTGATTTGGGTTAATCTGGGTTTTTTTCTAACTGGAATCAGGTTTGGTAATGCAACCTCATTGCCTTGGGGAGTAATTTTTCCTGGAGTATTTGAAAAAAGACATCCAATTCAGCTTTATTATTTAATATTCCATGTGGTTGTTTTTAAAATTCTTAATTGGCTAGAATATCACTACAGAACATTTGAATGGTATCGATCTGGAAAGAAAACTGCCCAGACTGGTTTTGTGTTTGCTAGCTTTGCTTTATCTTATTCAATCTTTTCCCTACTAATATCTTTTCTACAAAGTCCAGTTTTTATGCTTAATTATTATGTTTTAGACACAGTCTTTAATTTGTTTCTATTAATATTTTCGTTATATATTTTCTTGTCAAGGGCGAACAGAAAACTCTTCTCATTTTCAGAAAAAAAATTTTTTGCGATTAAAAAATAAGATAAGACATTTACAAAAAGCTTTAATAAAGGAAAGAGGTCACAATGAATCCACAAATTGTTTTTGAAGATAAATATTTATTGGCTGTTAATAAGCCAGCGAGAGTTGTAGTAAATCAGGCAAAAACCGTTACTGATATCACTATACAGTCATGGTTTGTTGAGCGACTTGGCGGTGAGAAAAAACTTATAAAAATTGCCCAAAATAATCATGACTGGGAAGGACTAGTTACCGATGACTTTTCTGATAAATATGGAACACCAGCTGAGATTTTTCTGCAAAGACAGGGAATAGTTCATCGTCTTGATAAAGATACAAGTGGGGTCTTGCTTTTAGCAAAGGATCCTGGCACATTAATCAGCTTACTTAAACAGTTTAAAGAAAGAAAAACCTCCAAAAAGTATCTTTGTTTAGTTCATGGGAAGATGAGAGTTGATTCGAGTGTAATTAGAGTTCCAATTGCTAGATCATTAACTAATAGGCATAAATTTAGAGCTGATATCGAGGGCAGGTCAGCCTCGACACACTATCGAGTTCTTAAGTATTTTAATCCACAAAATTTTTCCTCTTTGTTTGAAGTTAGAGAGGATTTGGCTGGTGCAAAAAATAAAAAAAGATTACTTTCATATCAACAAGGTTTTTCTTTACTTGAATGTATGCCAAAAACAGGCAGGACACATCAGATAAGAGTCCATCTATCCCACATGGGTCATCCAATTGTTTCTGATTTTGTTTATGGAGGAGAAAAAAGAAGTAGTTTAGATAAGTATTGGTGTCCTAGACAATTTTTACACTCTTTGGCTATTAGTTTTTCTCATCCAGCGTCACAGAAGAAGATGGTTATTAAGGCAGATTTGACTGAAGATCTCCAAGAAATAATTGATACCTTTGATAGAAATTAAAAGAGATAAAAGCAAATGGGATCAAGCAAAAATTCAAAAATGATGATTGGAGCTCATGTGTCAATGGCGGGTGGTTTAGATAAAGCAATTCAGCGAGCAAGTAATATTGGTTGTAACTGTATGCAGATATTTTCGGGAAGTCCTCGGTCCTGGAGTCGCAATCTTCCAACGGAAAATGATCTAAATAAATTGTTTTCAGAAAAGAAAAAAATAGACTTTAAATCAATCTTTACACATGCTCTTTATCTAATTAATCTTGCCTCTCCAGATAATGAACTTAAACAAAAATCGATTAATTCTTTAATTCATGAATTAAAGTTTGACAGTCTTATTAAGGGTTCTGGAGTGGTGGTTCATTTAGGAAGTCATTTGGGAAAAGGTTGGGAAAATGTTAAAGGTCAACTGCTTTTAACCCTAAAAGAAATATTGGAAAAGGCTCCTTTAGATAGTACCTTATTAATAGAAAACTCAGCAGGCCAAAAAGGAAAAATTGCCTCTAACCTTGATGAAATACATTGGCTAATAGATACTCTCAATGATCAGAGAGTAGGATGGTGTGTTGATACTTGCCATGCTTTTTCGGCTGGTTATCCTTTGGTAGCAAGTTCTAGCTTTAGCAAAGATAATAATACTCCTGATTTGTTAACAGAGATTAACAGATTAAATCTTATCGAAACTCTAAAATGCATTCATGTTAATGATAGTCAGGTTGAGTTTGCTGCGGGCAATGATCGACACGATAATATTGGAGAGGGCAAGATACCTCCTCAAGATTTAAAAGAGTTTTTAAATCATCTAGATATTAAAAAAATCCCATTGATCACTGAGGTTCCAGGATTTGATAATAAGGGTCCAGATTTAGAGAATATTAAACGTATTAAAAAACTTATTGGAGAAGAGTAGAGGTAATTTTTTAAATACTTTTTTTAATTATTTATGTTGTTAACGAGTTTATCTTATGGTATACTTTCAGACTTAAACTTTAATAATTAAAGCTGATTGAGATAAAGTCCTGATTTTTCTCATTTTGGCTGTTCTTGATTACATTAATATAAAACAATCAAGAAGAACAAGGACACGATATGTCAAAAATTGATTTCTCCAAATTATCTAATAAAGCTCCAGAATATGATTTGAAGGATTTGCTGGATGCTGGGTGTCATTTTGGACACCAGCGAAGTAAGTGGAATCCAAAAATGGATAAGTATATTTACTCTGACAAAGAGGGTGTTCATATATTTGATCTTGCCAAAACTGCTCAACAACTTCAAATAGCCTACAACTATTTTTATCAATTGGGTAAACAAAATAAACAAGTAATTATTGTTGGTACAAAAAGACATGCTCGTGAAGTGGTTGAGAAAGTTGCAAAGGAAGCCGGAATGATGCATGTAACGTCCAGATGGCTAGGTGGATTTCTTTCAAATTGGGAGCAGATAAGCAAGTCGATAAAAAGAATGATCTCGATGGAGAATAAGTTTAAAGCCGGAGAATATAAATCTTTTACCAAGTTTGAACAATCCCAACTAAAAAAAGAGTTAACCAGATTGCAAAGATTCTTTGAAGGAATCAGAGAGATAAAATCTTCTCCCGATGTGGTTTTTGTAGTCGATCCGGTTAAGGAAAGAGTTGCAGTTACTGAAATTAATTCTGCTTCAATTCCTTTGGTTGCTTTAGCAGATACTAATGCTGATCCAGATTTGGTTGATTTACTTATTCCAGCTAATGATGACTCTGTTAAGAGTATCTCTTTTATAGTCGAAGAAATAGCTAAGGCTTATCAACTAGGTAAACAAGAGAGGTAGAAATGACAAAAATATCAGCAGAAGAAATAAAAAAATTACGAGAAATAACCGGAGCAAGAGTCTTAGACTGTAAGAAAGCTCTTGAAGAAGCTGAGGGTGATTTAAAAAAGGCTGAAGCTCTTGTTGCTGAAAAGGGGTTAGCAAGAGCTGAAAAGAACCAGGATAGGGCTACTACAGCTGGACTAATAGCACACTATGTTCATAGTAATGGTAAGGTGGGAGCATTGGTCGAAATTAGATGCGAAACAGATTTTGTTGCTCAGAATAGCGAGTTTCAAGAAATGGCTAAGAATGTAGCAATGCAAGTTGTTGCCATGAATCCCGCAACAGTTGAAGAATTACTTGAACAAGATTTTATTAGAGATTCCAGTATCAAGATTGAAACGCTAATAAAGTTATTGAGTGGGAAAATTGGAGAAAAGATGGTTTTAACGAGATTTAAGAGATTTGAGCTTGGTGAAGAGATAGCTTCTGAATAGTTGTTAAATTTTTGTTAAAGTAAAGAATGCATAGAGTTAAATAGCTCTATGTGTTCTATGAAGGATTACAATAAACTTTCAAGCGAAAAAAGAAAATCAAAGAGCCACTTTTTTATAAAGTGTTTTTTTTTGATATACAGAAAAATTGCCAAGTTATTAATAATCTTCACAATTTTGATTTCTGTTTTTTTAATTTTATTAACTTCTATTTGGCTTTTTTTCCCTCAATTTAAGAAACATAATGATTTTGGACCTTATGTGTACATATTTAAATGTTCTGATTCTGAAATCAATAAAATTTACTATGTATTTTTAGAAAAAAGTTCTAATAAGATAAGATTATTTTCAGTTGATAGTGACTACGTTTTTCAGTGGGCTAATTTTAGTAATCAAGTTATGGAAGAGGGCACAATAGCTGATTATTTGAGCTTTACTCAAAAAGAACTGATACCTTTAAAAAATGCAAAGCTGTTCTGGATTACCAATAGATTAATTGATGAAGCAATTATTGTTAATGAAGAAATACAGTGTAATTTTTTAGAGGATAAGTCAGTTTTAACTCAGATTAAATCTGAAGTCGAGAAGAACATAATTAGTCAGATCTCATTTTCTTCAATTCAAAAATCAAGCTATGAATTTATCACAGCCTTCTTTGCTAGTTGGATTCCGCCAGTATCTTTTCCTAAATCTCAACTACCTCCAAGCTCAGCTTCAAGTGAGTGTTCAATTGCAGTTTTAAATGCAACAAATATTTCTGGTTATGCACAAAAAATCTCTAGCACCCTTGAGTCAACTGGATATCGAGTGATAAGAGTTGATAGTGTCGGCGAAAAGAATAATCAAAATAGTATCTTAGTTTCAAATAAAAATGGGTGTAGACAGTTATCGACAGAAATAGGTGACAAGCTGTTTAATAAGTACAAAATTCAAGATAATGAGGAGTCAGATTCATTAGTATCTAGATACAGAGCCGATATAGTTATTGTCTTAGGAAGCTCTTATTAAGGCGATATTATTAATCAATTTATTCATCCTCATCGCTGTCATCTTGAATAGATGAGCTGAGAAGTGATTTATTTGCATCCTCGAAGTTATCTTGTTTATCCTCTTCAGAAATATCTTCGTCATCGCCATCGCCTTCATAATTAATTGGAAGATTGTTCTTTAACTCATGCTCGAGAGATATTATTTCAGGATCTTGATATTCGGTTTCTATGGTTATTGGAAATGAAGTTTTCCCAAGATTTTTTGAAGATACTTTTAGCTCTTCAATATATACTTTGCATTTTTCTTGATCTGACTCAATAGAGTGAATAACACACCCATACTCGTTTCCGCTATTGATGAGATTAATTAGTCTGGCCGAAATCTCTTTTGGCAAGGTTCCTAGATAACTGTTGTTTTCAGCAATATTTATTGAAATTAAACTTTTTTTTGGGTCAAGGATGCATTTTTGACCAACAGCACATCTTTTCAAACTCTTATTATCTGCTAGTCTTGTCAAATCAATTACTTTTGCTTTTCCTGGTTCTTCTATATATGAAGAACATTGATTGAATTGAGCTACTTTCCCTTTTTGTTTCTTTTTTGCTTTCTCAAGATTTTTTAGGGCTATTTTGTTGAGTTTGTCTAATTCGAGTACTCGACAAAGTGTTTGTTTTGCTTCCTCAATTTGAGAAAACTGCATTTGCGCCAAGGCAAGCCGATTAAGAGCATTGATGTTGCAGGGATTTTCTTGAAGAATTTCTTGATTAAGCTCTATAGCTTCTGACCACCTACTTTGCTTTGCAGCTTCAACTGCTTGTTTTTGGAGAGGGGCGATATTTTTCATATGATTCTAGATGTAGATAAAATAAACTTTTTCTAGTTAGGGAAAATTCTAGTGTCAATTGTGTCAAAGGATAATGATTTTTAATCAGGTTGTCAAGTTAGATTAAAATCAAACTCGAACACTAACTATATATAATAAATCTGTTAATAAATTTTTAGTGTAGTGAGCTAGTTTATTTCGGAATTATTTAGTCAGGTTTGATATAATTGAGCTAGATGAAATCTTGTATTTTATTTAAAGCACTTAACAATAATGTGAAAGATAAAAACAATGGCGGGACATAGTAAATGGGCTAATATTAAGCATAAGAAGGCCGCAGAGGATCATAAAAGGGGCAAGGAGTTTAGTAAAGTTTCTAGAGGTATTCGAAGCGCAGTTAGAGAAACTGGCTCTGGTGATCCAGATACAAATATAAACTTAAGATTGTGGCTTGATAAAGCTAAAGAAATTAACCTACCAAAAGAAAATATCAAAAGAGCTATTGAAGCAGGTCTTGGAAAAGGGCAAGAGGGTAGCCTGCAAGAGGTTGTCTACGAGGGATTTGATTCTAAGGGGATAGGAATAATGGTTGTATGTATGACAGATAATAAAAATCGTACTACTGCAGAAATAAGATTTGTTCTAAGTAGAGCGGGGGGGTCTTTGGGTTCTCCAGGATCAGTTAAATATATGTTCCAAAGAGATAGCATTGGACGATATCAGTGCACTATTTCTTTTTCTACTCAGGATCAAGATCATCATCAGCAGCTTCAACAATTAATTGATTCTCTACTTGAACTAGATGATGTTGAGGGAGTTTATTGTAGCGTTGAAGAGTTAAATCAAGTAAACTCTATAGAATGAGAAGAAGAGAAAAATTTGTTATTTCAACATTTCTTTTATCACTTGCTTTTTTTGCATTACAATATGTATCTATCGAATGGAAATACTGGGGAGTAGCTGGATTGGGAGTATTGACTTATTTAGCTGCGTCATGGGCTTTATCTGATGATCTTCAACTTCATGAGCGTTTTACAATAATTCCTTTACCAACCCTATTTGCATTATCTGTATCATTTTTCTATTTTTTGCTTCCAACCAATATTCTTAGTCGCTCTTTAGTGCTTTTTTTATTTGGACTTGGTTTATATGCGCTTTTTTTAACATGCAATATTTTTTCAGTGGCTAAGGGGAGAACAATTCAACTTTTATATGCTGCTCATGCAATTGGCTTTTTAATTGTATTATTAACATCATTACTATTTACAAACACAATTTTCTCTTTAAAACTACCATTTTGGGGGAATGGGTTATTGATTGGCTTAGTACATTATCCACTAGTTTTTAGTTCGCTGTGGTCGGTCAATCTTGAGGATTTTATTGCTAAAGACTTGTTGGTGTACTCATTACTGATTAGTTTATTTATGACTGAGTTTGCCATGCTTCTTTCTTTATTACCTATTTCATTATGGAATGCCTCGTTATTTATAACTGGGTTAATATACTTGACTCTTGGAATATTGCACTCCTTTTTAAGAGGAAGACTATTTAAGAGTACTGTTAGAGAGTTTTCGTTAATGGGGATTTTTCTGGCTTTTCTGTTTCTAATCTTTTTTCCTCTAAAGTAACATTTTCACTATCATAGAGTTAATAACGAATTTATTTTTCGCTGATATTGCGGTAAAAAAATAGAGTAGAGTGAAAATGAAATTTAAGTAATCTATTCAATATATGTATATTGAGATTGGAAATAACTTGAAAATAAAATCAGTCAATTATAGACAAGAATAAATGTATAAAACATTAATTATTAAACAGTTTTTAATAGAAAATGGAAATAGAGAATAGGTAAAAAAAATAATGGGGGAACTAGAGAAGAGGATCCTATAATAAATGAGTGCTAATATACTTTGATATAGTTAAATGATGTGCTTTGATATAGTTGACAATGTGGATAACTTTGATAATTAAGCCTGGTTACCGCGCTCCGATTCACAAAAAGCAAAGAATTTACACTTAATTCACAACAATTATGCCTGAATAGTTATGTCTAGGTCTATTTCTGTAACAAGGGACTTGTGAGGAGAGCGAGATGGAGGTGAGTTGAGTAAAGTATCATTTTGTACAATTTAAGGTAAAAAGTAAATAACCCGAATGCTGATTCTTAACTTTATATTTCTTAAGATTAAGATTTGATTTTTTGGGGGTTGCAGGAGAAGTGCTCATGAGAGAGGGAGAGATAAAATCATAAGACCAATGGAACGAACCTAGATTGAATAGAGAGAGTTGGCCTCTACTCTTAGGAAGACCCTAATCAAAATAAAGAAAGTTCTTATGTCGCACAATATAACTTTTGCGACATACACCTAAGATAGGCTCGGTTTTAAATTTTCTTTCTTTTTTTATTAATCTGATGTTTTTAGATTATTTATCTAATATTCAAATACATGGTATGTTTTTCTAATAATTCTCCTCCACGATGTCATCAATCTTTAGCCTCCTTATTATTTCTAGCAATTACTATCAAACATATACAAAATAGATATGAGAGTAATTTTATTTCATGATACTAGCTAGGCAAAGATAATTAAAAAGCCGTTTTTGAGCCTCTAAGTAGGCTTATCTCTAGTAAATTGCTGAATTTTATATTAATAAAAGACTGATATATCAATTATTAGTCTAAAAAGAGATAAACTGTGTTTACGTATACGACTGTTAGTATTTTTCATAAAAAGATAATTCTCAGTATTCTAATCTGCTTAAACCATACTTTTTTGCTATCAGTATTAATTACTTTAGTAATTAAAGGAAGACATAATTAACTTTTAGTATTTTTTTTAATACAAATGAATCCAATTGATATGCTACACATTTTACGAAAATTCTGTGTATTGATGATATAATTGAATAGTAATTTAACATCATCAAAAGATATCAAAAGGTATATAAGTGATAAGATTTTTTTAAATAATAGTTTAAAAACACCTATACATCAAGTAAAAATTGATAATCGTCAATTTAGCAGCTAATCCCCTCCTCTGCTAAAAATCACACCTCTGGAATTCTTGAGTTAGCTCTCATATTTTCTCATTTTTCTAAGCTATAATGAGACTGGCACATGAAAAATGAAAAACAGAATCCTCTTCAGTCTTCAATGATTAACTTTTTGGAACATCTAGAAGTTGAAAAAAATTTAAGCTCATTAACAATCAGAAATTATAGACATTATCTACAGAGGTTTATTGATTGGTGCAATTCTCAAAACTGCTCAAGTTTAGTCGAGATCAATCAAGATTTACTCAGAAAATATAGAGTTTATCTTAATAGATTAGATAATGATCAGGGTGAAACTCTAGCTAAAACCACTCAGAGCTATCATGTAATTGCCATTCGTTCCTGGTTCAAGTGGTTAGTAAAAAATGATATTAAAGTTCTTCACCCAGAGAAGATCGATCTTCCTAAAGGTGAACCAACCTCAATGCAGTTTATAACATCAGATAAGATGGAGAGATTATTGGCTCAGCCTACTCTTTCAACAAAGACTGGCTTAAGGGACAGGGCTATTTTAGAAGTACTTTTTTCAACAGGATTGCGTGTTAGTGAGTTAGTAAGTTTAGATCGTGATCAGATAGATTTAGAACGCAAAGAGTTTGGAGTGATCGGAAAAGGAAGAAAGCCTAGAGTGGTATTTTTAAGTGAACAGGCTACTATTTGGTTACGAAAATATTTAAGCTCTAGAGATGATAACTGGATACCTGTTTTTATTCATTACTCTGGTAAGAAACCAGACATTACTGAGGATGGAGAAAGTGCTAGACTTTCATCAAGGAGTGTGCAGAGGATTGTAAAAAAGTATGCCAGAAAAGCTAAGCTGGTTGTGCAGTTAACTCCTCACGGTATTAGACACAGTTTTGCTACTGATCTATTAAATAATGGAGCTGGACTGAGAGATGTTCAGGAGCTACTTGGTCACAAAAATATTGCCACTACTCAAATCTATACTCACGTAACGCAGCCTAAGTTGAGACAGATCCATGAAAAGTATCACTCAGACTTAAGAACTCGAGGAAAACTAGATAGTTAATTAGGAAAATGAATGGCTGTTTTTTTAGCAGATGAGCAAAAAGAGTGCTAATATGTTAATTTTCATACATTGCTTGATGTATCATCATAATTTTTATGATGAAAATACAATATAAGATTGCCAATTCTCTTTCTTGGGAAATTGTTTCATATTAATTAAAACTATTTAGAAATAGTAGCGAGCAAAGAGAGCTCTGAATATCTTCTTAATAAGAATATATTAAACGATTGATTTATATAATAAAAGATATCTATATACTTATTATCTTAAACTAAGATATCATATAGGTAATTATCTATATCAATATATTCTTATTATCATGAACTTGTGCTTGTGTTAAAATAACTGATTGTAAAACATTGATGGGCTCATAGCTCAGTTGGCTAGAGCGCTTGCATGGCATGTAAGAGGTCGCGGGTTCGAGCCCCGCTGAGTCCACATTTTATCACTACTCTTCTCTAATCATCAAAAATTTTTTAAGAAAATATCCGAGGCCACCTTATTTATTCTGTTTCCTCTTCAGTTAGGGCAGTTGTAACAACCTTATCATCTTTTGGAAGTTTCATTAAGATTACACCTTGGGTTGGACGAGTTAAATAAGGAAGGGTTCTTTTGCTATTAGCAAGTTTAATAGTTTGCCCCTTTTCAGTTGAAATAACCAACTCTCTATGCTCTTTAGTCATAATTCTGATGCTTGCTACTTTTCCAGTTCTAGTTGTAATATCAGAAATCTTAACTCCTAGGCCAGATCGTTTTTGCACAGGATACTGATCGATTGGAGTACGTTTTCCCATGCCTTTCTCAGTAACAACAAGAATAGCTGCTTCTTTATCTTGCTTCAGTTCGTCTCCAATTTTTTCAAAAGCAACAACATAATCATCTTTTTTCAGACTAATACCTTTAACACCCTTGGTATCTCTACTTGATTCTTTGACTTCAGCTTCATTAAATCTGATTGATTTTCCATTATAAGAGCCTAAAAATAACTCCTCTTTTCCATTGGTAATTTGTCCTCTAACAAGCTCATCATCGTCATTTAAAGTGATAGCAATGATTCCTGTGGAGCGAATATTTTCAAATTGACTGACTGCAGTTTTTTTAACTAATCCCTTTCTGGTGGCCAGGGCGATTGATTTATCTTTATCATTTTTTTCATTAAGGACCAATAAAGACTGAATCTTCTCGTCTTGTTTTAGACTTAGTAGATTAACGGCAGCAGTGCCTCTGGCGGTTCGACTTGATTCTGGAACCTCAAAAGCTCTAAGTTTAAAGACTCGACCCCTATTGGTAAAAAACAGTAAAACATCATGTGATTCACAAGTAAGAAGGGTTTCAATGCTATCCTCTTCTTTCATGTTGAGCTTAACCCCCTTCCCTCCCCTTCCCTGAGACTTAAAGGTTTTTGGGGTGAGGCGTTTTAAATAGTTTTGTTTAGTTAGGGCAATTACTGCAGCTTGATTGGGGACAAGATCCATTTCGCTGAACTCGCCAATTTTTCCTTTTATGAGTTTAGTGCGTCTTTCATCGCCGTAATTATCGATTAGTTCTTGAAGTTCCTCGATAATTTTTTCTAATATTTGTTTAGGATGAGTGAGTAATTTGGTCAAAACTATCATTGTTTTTTTGATTTCCTCATACTCATCCTCAATTTTTTGTCTTTCCAAAGCTGCCAATCTTTTAAGTTGCATTTCTAAGATTGCGGTTGACTGAGGATCTGATAGCCCAAACTTTTTCATTAATTGATCATGGGCAGTTGGCGTGTCTACAGAGTTACGAATTGTTTTAATCACTTCGTCAAGATTATTGAGAGCGATTAATAATCCTTCAAGAATATGAGCGCGATCTCTGGCTTCGACCAGATCAAATAAACTTCTTTTGACTACAATTAATTGACGATGTCTGATGTATTCCCCCAAAACCTGCTTAATATTCATTAACTGCGGAGTTCCCTCGCTATTTAGAGCAACAACGTTCATTGGATAACTTGTTTGCAGTTGAGAATACTTAAAGAGCTTGTTTAAAACCACTTTTGGTCTAGAACCTTTTTTTAGCTCAATGGTGATTTGCAAACCTTGTCGATCTGAGTCATCGCGAATATTGCGGATGCCATCAATCTTATCGTTTCTAACTAAATCGGCGATCTGCTCAATGAGACGCGATTTATTAACTTGATAAGGAATTTCAGAAACAACAATCTCAAAATGATTTTTGTTCTCAACAATCTCTGCTTTTGAGCGAATGATTACTCGACCTTTTCCCTTAACATAAGCCTCTTTAATTTCATTGAAATCATAAATAATTGCTCCAGTTGGAAAGTCAGGACCCTGAATAAACTCCATAATTTCATCTGTAGTAATATTGCTTCCAAACTGACCAGCAATTTCTCTTGGTTCAAGTTCCAGAAGCGTGGTTACTAGTTTGGCCAATAATTCAGGATCGATCTCATTAGAAAATAAATTATTGATGGCAAGTTGGTCATCACTTATTTCAACCTCTCCTTTGTTAATCATTTCAATAACTGCGCTACACACTTCTTTAAGATTGTGAGGAGGAATTTTGGTGGCCATGCCAACAGCAATACCCTCAGCTCCCATAAGCAAAAGGTTGGGGAGTTTTCCTGGTAAAACAGTTGGTTCTTGGAGGGAACCATCAAAGTTATCGTTAAGAGGAACAGTTTGTTTGTTGATATCTTCAAGAATTTCTTGAGAGATTTTATCAAGCCTGGCTTCGGTGTAACGCATTGCGGCGGGGCTGTCACCATCAATAGAGCCAAAGTTTCCTTGGCCGTCAACAAGTGGATAGCGAACATTAAAATCTTGAGCTAGACGTACTAATGCTAGATAAACCGAGCTATCTCCATGAGGATGGTATTTACCTAAAACGTCTCCTACAATGCGAGCACATTTCTTGTAACCTGAAGTATGGTGAATACCACTCTTATACATCGAGTATAAGATACGTCTTTGGACAGGTTTTAGGCCATCGCGAACATCTGGTAAAGCACGAGAAACGATCACACTCATGGCATAATCTAGATAAGATTTTTCCATCTCGTTAACTATGGAAGTATGTCTTACTTTTCCGAAGTCTGTTTCAGTGGTTGTGCCAACTAAACTTCCGTTGGTTGTTGATTCTTGAGCATCAACTTCAGTGAGTGATTGATCATCTTCTGGTAAAGTTGAGTTTGTGATGTCTTTGTCTGTCATGTTTTCTTATTTTTTCATTGCAGTTTCAATAGCTGGAGCTATCTCTTTTTTTCTGCTTAATTTTGCTCCTATGTCTAGAATACTATCTTTAGTTGAGCCTCCAAATGCTTTTTCGGCGATCTGTTGTTCATCTTCACCTAAAATAACTAATTTGGTATTTACTTTTAAAATATCTGTCACAGCTAAAAATAGATATTTTACCTTTTCTGCTTTTTTAACCTCATCCATGGCGGAAAGAAGTTCCTGTTTTTTGTTTTTAAGTAATGGTTCTTGCTCAACAGTTTCGATTTGCCCGATAAATGTTGGGTAGGTAAAATCGAAGAGCTTGTAATCGTTTTTTACTATTTGGATTGGTGAAAGTTTGCTGATGTCTGATTTTGCTTTAAAAATATCAAGGGCAAATGCATCTAGATCATTAATCTCAGCAATTTTAGCAAGTTCTTTGGCGAATTTTTTATCTTGTTTACAAGTAGTTGGAGATTTAAGTCCAACTGTGTCTGATAGGATTGCGGCTAACATTAGTGAAGCAATCTTTTTATTTGGAATTACTCCAGAGCGCTTCATTAAAAAGTAGATGATAGAACTTGATGATCCCCAGGTTTTAAAGGTTAGGAAAATAGGGTTGCTGAGATTTAAATTGACTTTGTGGTGGTCCACAATTTCAACAATCTGTTCTTCCTCAAAAAATGTTGATCTTTGAGAAACTTCGTTATGATCTACTAAAACAACTTGGTCTTCTGGATTAATAGATGATGACAAAACAGATGGTGGCTGAATATTAAATCGTTCGAATAGATATGCAGTTTCTCCGTTAATTGGATCAGCGACGATAGCTTTTGGATTGCTATAGCCAAAACAAGTTGCTTGTTGATATAAAAATTCTAGTGCCATGGCTGACACAACACTATCTGTGTCTGGTTTTTGATGGCCAATGATGTATGTGATTGACATAGTGCTGGCAATAATTATTTATATATCTAGATCTGCCATTTGGGCTCTTGTTTGAATGAATTTTTTTCTAGGTGGGACTTTATCTCCCATCAAAGTTTCAAAAACGATATCTGCTTTTTGAGCGTCATCAACCGTGATCTTTTTCAACATTCTTGTTTCAGGATTCATGGTGGTGTCCCAAAGTTGCTGGGGATTCATTTCTCCCAAACCTTTATAACGCTGAAGATCTATTTTTGCATCTGGTTTATCTTTTTTAATCTTATTAACCATCTCGTCTTTTTCCTCTTCAGTAAAAGCATATTCTTCATAATTTTTGCCAAAGGTTATCTTGAAAAGTGGAGGCATGGCTACATAGAGATGTCCTCCCTCGATAACTTCAGGAAGATGTCTATAAAAGAAAGTCAGACCTAAAGTTGTAATATGCTCTCCATCAACGTCAGCATCATTCATTAAAATAACTCGATGGTATCTGAGCTTATCGGCTTCAAATGTCTCACCAATGCCAGCTCCAAGTGCAACTATTAATTGTTTAAGTTCATTAAAAGCAAAAACTTTGTCTAAGCGTGCTCGTTCAGTGTTAAGAATTTTTCCTCTAAGTGGAAAAATGGCTTGAAAAGTTCGATCACGACCTTGTTTGGCACTACCACCTGCACTATCTCCCTCAACAATGTAGATTTCTGATTGTGAAGGATCGGTGCTTTGACAGTCGGCTAGTTTTCCTGGTAAGGTTGTACCCTCAAGAACTCCTTTACGAGTGACGGCTTCTTTGGCGGCTCGAGCGGCTCTTCTAGCTCTAGCCGAAAGCAAGATTTTAGAAATTATATTTTTACCAGCATCTGGATTTTCCTCTAGAAAAATTTCAAACTTTTCTTTAAAGACTCGATAAACAGCCGATTGCGCTTCCGAGTTGTTTAATCTTGTTTTTGTTTGTGACTCAAACTGAAGATCATTGGCAGCCATTTTTACAAAAACAACTGAGGTTAAGCCTTCCCTTATATCACTAGACACAAAGTTTTCGTCTTTTTTAATCAGTTCATTTTTTTCAGCATAATCGCGCAAAACTCTACCCAAAGCCATAGTGAAACCGTTAATGTGAGTGCCTCCATCTGGAGTGTTAATGACATTGACATAACTATCTACAATCTCGCGATAAGAATCGTTGTACTGAAGCGCAACTTCGACTCCGATCTCCATACCTGACTCGTTATCCTTCCAGTTGTCTGATCCATAGAAAACTTCGTGAAGAACTTCCTTGCCAATATTGAGGTGTTCAACAAGTGATTTAATTCCTCCTTCAAAATAAAAATGTTTTTCAATTTCTGCAACGTTGTCATTTAAAACAAAGTATATTCCTGCCATTAGATAGGCTCGATCTTTTAAGATTTGTACGAGATTATCTAAACTAAACTTGATTGAGGAGAAGATGGTTTTATCTGGAACAAAATGAACCATGGTGCCGGTATCATTATCAAATAGAGCTTGATGCTGAGTTGGAAAAAGTGATTTTATCTCTTTTTCGGTGATCTCTCCAACTGGATTATGAGGAACTCCTTTAGAATAACTTTGGTAAAAATATTTATTATCTCTTTTTGAGATAACTGTCATTAATCCAGATAAAGCATTAACTGCAGAAGAACCAACTCCATGAAGACCTCCTGACACCTTGTAGGCTGTATTTTCGAATTTACCTCCAGCATGAAGTTTGGTCATTACAACTTCAAGAGCTGAAACGCCAGCTTGTTCGTGCATCTCAACAGGAATGCCTCGACCATTGTCAATAACTGTAATTGATTCTGGTCCGAGCACATCTTCTTTGGCAAGCTTGCGCTCTGTGTCAGTGGTAGGAGACCTAAACAATCTTATCTGTTTTCCATAGCCGGCAATTGCTTCATCAACAGCATTGTCAAGAATTTCTTTGACAAGATGATGTAGGCCCTTACTATCTGTGGAACCGATATACATGCCTGGTCTTTTGCGAACAGGCTCAAGACCCTCAAGGACCTTGATTTGAGTAGCTCGATAAGTATTAACGTCTTTTTGAGTAGCCATAATGTTTTTAAAGTGTTGGCGCAATATAAATTAAAGTAATACAAAACACAACAAATCTTAGAACCATAACTTGTATCACATCTTTGATTTCTGTGCAAACGTGAGGCAGGAGGGATGGCGATTATTACTCTTCATTATAACAAATTAGATGTTTATTTCACCTGCACTTGATACTTTCTCACAATATTAAAGAGATAGTTTTCTAAAGTTAATTGAGAATTATAATTTTTTTGTAAGTCTTGATATGCTTTTAGAAACTCTTCAAGAATAAAGATAGTTTTTTTTGAAAGGTTGCTGTTGGAGATTACTTTAAGTTGAGAGTGGAAATGAATAATAATATCTTTTGTAAAGAGTAGAGCTTCTTCTCTCTTTTTATACTGATCTGCAATCTCGATAGCTCTACTTAAAGAAAAGATTGACTCATCTATTAATTCCTGTGCAATGCCTTCAATTTCTGATGTTGTTTTTTTTATGTTTAATTTTTGCTTGTTGGAGAAAGTAATTTCTATACAACGAGAGCGAATAGTTGGTAAAATTTGACTGGGTTGTGAAGTAACTAACACTATTTGAGTGTTAATGGGTGGTTCCTCTATTATCTTTAGAAGAGCATTCTGAGCTGGATTTGAGCTTTGTTGGGCATTTAAGATTGAGATAACTCTGATATGTTTATTAATATTTGAGAAGCTACACTCTTCAATGATTTTGCGAACTGTTTCAATTTTAAGACCAGTACCTTCTTGGTTGTAAAGATGGATATTGGGTAGATTCACCAGAGTATCAAAGCTTGAGTTTAAAGGAACTAAACTTTTTTTAATGAGATAGTTTAACAACTGCTCAGTTTGAGAAATATTTGATTCAGTAATTAGCAAAACTGAGGTTAGCAATGATTTTTTTTCTTGAGGCAATTTGATAGTATTTGTTTGTAAATTCATTCAGTTGACCTTTAATTTCTATCTAAATTGTGTCATTATTATATATGAGCAATGCTAACAAAAATCATAAACTCTGTAAAAAAAAGAGTTTTGTTTTGATTTATAACATTGTGAAATAATAATATGTCTGCCCAAGATTTAACTCAAACCCCAGTTTTGCAATCTAGTTCTAACCAGAGTTATTCTTTTGGAAATTCTGATTCTTTGTTACAAAAAACAGGATCAAATGTAACGGGTTTGTTAAAGGTTTTAGTAGATAATCAGCATATTACTACAGAACAGGCTCAGGAAATCAATAATGTTTATCTAGCTACCAATAAACCAATTGAGCAGATTATTAAAGATGGTGAGTTTGTTTCTGAAATCAACTTAACCAAAGCCAAAGCAAAATTAAATAACATTCCTTTTATTGCAGTTGCCGAAACAGGTGTATCGCCTGAAGCAATGAATATGATTGATGAAAGCGTGGCTAAACGCTATCAAGTTTTACCTTTTGCTTATGATAAAGAAACGAATGTTATTAAGGCGGCGATGGCCGATCCTTTGAATTTAACTGCAATCAATTTTATTGAGCAAAAGACTGGAGCATCTCTAGAGTTATATTATGCCTCTTCTTCAGAGGTGAAAAGAATGATTACTGAGCGTTATGCTCAGGATTTATCTGGAGATGTGAGTGCCGCCATTGAGGAGAATACTGAAATTGGAACAAAAAAGGCTAGCGCTCTTGAAGCTCATCAGGGTGGTTTTATTAGGGCAGCTCCTATTAATAAAATAGTTGATACGATCTTGGAATATGCACTTCAATCTAGAGCTTCAGATATTCACATAGAGCCTTTACTTGAAAAAACTAGAGTTAGATATAGAGTTGATGGCATTCTTCTAGAAAAATTGGTTTTGCCCAGATCAGTTCATGATGCTGTTGTTTCAAGAGTAAAGATTATGTCAGATCTTAAGATCGATGAAAAAAGAATTCCTCAGGATGGAAGATTTGACTATCAATCTAATAATCAAGATGTTGATTTGCGTATTTCTACGATGCCAAGTATCCATGGTGAAAAGGTAGTGATGCGTTTACTCAAAAAAAATGCGGCGGTACCAGAGCTTGAGGACTTGGGCTTAACAGGATTAGCCTTACAAAATGTTAGAAAAGCAATAAAAATTCCTCATGGAATCTTTTTGGTAACAGGACCAACAGGATCTGGAAAAACAACTAGCCTCTACTCAATTTTGAACATTATTAATACTCCAAAAGTTAATATTATGACTTTGGAAGATCCTGTTGAGTATCAGATGAAAGGAATTACTCAAGTGCAGGTTCATTCTCAAGCGGGATTAACTTTTGCTACAGGTTTAAGATCATTTTTACGTCAAGATCCTGATGTAATTATGGTTGGAGAGATCAGAGATAAAGAAACTGCTGAGCTTGCTGTTCAAGCATCTTTAACTGGTCACTTGGTCTTTTCTACTCTTCACGCAAACTCTGCGGCGGGTGCACTTCCAAGATTAATTGATATGGGTATTGAGCCTTTTTTACTTTCTTCATCAATGATTTTAGCTATGGGACAAAGGGTGGTAAGAGTGATTAATCCTGATTATAAAGAGGAGTACGAGCCAGACAAAGCAGTTGTTGAGGATATAAAAAATGTTTTAGGATCTCATTTTGATGATTGGTGCAAACAAAACAGCAAGGATCCAAATAAAATAACTTTGCATAGACCAAAAGAAAATCGTCCTCAGACAGAACCCGAGTATAGGGGTCGAGTTGGTATTTTTGAAGTGATGGAGATGAGTGAATCAATAAAATCATTGGTTAACAAGAGCGCTACATCAGATCAAATTGAGGAAGAAGCCATGAAGCAAGGATTAGTTAGAATGAAACAAGATGGTTACTTGAAAGCTCTAGATGGAATCACTACAATTGAAGAGGTACTTAGAGTTGCAGAGGAGCGTTAAGAGAAATAAATAGATGATAAAAGATTATTAGCTTATTTGACGAACATATGAATATTTATGATCTTTTAGCAAAATTAGTTGAACTCGATGGATCAGACCTTCATTTGATTGTTGGCTCACAACCATATTTCAGAATTGACGGAGAACTCGTACCCGTTGAAGGATCCCCTGTTTTAGATTCACAATCGGTTCGTGTATTAATAGAACCCCTGCTCTCAGAAGAACAAAAAGAGATGGTAGTAGTAGATAAAGAGCTTGATTTAGGATACCAATTTCAAAAAAAAGCTAGGTTTAGGGTTAATGTCTATTTTTCTCAGGGAAGTTGGGCAGCCGCCCTGCGTTTAATTCCACAAAGAATTAAAACTATAGAGGAACTTTCACTTCCTCCAGACTTAAACAAACTTTCTCAATACAAACAGGGTTTTGTGTTAGTCACTGGTCCAACTGGTGAGGGTAAATCTAGCACTTTGGCTGCAGTGATTGATCAGATAAATCATTCTCGCGCTGAACATATCTTAACAATTGAAGATCCAATTGAGTATGTATATCAACCAGATAAAAGTATAATCTCTCAAAGAGAGATGCATCACGATACTCAAGATTGGGGCATAGCCCTAAGAGCTGCTTTAAGAGAAGATCCTGATGTTGTGTTAGTTGGTGAGATGAGAGATCATGAAACTATAGCAGCAGCGATTACTGTAGCAGAAACAGGTCACCTTGTTTTTGCGACCTTACATACTGGAACAGCTGCTCAAACAATGGATAGAATTATTGATGTTTTTCCAGCTGAGCAACAAGGACAAATACGTCAACAGTTGGCAAACACCGTTGTGGCGGTTGTTTCTCAAAGGTTGGTGCCAAGACAAGGAGGGGGCAGAATTCCAGCCATTGAGTTGATGTTTGCTAACGATGCTATTCGTAATCTTATTAGAGAAGGTAAAACGTTCCAAATTGATAATGTTTTGCAAACTTCTGGTCAACAAGGAATGATGCTAATTGAAAATCACTTTATTCATCTAATTCAACAGGGTTTGGTTAGTCGTGAAATTGCGATGAGACACGCTTTTAGACCAAATGAGATGATGAGGTTGTTGGGTGAGGGATAGATAAAGATTATATCTTTGTACATATGCCAATTTATAAATACACTGCAAAGAATGAACACGGTGAAACCATTAAGGGAAAGGTAGAAGCCAAAAATACCAATCAAGCTGCCAACGCCTTAATTTCTCGCTCACTTTTAATTATCAACATTAGACCTATTGCTGAGGGATCTTTTGGTTTTATCCAGAGTAAACTAATGGGGGTCAAGGATGACGATTTGGTGAACTTTACTCGCCAGTTGTCAACTATGATTGGCGCTGGCTTGCCACTAGCAACATCTTTAGTTATACTTCAAGAGCAAGCCAAGCCAGCAATGGCAGCGGTGGTGATAAAAATTCTTAAAGATGTTGAAAGTGGAAAGAGTTTTGCTGAAGCTCTTAAAGAACACCCCGATGTTTTTTCAAGGGTTTATATTCAATTGGTTCGAGCTGGAGAGATAGGTGGTGTGCTTGACTCAGTTTTAGATCGTCTAGCGCTGACGCTTGAAAAACAAAAAGATTTTGCTGCCAAAACCAAAGGAGCAATGATCTACCCCATCATTGTGCTGTTTGCAATGTTGATAGTTGGTTTTATCATGATGGTTTTTGTTCTGCCCCAGTTAACCGAAATGTATCGAGATTTTGGGGCTGATTTACCGCTACCAACCAGGATTTTAATGGGCGTTTCAGGGTTGATGGCAAAATATTGGTGGGCAATGTTTATAGTGGGAATTATATTTTTTTTGATTTTTAGAACTTGGGTTAAAACTGAAGCGGGCGAACACAGCTTTGACAAGTTTCTTAATAAGATTCCGATTTATGGAGTTTTGCGAACAAAGATTATCCTAACTGAGTTCGCTAGGACTTTGTCTTTACTATTGAGTGCTGGTGTTTCTTTGCTAGAGGCACTAGATATCGTAGGCAATGCTCTTGAAAGTGTCACTTATCGCGATGCAGTCAAAGAAGCCAAGAAAGAGATTGAGCGTGGAATGAGTTTATCAGCAGCAATCGAGATTAAAGAAGTTTTCCCCTCTCTTTTACCGCAAATGATTCAAGTTGGTGAAGAAACAGGAAGAATTGATGAAATTCTTTTTAAACTTTCAGAGTATTATGAAAAGGAAAGTGAGTACGCGGTTAAAAACTTAACAACTGCAATTGAACCGTTAATTATGATTGTCTTGGGAGCAGGAGTTGGTTTTATGGTTGTCTCTATAATGATGCCAATCTATAGTTTGTCATCGCAATTTTAAGTGATTTTGATCTGTTAATCTTGAAATGACTCTTGCATTGAACTGCTCAATTGTTATAAATTAGATATAGGAGTTCTGCCGAACTTCTGTTAATTATTAATAAGTAGTTAAAAGAAATTATTAAAGGAAATATGAAAAGACTCCATCGTCAATTAGGTTTTACCATGATCGAGCTGTTGATCGTCATTACCATTCTTGGTATTTTGGCAGTTGCAGTTCTTTCAGCAATTAATCCTATCGAGCAAATTAATAGAGGTAGAGACACAGGTAGGCAATCGGATGCAGAGCAGTTGTTGAGTGCTATTGATCGATACAATGCATTTCAGGGCTATTTCCCTTGGCAGATTGATGCCAATGATCCTAATATTGCCATTATGGATGCTGACGGATATCCTGTTCCGGTAACAGAGACAACTCCTGCTGTGGGCGGTGTTCCTGAAGAACCAACTCCAAATATTGTCTTAAATGGTGGAGGAATGTTTGGTTGGTTGGTTGGTGATGTATTTGCCCAGGAAGATCCTCCAGCCACTGGCTGTCCAATATTAACTCGACTATCAACCGGTAGCGAGGGGGTGGCAAACTGTGCGGGTGCTCAAGAACTGAAAGAAAGTTTTACTAGAAGAGTTGCTAGCGGAGCTGGAAGAACGTTATATCTTTATAATAATGGTCTACCTGGTGCTAGTACATATGTCTGTTTTGTGCCACAATCTGGAGCCTTCGACACTCAAGCTCTAGAAAGATGCGCTGACCCTGCTGAGCCAGGAGAAGATTATACTTATGGAGTCGGGTTGCCAGTTGATATAGAAGAAGCTGCTGCCAACTTTATCTGCAATCCAACAGAAACTTTTGATGGTTTAAAAGATGTCCCAGGAGCTATGGTTTGCTTACCATAACAAAAGCAGGTTATAAAATTAAATTTTTAGCCCCAGACAAAATCTGGGGCTTTTTTTGCTTACCTTTCCCCTTCTCTATTTTGATAAACTAAGTATATGTTTCAATCCCTAATTAATTCTTTTGTATTTTTTTACGACTATCCTTTGTTCTTTTACTTAGTTTTATTTGTGTTTGGTTTATTCTTTGGAAGTTTTTTTAAGGTGATTGTTGACCGATCTGAAGAAAAGTACAGCGAAGATGTATTGGTTAAAAAGCAAAAAAAATCCCTAAATAATAATAGTTGGGTAACTGGTCGATCACATTGCCAGAGTTGCGGTAAAAACATCCACTGGTATGACAACATTCCTTTGCTTTCTTATCTGTTGTTAGGAGGTAAATGTCGTTTTTGTAAAATAAAGATTGGCTTGGATTATCCTTTGGTAGAATTATTAACAGGTATTTTGTTTGTGTTTGTTGGTTATTTACATCTCTCAACACCCGCTTATTTCAACAATCCTCTTTTTAGTTTTCTCTTTTTGCTTATCTTCATTATTTTTCTTTGGTTGATATTACTTTTTGATCAAAAATACATGATTATTCCTGATGAGTTGGTTTTGTTAGTGGGATTAGTAGCAGTGATGAAAGCTGTGAGCGAACAACTGTTTAATATCCAAGCATCTTTTTTCAATGATCTAGCTGTTGCCACACTTTTATTATTATTTTTTTTGATGCTTCGTTATCTTCCTTTGCTTTTCTTAAAAAAATATGGTCTTGGTTGGGGTGACATAAAACTAGTTTTTCCTCTGGCAATGGTTTTGGGTTATAAACTAGCAACAGTGGGAATTTTTTGTACCTTTATTATTGGTGGAGTTTGGGGCATAATTTTATTAATAACACGCAGGGCTAAAACTGGTCAGATGATTTCATTCGGTCCATTTTTAGTGTTAGGTTCCTTAATTGCTCTAGCGTGGGGAGCAGATCTTTGGCAAGCTTACTGGCAACTATTATGAGAGTCATAAAAGCTTTATTAACCTCAATAATTATTCTTGCTTTAGTCTTGGGATTGGGATTTTTGATTACCCGTGAAGTTATGCTGGCAATGACAACTTCAAAAGTTAAGCAGAGCTTAAAACAAGTTAGGGATATTCAGCATACTCAGAGCTATGCCACAGAGTGTGCCTCTAAAGGTAGTGATCGGGATGAAAAAGGCATAGTACATGTGACTCAATTAAGATTTACTGACTCAAATTCTTATGTGGTGGAAGTAGTCTGTAATCAGCGAGAGCATTCCCCAATTGAAGTTATTACAGAAGATCTACCTCCTTTTGTCATGGTTCAAACTGGTAAGTCTGGTGTTCGCTGGGGTCAAGAATTAGGAATGAATTTTACTGTTTTAAAAAGAACTGGTTCAGTTACAGTTCTTGATGATGAAATAGTTACTTCTAGTAAACCCGCAGTTTTTTCAGGGGTTGCTGGTCCTCCAAGCGAGTGTGTTTCTTATGGTTATTCTTGTTGTGATACCAGCATGCAGCTTGGGCAGGGTTTACAGGAATTTGAGGCTCTTGATTGTCCTCAAGATTGCAATGAGTTTTGTGTGGATAGACCAATTATTTTAAGTTTTAGCACTCAGCCATATTACAACAAAATTGATCGAATTTTAGAAGTTTCAAAGAATCAAGCTGTTGTTTTTTCTTTCGTTGTTTCTCCGAGCCTTGAAACTAGTTTTACAGGATATTTAGATAGTGATGATCCTGTGGAAAGGTTCATTGCTTCAGTTGAAACCATTTTTTCAAATGAAATTGAGGAAGAGTCAATTGAAGTTGAGCTAGATTTTGGAGATGGTAAAAAAGAACAGTTTGTTGGCATGAGAGGTCAGGTTGAACATCAATATCAATGTTTAGCAGCTAGTTGTGAATATCATGCTAAACTTAAAGTAATTAAAGAGGGTAAAATTGAGTCCTATGACAGTCCGCAAAACTTGGTTATAGTCAAGGTTAATTAATCTAATAAAAAATATGATTTGTCATACAAAACTGTCCAATAAAAAAAATGAAGGCTTTACTTTACTAGAGCTATTGGTAGTAATCTCGATAATTGCCATATTATTAGGTTTACTTACTGCCTCATTAACTTCTTCTCAAAAAAAAGGTAGAGATTCAAGAAGAAAATCTGATATCAAGGCAGCTCAACAAGGTTTTGAGCAATATTATCTTGAAAATGGAAATTATAACTGCGCTGCGATGATGGCTGATGAAGACAATTTTCCCGGAGGGTTTCCCACCGATCCAAAGCCGGGTATGAGCTATACCTGCACTACGCCAGCAGCCTATGGTTATTGTGTCTGCGCTCGTACAGAAACTATCAACGGCAATGCTGATGGTACCTCATGTGAAAACCTGAATAGTTCTGCTACTGATCAAGAGTATTTTTGTTTGACAAGTTTATACAACCCAATTTAATTACTTATTTGTAAATATGAAAATTTTTCGACAAAATAAAAAAAAGTCTTCAGGCTTCTCTCTTTTGGAATTATTGGTTGTGATAGCCATTATTGCAATCTTGGTGGTAATTGGTGTGGTGGCTTACTCTTCTGCTCAACGAAAGGCACGAGATGCTAGGCGTAGAGCCAACGTCAAAGCCATGCAAGATGGCTTTGAGCAGTATTATGCTGATAATGGTTCTTATAGTACTGCTTCAAGCTGTGAAGCAATGAAAGCAAACACCTATTTTCCATCTGGTGCTCCTGCTGGTGCAGAATATACTTGCGTTGCAAGGGCTCCAGGCGGTTACTGTGTTTGCGCTGATCTTGATGGGACCGATGGTAACTCATCAAATAATTCTTGTGGCTTTGCATCAAGTGGTGGTTATTACTGTCTTACCAACTTACAATAGTTTATTATGAAAAAGAAATTACCAAAAAATGGCTTCTCTCTGATTGAATTGCTAGTAGTTGCCACGATCATTGTTGTCTTAACTACTATAGGAGTGATAAGTTATAGAACGGCCTCGATTAAAAGCCGAGATTCAAAGCGTAAGGCCGATCTGGAAACTGTTCGTCAAGCTCTGGTGCTGTATCGTTCAGATGTGGGTAGCTATCCAACAGGCTATAATTTTGATGGAGT
Organism: uncultured Pseudomonadales bacterium; assembly: GCA_964437755.1. GTDB lineage: Bacteria > Patescibacteriota > Microgenomatia > UBA1400 > PJMF01 > DAOLOF01. The sequence goes on along the minus strand of CAYTIA010000004.1, from coordinate 49,144 downwards.
GGTTACCTATCTTAATACTCAGGGTTATTTAAGCGATGGTGTGGAACGTTTTAGAGATCCAGGGAGCAATGTTTATGTCTACTCCTCTACTGCCTCAACTTTTACTCTTAGCGTGAACTTAGAAGATCCAAATGCAATTAATCCCTATACTTTGAGCAATCCATAAAAAAATGAATCACAAAGGTTTTTCTTTAATAGAATTATTGGTATCAATAGCAATTTTATTACTTTTACTTGGAATGGGAATTTCTGGGTATATCAATTTTAATGATCGACAAAAGTTAACACAAGCAGCTGAGCTGGTTCGAGAAGCAGTTGAGTCAGCCCAAATTTCTGCTCGTAGTGGCAAAATGAGAGGTTGTACTAGTTTAGAAGCCTATCAGATTGATTTTTATAATGACAATGGAACGGGAGTGATCGAGATCAAACCCAGGTGTTTAGATGGTAGTAATGGAAGCCCTGAAGAATTAAGAACTTTAAAAGTATCAAGCGGCGTAAGTTTTTTAAGTTCCAATACTCTTTATTCGAGAGCAGTAACGGGGATAATTGATGATGATTTAGATCCTGCTGATGCACCGGAAACTAATGGAGTATCTTTAGAGAGCGCCTTTGGTGAAATGACAATTTCGATTCATCGATCTGGAGTAGTGAGATCTGGAGAGATTGAGATAATAGTCGAACAAATGACTCCATCTCCAACTTCTTTTATTCCAGCACCAACAGATATAATTACTCAATGTTGTCATGGTATTCCTGATGATGCTTGTCCTTGGAATTGGTGGTGTAATCCAAGTACTTGTGTTTGGGAATGTATTGAGTCTTCTGTATATTAACAATTGGGAATATTAATGAAAAAAATTATTGAAAAAGAATACTTGAACAAAGATAGTGGCTTTAGTCTTTTAGAGATTTTGGTTTCAGGAACAGTTCTGGCTTTAGTAATGGTAGGTTTGGCAACTCTAATGACTTATACAATGAAGTCTGACTCTCAAGCTAGAGTTAGAAATTATTCTTCAGAGTTAGCTCAGTCAAGAATAGATTTTTTTCGTCAAGAAAGAAGTATCTTGGGTTGGTCTGGATTAAGCTCGGTGTTAGAAACAAGAACTTACTGTCTTAATGGTGTTAACAGCTTTTCAACAGGTGTTAACAACAATGTATTTTCTGGATTGCCCACGGGAGAAAATTGCCCTTTTGTTGCGGTTTCAGGAGATATTCCTGCACAAATAAAACAAGTTGCTTCCGTGGTAGTTGATGCTAATGAAATTAGTGTTGAAATTATTATTAGCTGGTTAAATGATGTCGGCGATGAGGTTTCTGTAAATTCTAGTTTTAAATTGGCAAAGAATCTCCATGATTCAGAGGTGTTTGTGCCTGTTGGGCCAACAGCTACCCCTGTTCCCCCAACTTCTGTTCCAACAATTACCCTTTTTCCAACACCAGAATCTGTTTGTTGTGTAGGTCTTCCTCCGGGTGGTTATTGCATTGGAGGATATCCTTGGGTATGCAATGAGATCACCTGTGACTGGGAGTGCGGGGGACAAGAAGCGATGTAGCTAAATATTAGATAAAATTAATTTCTTAACTGAATATTTACACCAAACTCTTGATTGAGGGGTTCGTTTGAGGGGCCTTGAATTCTTGGATTTTGTAAAACAAAAGTAATCTTAACTAGTTGAGATTCTTGACTAGTGTAGCAGTTAGAAGTAAAAGAGATGATATTCATATCTTGTGAAGTAATAAAATTACTACCATCTTGAGTGGAATAGTTAATTCCATAATTACCGTTATCAAAAATACTTCTTTGATAACTGCCAGTTCTATTGTTGATGTCGGTAAACATAATACTGTTTGACGAAGCAGGGTTACAGGGATTAATTGATTTTGCTTCTCTTAAAACTTGTGTCATCTGTTTTAATGCACTGTTCCCAGCATTTTTTAACTGTTGCTTTTGAGTGATTCTGGCTTGGCTGATTAAAAAAGTCATGAATAAGCTCACTGTGCTAAGCATAATTATCACGGTTAATCCAGAAATTACTAAAACTTCAATTAGAGTAAAACCGGTTTTACTACTATGAGCCGGAGAAGTACTTATTTTCATGTTTTGATATTAGTTGCTGGTTCTTGGAGCTACCTCTCGCCATTCATGGATTGGTTCTTTCATTACAGATGGTGTGTTGAGTAAGAAATCTGGTCGATAGATAAATGTTTCGGTAGGATTAAAATTGTGCCAAGCCATGCCAATAACTCCATCAGCAAAAGATCTGGCTAAATTAACTCCACTCCAACCCACAAAAGTGCCAGCTCCGATGAACTTCTTGTCAGGCAAAGAGGCATTGCCATTGCTGGCAACTGTCAATGTGCCATTAGCAAGATAAATGCCCTCTACATTAGGGCTAACGGTTCCAGGACGAGCAAAAACAATTGGATTTGTATTTGGAATCGTATAGCCAACATTTGAGTTGATAGAAATATTACCAGATACAATAAAAGCAAGATAACTTCCAGCATCGGCTCTAATTAACCTTCTATCTCCAGTGGTATCGCTAAGAGTAAGATTGCCATCAACAAACACAATTAGTTGTTCACCAGCAGATATGTGCCAAGGTTCAGAAATAGTTAGATCGCTAGAAGCAAATCGAATATTTAAACCAGAGCTCAGACTCGGCTGAGCTCCGCTAGCCAACTGATTTTCTGCTGTGTCATATTCAAAGCCAAATCTATTGTAGAAGTACTGATAGTTATACTCTGTAGGAATGGCTGAGTTATCAGAGGCGTGGCCATCATTGCTTTGAGTATGTTGATCGGTGGTATGAACATAAGCGGTTCCACCATCACTATGGGTATTAATTGAGCCACCTGTTCTAGCAAAAGGAAAACCTGGGGTATTAACATAGTCTGCTCCCCCACTCCATGGTAGCCAAGTAATCAAGGCTGGCCAACAGTTATTTCCTTGATTACAAGGACCTGATGTGGCGGCATTATAAGGAACGTTTGATCTAATGTTGCCAAGAGCCGTTATTTGTCCACCAACGCTCTGAAACCAAGCATTATTAGTGAGGTCAACCTCCAAGAGATAAAAATTAATTGGATCATTACCCAAATAGGTAGCTGGCACATCATAATAAACACATTCATAGGGATTGGCTCCAATTTGGCAGTTACAAACATAACCGTCGCTTGGATTTAGAGTTAGCCTAACATCATAAGTATCTGCACAGGTATTGGGAGTGATGTTTATAGTTGAAATATTATTGATTGATGAATTTTGGAAAGTGCTACCGCCAGATGGCCTTACTCCTACAGCAGCTCCATTCAGAGTAACAGCAGTGCCAGTTCTGTAAGGACAGTAATCTCCAGAGGGAGTGTCGTTCTCAGACTCCATAAAGTTAACAGTCAGTAAGGGACTGGTTACATCAAGAGAACCGAACCTTTGCCAAGTATAACTTGCGGCTCCCGAAGTTAAAGTCATCTTAGTGCGGTCACCAGCAGATGCGCGTTCATCTTGTTGAGCTAGAAAGTCATCTACCCAGGCTGTGACGTGATATTGACCCTCACTAAGTAACGAGCTATTAACTTCAACTACCCAGCGAGCGAAAATGGTGTTGGCACCAGCATATTGAAAATAAGTATTCCAAGCTCCAGTGGCAGGATTTGATGAAAGTATTAATGCGGGCGGTGGCCAGCACCATGGTACACAAACATCTGGATCTATGAATGAATCTGAGGGTAAATACCACCTATTGGTTGTAAAATCATAACTATAACTAATTGTGTCGTCAGAAGTTCCAGTGCCATTAAAGGCGCGGTATTTGTTCATGTTAATATTATTTAGACGAACAGCCTGCAATCTTAAGGGCCAGTCACCTCCACTAAATTCAGTATTTGTTGGAAAGTTTTGTTTTTCTAAATTAATCTGAAAGCGGCTGATATCTGAAAAGATTTCAGCTACTTGAGAGCCTTGGCGTAAAAACACCCCATCAAGAGTCATCCATGAGTTGGGATCTGCATCTGAAAAAATATAGATAGTAAATTGTCCTGCACAGGTAGTGGTAGTGAATGAATTAGCAACGGTTTTGAATTCAGAATAAATTTGACTAAAGGTGATACTCATGGCTGGTTGTCCAATTGCAGGACTTCCATCTGAAGGATGGCAGTAAACATGAGCCCCCAATCTTGGATTGGTGGCTGTAGTACCACTTTTGTAGGTAGCGGTAAATGAGTAGTTGGTATTTGGTTCAAGGTTAACAGCTTGGATGGCTCTGAAGTAACCAGTTGAAGCACCGCCATTGGTTCTAAGAGCTGAGGGACCGTAATAGGCATTAGTTCCAGTAACAATAGAAGCAGAGCCGTCGGTGTTGCCATTAATGTTTTGAAGCGTCCAGTTAGCAGTACCATTCTCAAAACTGCCATTTTTTACTAAATTTTGAGAAATTGGCTCATCTGGGTCACTAAAAAAAGAAGCAATTTCTATTTTTTTAGCTGAGTTACTAGCTAAGCACATTTGATCAGTAACGCTAGTGTCATCATCAATTGAAACTATTTGAGAATAAACAGCTTCTGGAGGATCATTTTTTGGAGAAATCCCGATAACAAATAATCCCGTTGTTACGTGCCACCCTCCAACGGTTTCGATGGTTTTGCTAATAGAGTTAGTGTGGTAAAGGGTATTGGCACTTTTGTATATATCTAAATTAGCCATCTCACTTTCTGAAGGAATGGGTTTTGAAAATCTTATGAGATTTACTTCATATTCTGGCGGAAGATCAATGATACTAATTTGTGCTGTTGCATTTTGTGCTCCACTTGGTCCAACATATCCTCCCCAGTCAAATGAAGCCATTTTGCTAGCATTATAATAATTCCAGAATAAATATGGTGCCCATATTACATCAGCGGCTGTCAAACCTCCTCCTGCACCCCAACCGTCATAAAAAGAGTGCCCGCTTCCCTCTGGGTTGCATACTCCCCAGCAAGTTCTAAAAAATGTGATTGGTCCTGGTGGGCTGCAACAAACTTCGTTTTCACTTCCACACCCTCCAAAATTATCCCAGTTGCCAACACAATTGCTTAGGCTTGCTATTGCTCCCCATCCACCCAATGAATTTTGAATAGTTTTGTAGTGCGTATTTGTTCCATTATGCTGAGGAAAATGAAGCTGTACTCTAGCATCACCATTTGTGATTTCTGAAGGCAGGGATTGATCACCCTCATCGTGCATATAGTTTTTATTTGAATCATAGTATACCCAAACTCTAACTATACCTTGTGATGGCCAAGCTGGTTGGCATGCTGAACAACAGTTTTGGGGAGAGTCGCAAGTGTTTGGGGATAAAGTTTCGCCCCAGCAACTGCCCCAGCAACATACTCCTGGGCATTGACTCGGAGGTGGTTGATAATCAGTCGGAGTTGGTACTCCTGGCGGAAGAGTTGGTCCAGGGGGAAGAGTTGGGGGTGGTGGACTCCCAGACCAAGAACAACCACTTCCACTTATCGGGCAAGCTCCACAATGTTGTTTAGCATTGCAAGCACTTTCTGTTCCAGACCAAGAACAGGGTTCAAAATTACCATTTGGGGTGCAATCTTCTTCAACGCGACAATAGGCTTCTTGACCTTCTGGACACTCTCCGTCTACTTTTGGAACTTTGCATCCGCACTCTAAACCCACTTGATCTGACCTACAATAACTTCCATCCTCGCATTGAGGATAAACATTTTGAGTTCCGCAAGTTAACATTCCATCACAAGCTGCTTGTACAGGTTGTATTAACTTGCTTATTATTTTTTTTAGATTTAACCAGCTTGTCTCTTCTTTGAATTCGAGATTAAACAACTTTTCTTGTTTGTTGGTAAAATATTTTTTATGTATTTGATTAAGTCTATCTGCTACTTTTCCTAAGTTGGTCTCTGTGTCTGTATAGTTGGCATTAATTAGAAATTGTAAGAACGGCAGTTCGAAAGCTTTGTTATAGTCGTATTCATCTGTTAAATATTCACTTGCTTTTATTGTATCTAAATACAGTTTTACCTCTACTTGGTCATCGTCTTCTGTCATTGCTATTCCTGAATATATTTTATTCTCTTCTGTCATTACATATTCCAGGCTTTCAACAACTTCTGTGCTGACTTTGTTTATATCTATGAAACTAACCTTTATATGTGATGGTTTTATTAATTTCGATCCTCCCAACATCTTAAATGTTGGGTTTTTTTGATCATAGCCCAAATCAAGCAATAGCTGCTCTATTAAATCTAGGTTAATACAATTTGCCTGATAGCAGTGCAAGTTGTCTATTTCTGATTCAAGTATCCAAGTTGTGCTGTTTGTAGAAGATAACTCTGAATTAGTTGAATATTTATCTCTAATTTTGTTTTTACCCAAAGACCACCCTAGGAAAAACAACATTAATAACAAAGAGACTACGAAGATTTTTTTAGAATTTTTATGTCTAAGGATATTCATCAGTCTTACTATAGCCGATTTTTTTTCAAAAAGGAATAATCTGATGAAAAATATCTATCTTAAAACTTTTAAAAGCAAACTAAGTAAATGTAGTGAGCTTTTTACCAATTTACTACTGTTAATTTATTGAGTTTCTTTTGCTTTAATTGCATCTATCTCTTTTCTAACTTGACCCTTTAGACCAATATAAAAGTCTAAATATTCATTGGTTGCAACTCTTGATTCGAGTGATTCAGCTCTTAGAGCAAATGATAAATTTGCCATAGCTTGTGCAAGAGAGTCTCTGAAAACTGCATACAATATCCAAGCCTCTCCCTCCTTATCTATGTTTCCTGGTTGAACATGCACAAAGGTCAATGTTTTGTTTCTTATAAACCAAATGAAATCAATAAATGGAGTAGCCGCATCTCCATCGTAATGAGGATTTAAAGCATAGGGAGTAATATCTCTTTGCATATATTCCAATACCCAAAGTTCTTGCTCATGTAGTCTGAAAAACTCGATTTTATCTATATTCTCTACTCCAACTCTTTTTACATCGGTAACTTCTCCAACATTAACTATTTTTCCATCGCTAACGACAAACGAGCTTTCAGCAAAACCGGCTTTAATATCTAGTTCTCGATCTACAAAAAATTGTTCGAATATAGTGGATACTCCTGTTTGAAAATCTGGATTGAGATATGTTGAAGTTAAACCTGGTACAGATGTAGTATAATCCCAATCACTTTTATCTCTGTATAAATTATACAAAGCAGAACCATGGTGTAGGCTAATGGGGATGGTTTTGCCATTTATAGTAATCACTGTCTCCAATAATCTTGGATAGTCTACTCCTTCTGCTTCTGGATCTGTTAATGTGTCTAACTCTGCTTTAAACTTGTCTTTCATTACTCCCATCATTAGCTCCAGTCCTCGATTTTTCCATTCTACGCTTATGTTGCCATCAGCATCGTAAAATGTTCCATTATTAATGGCTGATTGTATCTCTATCTGTAATCCGTTCAAATCTGTTCCAGCCAAAATAGATTTTAGCCACGCTGCTTGTTCTTCTCCAACTTTTTCCCAACTCTCAAAACCAAAAGATTGAAGTAACTCTATGGATATCTCATTATATAATCTGTCTTTTGCTACGTAGATTTCACTTATTGGTTTTTCTGGATTTTGATTTTGTTCTTGACTTACTTCTTGCCATATAATTTCTTGAGCAGGTTGGTTATCTGCATCAAGAACAACCCAGTTGCCATTAGGATCAACAGTAACATAAGTGTTTGCATCAGCTTTAACTAAAGCTATTCTGTTATTTTTGTAATCAAAAAATATATAGTGTCTAGAGTTATCTTTATGAGTGCCAATCTCTTCTAATGCAATTGAGTCTCCTATTCTTTTCCAAGCAAAGGGATAATAACCGCTATCTTCTGGTTGAGTCGGAGCACTAACCCACTCGTCTATTCCGAGTAATTTTATACCTGGAATTAGTTGGCGAGCTTGTTGTTTAAGAATAAATTGAGCAATTATCCTCTCCGTTTCAGCCTCTTGGTCTGGGGTAATTAAGCCACCTTGTTCTGGAGGTGTAACAATGGTTGGAGCAGCAGTTGGAGTTATAACAACGTCTGGAGTATTAGTTGGCTCAGGAGTAACTTCTGATACAGGTGTTCCTGGTGGCGGGGTTGTTTCTGTTGTTGTTGCCACACAGCCTGAAATCAATAGTAATAAACCAAGGGTTGAGGCTGATTTCCAGAATAATCTTTTTAGCCACTGCTGTTTGGCGACCTGTTCTCTAACCTGTGCCAAAGTTGGTTGTGTTTCAAAAAAAATAGAAAGTTTTTTGATGCTAGCTCGCTCAATGCCTAGATCACTCATTAGTTGAGTAATAGCCTGTCGTCTTTCTCTGGGATCTTGAATTTGACCGATTTCTGAGACTCTTAGAATCTGATCGTAATCAGCAAACATTGTTGGTTTTAGCATGTTAGCAAAAACCGAAAGATTGCGATGATTTAAGTCTTCTGGACTAATAGCAGTAATAATATAGCTTAACTGTTCAGCGTTAGACTTAAACTGCGTAAAAAGTTGGGCTTGTTCTGGAGAAAGGCGCAGTAGATGCCCAGCGATATATAACTGATCAAAAACATTCTTGATCGTTGTCAGCTGCTCAGACAGAATCTCAGCATGACTTGGGTTTTCTCGATTGGTATTTAAACCAGTTATTCGTAATTTATTATTCAAAACTATTAAAAAACCACCGTAGTCTAAATCTCGATCATGTTTCTGTTCTCTTTCTATTCTTTCTCTTACTAAACCAGATGCTTGGTATTGATTTAATAACTCTTGTTTATTACTCATATGGATTGACTAATTAATTGAGTGTTTTTGTTAATTTAAGATATACTTATATTTGTAATAATAAAATATTATAAGCCGTTTATCTATAAATTCTCAATATGTACTAAATAAGTAAATCAGATCAATACATTTTATATCTAGTTACGACTAAAATATATCATTCACCCTCTATTTAGACAAGAGATAACTTGAAGATGATTTTTATGCCAAATCCCTGTATAATACGCTACTTATCGTTTTTATAAATAATTATTTATTTACTTAATGAAGGGCGGTCTATTATGGGAGCAGTACCAAAGTTTCGTATAGGTAGTATTCAAAGAGGTCAAAGGCGAGCAGGACAGTTAAAGAAGATGAAGTTAAAAAAAGATCCAAATACCTCAGTTGCTCCTAAGCATAAACGAGGCATGGTGGCTTCTATGTTTAGTCAAATGGGTCTTGATTTCAAGAAGCTTATCAATCGATAAGCATTTATATGACAACTCAGTCTTCGTCATCAGTTGTGGCTTCGGATCAACGTCATTTTCGGCGTCAAAGATTGGTCCAAGATCTATTTGCAGCTACTTTTAGTGAGCTGGATGGCAAGGTTGAAAAGGCAGTGTCAAATTTAACTAATCGGTTGCCGTTTGATCAAGAGCTTCACCCTGAAGTTTTAACTATATTGGATAATCTAGAAGAGATTGATACAAAGATAAAGCAACACGCTCCTGAGCGCCCTCTTTCAGAAATTAATCGAGTTGATTTGGCAATTTTGCGAGTGATTTATTGGGAATCAGTAACCAAAAATACTCCGATAAAGGTTTTAATTGATGAGGCGGTAGAATTAGCTAAAGAGCTTGGATCTGAAAGCTCCTCAAGATTTGTTAATGGAGTTTTGGGGAAATTACTGGTAGAAAAGAAGAAATAAGAAATATGCTTCCAAAATTCAAAAATTTAAGTTTATTTACTACTGCTCTCACCCATCGTAGCGCCTTGAATGAACCTAGTATCTCTGGCACATCTTCAACGATTTCAAACGAGCGTTTAGAGTTTTTAGGAGATGCAGTGTTGGAGTTAGTAATCACAAACTTTTTGTTTGAAAAATTCCCTGACCAACCCGAAGGAACACTAACAGCCTATCGTAGTGCTTTGGTTAGAACTGAAACTTTAGCCCAAGTAGCTACAGAACTTGGATTAGGAGAAAAATTGTTTTTGAGTAAAGGTGAAGAAGCTGGTGGCGGAAGAGAAAATATAAGCTTGCTGGCTGATACCTTTGAGGCAGTGGTGGGAGCTTTATATTTAGATCAGGGTATAGATGTTGTTATCTCATTTATAGAAAAAGTCTTGACCCCAAAGTTTGAGGTTATCAAAGAAAAAAAATTGTACAAGGACTCAAAAAGCGCCCTTCAAGAATTATTGCAAGCACAAGGTATAGAGGCACCAGTGTATGAGTTGATAGATGAGCAGGGTCCAGATCATGCAAAAGTATTTACTGTGTCGGTGAAGGTTAAAGGAGAGGTTGCGGGTTTGGGAACTGGCAACAGCAAACAGGTTGCTCAGCAACAAGCTGCAACTCAGGCACTAACTAAGTTTGAGAAAAGTGAGAGTTTGGTATAAAATTGCTGATTCAGTTATTATTTATAATTAACAAAAGAAAAAAAGAATTTCTATGCTCAAGATTAAACTCACTCGATTAGGAAAGAAAAATCAACCTCACTATAGAATAGTGATTAATGAGGCTCGTGATAAACGCGATGGCTCATATGTTGAGATGATTGGATACTACGCTCCAATGCAAACTCCAAAAGTTTTAGAACTAGATATTAAAAAGTATGACTCTTGGATTACTAAGGGAGCTCAACCTACTGAAACAGTTGCCTATCTTTACGAAGTTGCTAAAGCTGGAAAAGGTTTTCCAGAAAAAAAGAAAAAGCTTTCAAAAAAACAGCTAGCAAAAAAAGAAGAAGCAAAACAAGCTAAAGAAGAAAAAGTTGAAGAAGTTAAGGAAGAAGCACCTGTAGCAGAAACAGAGAGTCAGGCTCCAACCAAAGAGGCTGAAGAAGTCAAGGCTGAGGAAACAAAGACTGAAGAGAAAAAAGAATAATTGAAATCTATATAATAAGTACAAGCTATTTTTTATTTAAATGCAACATTTCATTGAGTTTATTCTCACTCACTTGGTAAAAAATCCCGCAGATTTATCTGTTGAGATGATTGAGGGTGAATATAAAAATATTTATCGAATCAGGGCTCATGCTAATGATATTGGTAGAATTATTGGCTCAAGAGGAAGAACTATTAAAGCTGTACAACAAGTAGCCTCAATTCTTGCTCAAGATCTTAAAGAACGTTTTGAGATTGAAGTAGTAAAAGACGAAGAGTAAGCTTATTGGTTTTTTGGAGAGTTTAATTAAACTTAAACCCTGTGACTTCAAACAAATCCTCAATATCGGCGTTAGTAATGTCTGTGGGCAGTTGATATCCCGAAGGAATAAATTGTTGAATAGTGTTAAAGGCTCTTAACTCTTTTTCTCCTACTGTTGGTAAAGTTGCCTCAATGCTAGTTGAAATTACTTGAGTGTAAAAATAGGTATTAAGTAAAATCTCGGCTTCAGATAGAGCTACCTGTTCTCCAGATACATTCTTTTTTGACTCCTTAATATTCAATTCTACAACAGATGTAAAAGGAGCAATTCTTTCAATTGTTTCTAAGAATTGATCAACTTGATCTGATTCGCCTTTTACCACTAGCTCCATTTCTAGTTTGTCATATCTTCTTTTTTTGGTAGTGGTTGCCTCCTGATTTCTCTGATTGGCCACAAGATCAAGCTCGCCAGATCCACTGGCGATTGATCCAGGATTAATCAGCAGTGAGATAACTGCCACTTGTGAACTTTGAACTGTTTGGTGAAGATTGTAAAGTAACTCAAGAATTGGTTTGTGTGAAGGTAAAACTTCATCAACTTTTTCTTTTTGTTTAAATTGATCAGAGATTTCAATCTGTTTTAGCTCATTAATTTTTAAAGTAACTTTCTGGAACTGTTTTTTTTCTAGATCAAGCTTTTTATTAGCGACAAATATTGTTTCGATTTGAGGCTTAATAGCAAAAAAAACCATGGCTACACAGACCCAAGCAATCACAATTGAAAGCAATAAGTTTTTGCGTGAGTTGAGCAATAGTTTTATATTTAAATCTTGTTTAGTTTGAGCAATGGCCATTAATACTCCTCCTCAACATTAATTAGCTCCGAATCATCAGAAAAAGATACTGTCAATAAAAATTCATACTCGCCTGTTGATCGACGAGTTAAGTCTGTTTTTGTTAAAGATGCAAATAGATCTTTTACTTCTTGGTTTTCTAAGACTTCGAAGGCGTGTTCTAAAACGAATACCTGAGGACTGGTAACTTTAAGAGAAAGAATGCCTTCTTCCATGTTGTAGTTTATTCCGCTGATAGTAATATCAGGACCGAAAAGATCGGTGAAGAAGCCAATGGCAATTTGCTTTTCTGCTCTTTGGTCAAAAAGTTCTCGAATGATAGTTAATTTGTTTACAAAAAAGAGATAGTTTGCTTCAAGAGATCTATCAGAGTCAATCTGTTGTTTTGCTGATGTTACTTGAGCCTGAACTTTTTTTAAACGATAGCCTAGATAAAAATTTATTCCAGAAGTGATAACCAAAATAATTAAACAGATAATACAAATGATTAGTGAGTATCTAAAAAACAACCGATCTTTTTTTTGTTGAGCGGTGAGCTTTGTATTTTGCTGAGAAAGAAAGTTTATCTCAATCATTTATTGGTGATTATTACTCCTTTTTCCTCATAAGTGCTCCTATACAAGTGATAAACTCTTGTTGGCCATTCTCAGGTTTTTCACCATCAGCTCCTTCAAATGGAGCGGCTAACAAAACCTCTATTCCAGTAGCTTGAGCAAAATAACTAACCAAGCCTGGAAGTTGAGAGGTGCCCCCTGTTAAAACAATTCTAGCGATTGGAGTCTGAGGTTGTTCATTGTTGAAGAACTTCATGGTTTTGACAATTTCTTGAACTAAAGGATCGATTGTTGGAAAAAGAATTTGGGCAATTTTTCCTTGAAGTTGTTCTTGTAACAAGCCACAACTTCGTTTGTACTCCTCGGCTTGTTCAGGGGTACAGTTTGAGACTGATTGCTGAATAGCTTTAGTTAAGATTGCTCCCCCACCTTTTCTGTTGGTAGCCAATAAAACTTCGGTTTGGTGAATAACAGCGATTTGTGTATTCTCGGCACCAATGTGAACTATTAAGGTGGTGGGGTCGTTAGCTTCAAAATTCATGGCTCTTATGATAGAAAAAAGTTGTGTTTCCATGATCTTTGGCTGAATGCCAAGAGAATAAAAAATATCAACGTATAGTTCAACTATTGCCTTACGAGTTCCCACGAGCAAAACTCTCATAGGTTGATCTTTAGCGTTTTTTGGAGGTCGGTAAATTACCTGGTATTCAAGTGAGAGTTGATTTAAGGGAATTGGAATATGTTGCTCAGCTTGCCAATCGATAGCTGAAGCTAGCTCGGCATCAGAAAGCGGAGGCAGATAAATCATTTTGGTTGCGACAACTTCCTCTGGAAGACCTAAATATACATCGGTGCTTGGCAGTTTGTGATCATGAAACAGCTGGTCAACCTCTTTGAGAATCTTTTCAGCCTGAGCTTCATCTTTCGGGTAAGGAAATCCACAAGTATTAATTTGTTGGGCAATCCTTGAAACTACTGGTTTTTGTCCGGGTTTTGCTACAATAGCTTTAAGTGAGTAGCTACCGATATCAATGGCTGTGGCAGGCATATTTTAGATTGATGATTGATGTTATTAATGTTTTTTTTGAATTAGTTTTTTGTTAGACTACTGCCACTAACTAGGGTATGGTCCATAAAGCTATACGATCCAGGAATGGAGCGTTTTACCTCAATAGTTCGAGCAATATCATCTCCCGTGTTAAAAGCTGTGGAGGCAACGTCGTATTGTGCTAATGAAATAATATTTGCATTTGAGCTGGTGACAAGAATGTTCGTGCTGTCATAAATTGGTTTGATTCTTAATAAACGATCGTCGTCGCTAACAGGAACGTCAATCTCAAACTGATATTCACATGGACCACAGAAATTATCTACTTCGTAGAAGTTTGTTCCTCTGGCAATTGGACAAGGATCGTATGCATAGTGTTTAGCATTATTAAGATTAAGTACGCTCACAATTAATGCAGGAGGATTTTGAGTGCTACAGTTAAGCACTGATTCAGAGTGCTTCCAGCTAATTTCTACAACATCTCCTTCGGTTGGATTGTTGAGTGGAATTTCAACGGTGTTGCCAGTTAAAACAAACATCTCAAATTGAGGAGAATCACTGATTGAATAAGATACATTTGAATCCCCAAACTCAAAATCTCCTCCGGTGCCTAGCTGTGAGCCAAGCTGCTCATGCTCAGAGATGTCAAATAAAGCACTCTCTACTCCACTTTCAGCTGCATTAAAAACACGAATTGATTCATCTTGAGTAGTTGCAGAATCTTGTTGCTGAAGGGTACGCTGACTTAAACTGATGGCTACAGTAAAGACAACTGCCATCATTAAAAGTATAACTACTCCCACCTGACCTGACTGAGGATTATTGGCTGATGATTTCATCTTACATCCATAATAGTAAAAAATAAGTCAAGTGTGAAGAGGTGAAAAAATGTTAATTGGTGGCTACACGAGTTTCAACAATTTCAGAATATTTTTTTTGGGTCTGTTTTAAGTCAACTGGAGTCCAGTTTTTATTTTTTTCAATCGATTTAAATATTTTTTGAGCTGTTTTAATAAGTTGTGCGTTATTCCATGAAGCAAACCTAAGTTCTGAAAAACCATGTTGATCATAACCAAACAGATTGCCTGGTCCTCTATTTTTTAAATCAAGTTCTGCAAGTTTGAGTCCGTCATTTTCTTTTGAGAACATACTTAATCTTTTTGAGGATGCGGAGGAGCTACTCGAGCTAAAAAGTAAGCAGTAAGCTTCTTGCCCTTGTCTGCCTACTCTTCCTCGCAATTGATGAAGACTGGCTAAGCCAAAGCGATCGGCTCCTTCAATGATCATGATGTTTGCTTGAGGTAAATCAACTCCAACCTCAACTATGCTTGTTGAAATCAAGATATCAATTTTGTTGGCAAATAACTGCTTAATAATTTGTTCTTGTTTAATGGGTTTTTGTTGTCCGTGTAATAGAGTGATTTTATATTTATTGCCCCATTTATCTTTAAAATCAGAAAAGAGTTGCTTGGCTGCGGGAATATCCTCAAAACCTTCTTGCTTAGAAGGTTCAATAAATGGGCAAACAATCATTGCTAATTTTTTAGGAGAATTTGAATCAGAAATCTGTTTTTGTAACCAATCATAGGCATCATCTTTTTTATTTTTTGGTACGAACCATGATTTAACCTGTTTAGAGCCAAATGGTGATTGAGTAATAAGTGATAAATCAAGATGTGAAAAGATGGTTAGCATATAACTTCTTGGAATTGGGGTGGCTGACATGGTTAGTAGATGAGGCTGTTTTTCTGATTTTGGTAATATGGCAGTAGCTCTTTGCTCTACCCCAAATCGATGCTGTTCGTCATAAATGACAAGAGCAGGTTTAATAGTTTTGAGTTGATTGATGACGGAATGAGTACCAATAAATAAAGAGGGTTTTTTTATTGTGGCTAACTCTAGTTTTAGCTTAGTGTTGGCTGTCAGTAATTGAGTTGGCAGATCAGGGAAAAGTTTGTTGAAGGTTTGTTGATGTTGCTCGGCTAAAATCTGTGTTGGGGCAATAAGCACACTGTGGTGTTTATTTTTAATGATATGATAAGCTGCGATTCCTGCAACCACGGTTTTACCAGTGCCAACATCTCCAACTAGTAAGCGATTCATTGGGTGAGATTTAGTTAAATCTTTTAGGATTTCTTTTAGGGCTTGGAGTTGATCATTAGTTAACTCGAAAGGAATGTTTTTAGGAATAGCAGTTTTTACATTGCTAAGGAATTTTGAGATAGGAGCTGGCGAAGCCAGTGCTATTTTATTTCCCCAATTTTGTTTAAGGGTTTTAGAATGTTGAATCAAAATTAAAAGTTCTTCAATTGCCAATCTTTCTCTCGCCTTAATAACCAACTCTTCTTTTTCAGGAAAATGCAGTTGTTTGAGCGAGTCTGTTAAATTCAATAAATTGTGATCATTGGCTATAGGGTCTGTAATTGGTTCTAGATTTTCAATGATAGTTTTTAACCATCTTCTAATATTGCCTTGTTTAAGATGAGTGGTTTGTGAGTATCTAGGAACTAAACGGCCAGTATGAGTGGTGTTATCACTAACTACTTCTACTGTTGGTTGGGAGAAGTTATGGTAATCGCTGAACTTTCCTGCAAAGAAAAATTCTTTTCCTGCAACTAAATTTCTTTTAATAAAGCGGTTGTTAAACCAAACAGATTTACATCTTCCAGTTTCATCTTCAATGATTGCTGTTGTAATGGTTAATTTTTTTTTGCCAGTGTATTTGTATCGTTCATTAACTGCTATTACTTTTGCTTTAACTGTCTGAGTTTGATTAACTTCTAGTTGGTCAATTGTGACTATCTTTGAAAGATCTTCATAGTTCAGTGGAACGAACAGCAAAAAATCCAGAACGGTTTTTATTTCAGAATCGGCTAATAATTTGGCAGTTACCTCTCCAATTCCCGGGATATTTTGGAGTGAGTCGGATAGCGAGTACATTTTGTTGACGTTGTTTTATATTACGCCCAACATATAAACTGCTTGAATAATGCTTGCAATTAACATGCTGCCGATGGCAATAACAGCAAAAGTAGTGGTGATTATCTTGGTTTGTTTTTTAGTCATTATTTTGTTTGAACTTTATAAAAGCTTCTTTTGCCAATTTTGATGATTAAATTTGGGTTTAAATCAATTATTTCTTGAGGATCTTCTAATAGCTTTTCATCGGGCAAGATTCTTACTCCACCTTGCTCGCACAATCTTTTTAGCTGAGCATTACTCAGAGAGGAGTTACACATTTTTAGTAGATCTAGCACTCTGATTTGTTGAACATCAATTTGTATAGCTTCAATCTCAGCCGGAATTTCGCTTCCTTGAACTGTTTTTTCAAAATGTTCTTGAGCTTGCCTGGCCTTTTCTTCTGAGCTTAAGTCAGCTGTAATGGTAAAAGCCATGAGCTTTTTACTCTCTATTGGATTTATGCCTTGTTGAAGATCAAGCTCAATTTTTTTAATCTCATCTAAAGATAAATCAGTTAAAAGCATTAAATACTCAATGATCAACTCATCTTTAATGCTCATGAGCTTTCCAAACATTTGTATAGGATCTTCAGTGAGAGCGACAAAGTTGTTAAAACTTTTGCTCATTTTTCGACCGTCAGTGCCATTAATAATTGGTGTGGTTAAGACCCATTTTTCTCGATTGTTATAAACTTTTTGTAGAGTTCTGCCCATCATCATATTAAATGTTTGATCGGTGCCTCCGAGCTCAAGATCAACATCCATGACTACACTGTCATAGCCTTGTAAAAGTGGATAAATAATTTCATGACCATGGATTGGCTTACCCTGCTTTAGCCTTTCCTGAAACATATCTCGCTCTAACAATTGTTGAACAGTGGTTTTTGCGAGCAACTTAACAATATCCGAGTAGTTTAATTGATCTAACCAATCTCCATTATGCAATACTTTTATTTTTGAAAAATCTAAGATGGTGCTGGCTTGTTTTTTCCAATTTTGCCAATTTTTTTCAATCTCTTCATCTGTTAATACTGGTCTACTTTCATCTCTTCCCGTTGGATCACCAATTTTTACTGTGCCATTGCCAATAAGCAAGATTACTTCATGACCAAGCTCAGCAAACTGTTGTAGTTTGCGTAGCACTACAGCGTGACCTAAATGAAGTAAGGCTCCAGTAGGATCTATGCCCAAATATAACTTGATGGGGTGTTGATTTATTAAATCTGATAATGAGTTTTTGTCTGGAAGTATTTCTGCTACTCCTCTTGTGAGTACTTGTTCTGTAGAAAGATTTTTTTGCTGAGATTTGTTGATCATATGTAAATATTTATTCTATCTTAAAGTTTGTACTCAAGATTCTATCACACACAACAAATGTTGCTATAATAATAACTATATCTAAAATCGTTACCAATGATTTTTTTTAAAACATAGTATAGAGACTCTTATGGAAATCAATCTTTCAAAGTTATTTAGAGTATTAACCTCTCCCCTTCTTTGGGCATATGAGTTTTTTCAAAGAATCTTTTTTGGATTAAGTGGTCTTTTTTCTGGTAAAGCTCGTTCTCGTCGGTCAAGTACTTGGCGAAAATTAATGGCTGGAAGAACTGGTTCGTATGCAAAAAGATCAAACTCTGGCTTATCTGAAGCTCAAGTTCAGCTTCGAAAAATAAAGATCTTGAGGCTAGCGGCTATTAGTATTTTTGGATTGGTGATTTTAGGAATTATTGGTTTTTTTGTTATGTTTGCTTACTTCTCAAGAGATCTTCCTCAGCCTGGACAGATAGTTCGTAGAGATGGATTTAGTACTAAGATATATGACCGCAATGATAACTTGCTTTATGACTTATTTGGAGATGAAAGAAGAACCCCGACGAGCATTGATCAAATTCCTGAACATCTTCGTAAGGCAACAGTTGCTATCGAGGATAAAGATTTTTATAAACATTCTGGCTTTGATGTAGCTACAGTTCTAAGAATTCCATACAATTTTTTGTTTAGAAGAAGAGTAGTTGGTGGCTCTACCCTGACTCAACAGTTAGTCAAAAACGTTCTTTTAAGTAATGAGAGGACTGCTACCAGAAAATTCAAGGAGTTGGTTTTAGCTATTCAGATCGAGCGCACCTTTACTAAAGACGAGATTTTAGAAATGTATCTAAATGAAGTACCTTATGGAGGTACTGCCTGGGGTGTGGTATCTGCTGCTGAGCTTTATTTTAGCAAGGGTGTAGCGGAATTAACTTTGCTTGAATCAGCTTTTTTAGCTGGTTTGCCTCAACGTCCAAGTGCTTACTCTCCTTTTAGTGGCCAAGTAGATAGCGAGGGAACTCCTTTGTGGCAGTTAAGAACTCAGGCTGTTTTAAATGGAATGAAAAGAGAAAAATATATCAGCGATGAAGAGTATGATCAGGCAATGACTGATTTGCCTAATTTACAGTTTGAACGCTCTAACCTCGAAATTAAAGCTCCTCACTTTGTTTTTTATGTTAAGGAAAAATTAAGTGAAATGTATGGCGAAGATATGGTTGAAAGAGGTGGTTTAAAAGTGATAACCTCTCTTGATTTAGATCTTCAAGAGAAAGCTCAGCAGATTGTGACTGAAGAAGTTGAGGCAGTTGAGGACCTGCACATTACCAACGGAGCTTCATTAATGATGGATCCTCGTACTGGAGAGATATTGGCTATGGTTGGTAGCCGTGACTTTTCTGATACCGATCGCGGAGGTCAATTTAACGTTGTAACAAGCGGTTTAAGACAACCAGGATCATCAATTAAACCTGTTACCTATTTAGCTCTTTTGCGAAAAGGTTATACTCCTGCCTCTGTTTTGGTTGATGCTCCAACTGATTTTAGACACAATGCTAATGAAAAGCCCTATACTCCTCGGAACTATACGGGTGGATTTGCTGGTCCAGTCAATATCAGAAATTCTTTAGGGAATTCACTTAATATCCCGGCTGTTAAGGCTTTAGCGTTGGTTGGAGTAGAAGACTTCTTGGTTTTAGCTGAAGATATTGGTTTGGACACTTTAGCTCCAACTGAAGAAAACTTAAAGCGGTTTGGATTAGCTCTAACTTTAGGTGGTGGTGAAGTAAGATTAATCAATTTAGTTAGTGCC
This sequence comes from uncultured Pseudomonadales bacterium, assembly GCA_964437755.1. Taxonomy (GTDB): domain Bacteria; phylum Patescibacteriota; class Microgenomatia; order UBA1400; family PJMF01; genus DAOLOF01. Next base: position 29,463 of record CAYTIA010000004.1, on the reverse strand, counting down.
TACAGCTCTTTTGCCAATGGCGGTATTAAAGTGGAACCAGTTTCAATTTTGCAAGTTGAGGATAAAGATGGAAAAACAATTTTTAAGCATCATCCGGTTGAGGGAAAGAGAGTGATGTCTGAAGGTGAGGCTTTTTTAATTAATAATATTCTGTCTGATAACAGTGCTAGAACAGCGGCATTTGGTGCAAACTCACTCTTAAATACTGGTCGACCAATTGCTGTTAAAACAGGTACCACCAATGACATGATTGATAACTGGACCATTGGTTGGAGTCAGGAAGTGATTGTTGGAACTTGGGTGGGAAACAATGATAATAGCTCTATGTTGAGAGTTGCTTCAGGTGTAACTGGAGCCTCTCCAATTTGGAGAAAGACCATATTTGCTGCTTTGGATGCTGGCTATCAGACTCCTGAGTTTGCTGTTCCCGATGAGGTCGAGCAGGTTGAGGTTGATGCTTTGTCAGGTTATCCATCACACAGTGATTTTCCAACAAGAATGGAGTATGTCATTCGCGGCACTCTTCCCGCTTTGCCGGATCCTATACACTATAAAGCTAAAGTGTGCAAAGGAGAAAATAAGTTGGCTACTCAGGCAATGATTGCTAGTAGGGACTATGAAGAGCGTGAAGTGATTAATTTGAGTGTTGAAGATCCATTGAGTGAAGATGGAGTCAATCGTTGGCAAGAAGGCATTAATCAATGGCTAGAGGGCCAAGATGACTCCCGCTATCGTGTGCCAACTGAGTACTGTGGTGATCAAGATGATGTTTCAGTAAAACTTGAAAAGCCAAAAGACAAAGAAGAGTTTAAAGACAAAGAAGTTGAAATAAAAGTTCGAGCAGGAAGTGATAGGGGTATAGAAAAAATAACAGTGTGGGTAAATGGGGAAAAGCGTGAAACGATAGAAAGTAGTAGATATGAGGGAAAAATTAGGCTTGGATCAGGTCAATTTGAGATTTATGCTATTGCTTATTCTCGAGATGGGAAAGAAGCAAAAAGTGATGTGGCCCGCATTGGTGCTGGAGGTGAACCTTGGAAAAAAGTTGAGCCAACTCCGACTGATAGACCCTCTCCAACCCCGATGCCAACGCCAGCGCCAACTATTTCTGAAGTGCCGATAACTACTTCTCCAGCGCCTTCGCCTTCTCCTGTTGATCAAGAAGACTAATAAAAAGAAGACTGAATAGTAGTTGCCCTGTTTGTAAAGTGAATAAATAATGGTCTAGTACAAGAAGCGGGGCAAGAATGCTAAGAATAAGAAAAAGCGTTTTTTTACTAGATTTGTTGAGCAGTTTTTTAATCTGAGCAAAAAGCAGTAAGCCTACAACTCCTGTTTCTGCAAGCAAGAGAAGTCCTACGTGATGGACTGGCTGAACAAATCGGACAACTTCGGCTTGATGAGAAAAGCTATCCAAGTATAGAGTGAACTGATTTAATCCAGATCCAACTAACCACTCTTTTTTAAAAATATTTAGAGCTGTTATATTTAACGTGTGTCTGCGAATAATTGATGGCTCCTGAGGATAAAGTTTTGAAAGTTGAAAGATTGTGATCGGAGAACATATTAATGAGATCAATAAAAACAACATTAAAAACTTGTCAAAAACTTTTTTATTAAAAGGAGTAGCTGAGTTATTATTCGCAACAATTATTGCTCCGCCAATCACAAGAGTTAATAACGCTGAGAAAGACTGAGTTGTATACAATAAAATTAGGGTGAAAATAAAGCTGATTATCCACAGGATTTTGTCAAAATTTGTATGCTTTTTGGTAATTTTGATTAATAAAATTAAACAAAAAATCACTGTAGATCCCGCTAAAACATTCGGATGGGCTGTGCTTCCATAAGACAATATTTTTTCTTTGCCATTAAATAGATGTCTGCTCATTCTAAAATATGGCTCAAACTGAGGTTCTCCAAACAGTTGATATGCCAATAAAGCGCGTTGATTTATAAACTGAAAGATTGCTAAGCAAAACTGTGTCGTAGCGCTACAAAAAACTGCCCAATTGATAATCTGTTTTTTAAAAAGCCATCTGTGATTTTTTAAGAAAAATATAAAGAAAAGATTGAGTAAAAGTTGTATTAAAAAAAATATCGAGCTTATTGGTCTTGGAGTAAATAACTGTCTCACTAGAAAGATAGATGACAATATTATTGTGAATTTATTATCGACAGTGAATTTTTTAATTTTTTCTTTATTTATTTTCTTGATATTTACGTGAAGTAACCATATCCAAAGTAGGTTTAAAATAATTATCTCTGAGGCCCACACTTTGGGAATTAAATAATCAACTTTTAGCCCACTTACGTAGGCCATCTCAGGAGAAAGATTTAAGAATAAGTTTGAAGGGATAAAAACAATCAATAAAAAAACCAATGCTTGTAACAAAATTCGAGTGGGTTGTGAGTATTTAATCACTTGGCTTATGGAGGCAGATTTTTTTGTTACTATTTTGTAAATCAGTTTATATTTTTCAAGATTATTTAAAACGAACTTACTAAACTTTTCCAACTAATTTTGCTTGAGTTTGTTTTTCTACCATTTCAACGACCCTTTGTCTAACAGGAGCAATTGCTTCACTGCTTAAGTTTTCTGTTGAGTGTTGATAAGTAATTCTAAAAGAAAAGCGTTGTTGATAACTATCTATCAGCGCTACATTTCTTATCAATGGATCTGAGTTTTTAATAACCGAAAGAACCTTTCCCACTCTATCTTCCAAAGAAAGAGAAAATGTTAAGTCCTCGATGATTGGAGAAGTTGTTAATAATTGTTGATACGTGGTATGTTTTTTTGCAAGAGAGATTATTGCTTTAAGTTCAAGCTCAATGGCAATCTTCTGATCATTTAAAACAAATAACTTTCCCAAAACTTCGGTTCCTTCTTTGTTTAAAATAGTCCCTTGCTGAAGAGCATTGTTAATACAATTCTCTTCTTGTTCACTATCTTCTTTAACTTGGATAGCTTGGATATATAATTGTTCAAGAAGTGATTCTAGATCTCCTCTAACCTTTCTATATGATTTTGATGAGACTAAGCCAAGCATCATTTTTTCTTGAGGAAGGTCTCCTTTTTGTGGAATGTATACAGCGGCTAACTCAAACATAGATAACTTCTCTACTTGAGGATTTTGTGAAACGGCTTCGACCAATGAAGGAATAAGCGATCTTCTTAAATATTTATTTTCAGTTAGTAAAGGATTATTTAGTTGTAAGTGTTTGTCTTGATTGAAACCACTTAGGTTTATCAACTCGTCTCCTATTAATGAAATTGAGTAAAGCTCCTGCCAGCCAATGTGTGCAAGAAATTGCCTTATTTTTTCTTCAATTTGGAAGTTTGTATTCTGGGGAGGATTAACTGGTAGCTCTCCCTCCATTAATTTGCTTGGAATATTTTGATATCCATAAATACGTGCTATTTCTTCGATAATATCCACATGAATTTTTAAATCCCTGCGAAAACTTGGTGGGGTTACGATGAATACTGTTTCTTGATTGTTTTTGGTTTTAATATTTACTTTTACTTCACATCCAAGTTCATTTAGTACTTGAGTTATTTGATTAATCTCAATCTCAAAGCCTAAGTAGCTGGCGATTTTTTTGTAAGAAAGTTTAATTGATTTGAGTTTTGAGGGTTCAATAAAATCATCATAAATTTTGCTGGCAATTTTTGCGTTGGTGATTTCCTGGAATAATGAGATAGCTTTGGCAATAGTTTTTTCACCAAGATAAGGATCTAACTCTTTTTCATTTAACTGTGCTGCAATGGTTCTAATTGAATGAACCATTGATGAAAATCTTACTTTTTTGCAATCAAGATCCTCAAGCCACAGCAAAACTCTTTTTGTGTTTTCGTCAACGCTACTATTTGCTGTACCAATAATAGCTGGTAAATCGATGATTGTGCCTATATCATTTGTGAAAACTATTTCTCCGCCGATAGTTTCTCTCGATTCCCCATCTAAAGTAATAAACGATTGATTTGGCTTTGCTTCTTGAACATTAATAACACCGCCCAGTTCCATGATCTTGTCATAATCAAATGCATGACAAGGATGGCCAAGATCATGCGTAACATAATTTGTAATATCAATAATACTATTATGAGTCTGAAAACCTGCTTGTTCAAGGCGGTCAGACATCCATTTTGGAGTTGTTTTATTTTTAACTTTATCTAAAACCACACACATAATTCTTTGGCAGAAGGTGTGGTCGTTATTGATTGTTGGTAATTCTAATTCTTCTGTTTCGATTTTATCGTTACTCTTTAACTTTAAATCTATTAATTCTGATTTTATTTTGTATCTGGATAAAATTACTGCAGCCTCCCTAGCTACACCTCTTACGCTGAGTGAATCAGGTCGATTGGTAGTGATCTCAATATCATAAATTTTGTCACCATTAATCTCAGATATGTTTTCAATGCTGGGACCAGAAAGTGACAGGTATTCTTGAATTTGAGAAGGTTTAGCCTTTGTTTTTAAATGCTCTAAAAGCCATTTGTGGGGAATAAGAATGTTCATGTTTCAAGTAAAAGATGTTATTAAATAATTAAAACTGTTCTAGAAAATCTAATTTTGAGCTGTAAAGCAATCGAATATCATCAATATTTAGACCCTCTTTTAGAGTATATGTTCTTTCTATCCCCCAACCAAATGCAAAACCTGTATATTCTTCTGGATCAATGCCCCCAGCTTTGAGTACGTTTGGATGTACCATCCCTGCTCCTCCAACTTCGTGCCATCCAGATTTGCAAAACCTACACTTAGTTTTTTCTTTAGAATTTTCATTGGTTAGATATCCAGTACCACCGCAAATATGACAACTAAAATCTACCTCAAATGATGGTTCGGTAAACTTAAAATGGAATGGTCTAATACGGCTTTTTGCATCTGGACCGTAAAATTCTCGCGCAAAATAGTCAATAGTGCCCTTAAGATGCTGGATGTTGATATCTTTATCTATCACCAAACCTTCAAATTGATGGAACATTTGGGTGTGGGTAATATCTTGTTGTCTGCGATAACAGCGAGCAATATTAATCATTCTAATAGGTGGTTTTCCTACTCTCTCCATCTCTCTAACTTGTCCATTGGAGGTGTGAGGAGTTAAAACGACCCTTCCTTTTTTTGGGTGAGTGGGTTGATTAATAAAAAATGTTTCCCACTCATCTCTCGCGGGGTGATTGGTAGGCATATTGAGGCTACCAAATGCATACCAATCCCAGTCTACCTCTGGATAGCGAACGCGAACAAAACCAATTTTTTCAAAGATGTTAGTGATTTCTGCGATAGCTTGTGAAATTGGATGAGTGTGACCAACATTTGGTTTTATACCAGGAACTGTTAAATCAAGTTCAGCCTGTTTTACTAGAGGATCAAATGATTTATCAGATAGTTCTTCGATATAATTGAGTAAATCATTTTTCAGATGATTTATGACCTTACCAGCCTGAGGTTTTTCTTGTGCTGGAATAGACGTCATCATCTTAGACAAAGAAGCGAACAACCCTTTTTTTCCAAGGTATCTTATTTCCAACTCTTTTTGATTAAGCGTTTCTTGTCTAATCTGTTTTTTAATCCGATCAGCTTCATCAAGAAGCGCTTGCAGTTTTGGCGAATGAGATTGAGATGACATTTTTTTCATGTGGTTTTGATTATTGATTGGTTAATTTTATCATTAAAATAATAAAAAAACCCCGCCTTGGCGGGGTTGATGTTTTTATAAGTAAACTCAACTTACCGCCAATTCTTGTTGTTAAAAAAGAAGAAGCTAGTAAATTGATATTGAAAGATCATTTTTTATTTGGTTACTTGATTTACTATTTCTTTAAAAGCATCCATGTCGTTAACTACTAAATCAGAAAGCATCTTCCTGTTAAGTTCAATTTTTTTGTCATCTAAGGCTTTTATAAAGCGAGAGTAATTTAGAGTTGATTCTGCAGCAGTTAAGCCAGAGTTGATACGAACTATCCACAATCTTCGCATATCTCTTTTCCTGAGCTTTCTACCAGCGTAAGCATACTGACCAGCATGCAAAACGGCCTCATGAGCTCTTTTAAAAAGTCTATTATTGGCGCCAGTAAAGCCTTTAGCTAAATTAAGAATTTTATTATGTTTTTTTCTTCGGACGGTACTTGTTTTTGATCTTGCCATATTTGCCTTTATTTTTTTTACTTTTCTTTTAAGCTATCCCTAACATTTTTTTAATTTTCTTGGCGTATGTTCCGGTAACCTCAGCATATTTTCTGTAGTTTCTGATAGCTTTTCTGCTCTTTTTATTTCTATGATGCCTCGAATTTTGAATTCTTCTAAGGATTTTACCAGTTGTTGTAATTTTAAAACGTTTTTTTACGCCTTTTCTGGTTTTTTGTTTTATTTTTTGCATTTTTCTCTTTTTTTGTTATTACGGATTAAACTGGTGTTACTTGAGCAATTAGTTTTCTACCATTAATTTTCGGCTCCATCTCTATTTTTCCAATTTCAGCTTCCTGTATCTCGTTAATTACTTGACTAAATAATTCATAAGCAAACTCTTTTTTTGCTATCTGTCTGCCTTTAAACTGTAAACTTAATCTTACTTTATGCCCTTCCTCAAGAAACTCTCTTATCCTTTTTTTTCTAATTTCAACATCTCCTTCACCCATAAACATCGAAAAACGAATTTCCTTAATGTCTTGAGCTCTGTTCTTTTTTCTAGCTTTGGCCTCTTTTCTTTGTTGTTGATACTTAAACTTGGAAAGCTCAATAATTTTGGTTACTGGTGGATTAGCTTCTCTGGTTACAAGAACTAGATCTTTGTGTTGTTCCTGAGCTAATTCTAGGGCTTTCCTTGGCTGCATCACTCCAATCATTTCTCCCTGATCATCAAGCACCCTCACTTCGGGAAACTTAATTTGGTGGTTAGCAACTATGTATTCTCTTTTCTGATTATATCTGGCCACTGATTATTTATTTAATAATTAATAATAATTTAATCGAGCGTGAATTATATCACTTCTGAAAACTTTTTCCAAAGTGAATAAGTGTGGGCAGTACTGGACTCGAACCAGTGACCTTCACGATGTCAACGTGACACTCTAACCAGCTGAGCTAACTGCCCGCTCACAGATATCAATATTTTAGAAAATAAAATCTGAAGGTTCAAGTATACAAGATTTTATCCTCTGGTGCAAAGATTATGCTTATTTATCCTGAATAATTATAGAATTAAGCGCCAAAAGCGTTACTTCTCTCGTGGTGCATCATATCATGAGCCGATTTTGCCTCTTGATTTGAGAAGTCGAGCCCAAATTTGTGTCTTTTCTTTTGCTGTTTTCTTTTTGCTTGCTGCGCCCAAGTTCTAGCACTTCGAACCCTTTGTCGAATCATTTGAATAAATTGACGCAACTTGTCAAAAAAGTTTTCATGATAAACTCCAGATTGCCCAGGAGAAACAACTTCTTGGGTTAAAGAAATGTCTATCTCTTTATAAAACATTGCTATTTCTTCAGCTAAAGCTTTTAAGTCTTCTCTAACTTTGTTTATATCTTTTTTTCGTTTCTCTTCTCTTGCAGAAAAGATATCAGTTTGCTCTACGGGATTAATCATGCGATGCAACTTTTCTCGCATCTGTTTCTTTTTTAAATCCTCCTGTTGTTGCTCCATTTGTTTCTGGTAATCGACTCCATTAAACAACGAGTTATCTTGTCCAGAAAAAGCTGGATTCAATAAGTTTGAATTAGAAGAATTTAGAGAGTTTTGCAGTTCACCATTGGAGTTAGCAAAACTAGAAGCACTTTGAGAACTTCTCTGCTCTGTTTCTGCTAAAGCTCTGGCGAATGGATTTACCTGGTGTCCGCTCTGAGCTTTTCCATTGCTGGAATGGTTTGATTTAAATGGATCCATAATAGATGACTTATATCACATATTATAGGACTAATATGAGTTTTAGTCAATTATATTTACACAACTTAGACTTTCTAATTGTGTAAGTTGTCCCCATTTGATCTGGGCAGTTATTAAAGATCAAATATTAGTTCTAACACTTTCTGTTTAAGCAACATTTGCTTGAGATATGATTGATAAGACTCGTCTGTTTTCATTTGAGCCTTCACTTTTTCATCTTCAGTGGCTTCTATAGTGGAGCTAACCTCCTGATCGCTGATCTCAAGCTTTTCTTGCTCTCCAATAGCCTTAAGTAAAAACTCCACCTGCAATTGATTCAATGTAGAAATCATGATCTGGGAAGAAAGTTGTTCCTGTGTCATCTGTCTTGAATTCAAGAATGTATCTAGGTCAATTTTTAAAGATTCAAGTCTTTTAATAAAGCTATCCATCTCTCTTTCAGCTGATTGTTTAAGAAGAAGTCTAGGAATGGTTGGTTTAATTTTTTCAACTAGCTTGGCGATAATAGCTTGAAGAATAGCGTCTTTTTTTTGATTATCTGTTAAATTTTCAATTTTTTTAGCAGAGTCATCTTTGCTTTTTTTCGATGTTTTATTTTTTTTATTTTCTGCTTCTGACTTTTTAATTTCTTCCTGAGCAACTTTCTTTGCTTCTTTAGCTATTTTCTTATAATTTTTTAGATCAATTTCTGGACTTTCTGAAAAGTACGCTTTAATAATCCAATCATTATCTTTGTTAATACTAATAGCTTGGAATTCAGGAGTAGTAAGAGGTTTATGATTTAGTTCCTTAATGGCAGAACCATATGCTTCAGGAATAAGTTCTTGTAAAACTTGATTAATAATTTTTTCTTGACCTATTTCTTTTTCAGCTATAGCTAGAGGAATCTTTCCTTTTCTAAAGCCTTTAAGTTTAAGACTTGAACTTAGATCTTTTAAGACTTTCTGATAAACAGGAGAGATTTTTTTCCAGCTAAGTTTAAGTTCGAGTTGTTTATCCTCAACAATCAACTGATCAAGAGGGTTCTGAGAAGGATTACTCTTAGTTTTTTTTGTGGTTTTTTGTTGTTTGTCCATTTGTGTAAACTTTCCTATTTAAGAAATCAAATATGATTTAATTGCTAGATTTTGTGGCATTATACCATTTTGGCGGAATACGAATCTTCAGGAATTGTTTTTAGATTTATTTGATTGATATCTTTGTCTTTTAAATATTCGGCAATCTCATTTTTTGCAGAAAAATAGATAATTTGCCATCCTTCTTTCACCATCTTCAAAAGTATTTCTAATTGATTTTTAATTCTTTCTTGATCAGATTTTAAAAATGGATCATCCATGATAAAAAACCCAGTTTTGTTTTTGAGTAGCGCTTTCCCAAGACCAAGTCTGATAGTTAAATATAATTGATCATAGGTACCAGATGAGAGTTGTTGAGCGGTAAGGTGGGTTTGGTCGCTTTTTTCAACCATAATTTGATGTGAGTTTTGGTTGTAATATACTTGAACGTATTTTTCTTTAGTTATTTCTCTAAAAAGATTGCTGATAGCACTATCTTTTCCGAAAAATTGACTTACTTTTTCTTTTTCTTCAGATTCAAGTTTTTCGAGAATTGAGATTAATTTGATTACATTTTTTTGTTTTTTTATATGAAAGTTAAGAAAGCTCTCAAGTTCTTTTTTTGAATGAATTAAATCATTAATGTTCTCAATGATCAGGGGACTGTCTTTTGTTGGAAGGATGGAGATAATTTCTCGCTGGAAGTCTTTGAGTAACTCTTGTAAATTGGCAAGTCTTTGTTGGATGTTTTCTAGTTCAACAATCGTTTTTGATTGTTCGTCTTCAAGTTTTTTGACTTCATTCTCGTCGTATTTTACTCCAGACTCTTTTATTTCAAGCTGTGGTTGTTCGGTAATTTTTTTAGAAAAATAATCTATTGGGCTGATGCCAAAATGAGGTCTGCCTAATTTAGTTTCCAAAAGAATGTTAATCTTTTGCTTCTGATTCTCAAGATTATTTTTTTCATTCAATTTCTTTGTTAACTCATCCATAGAGCTAATCAAGCATTCTCGGAGAATCTGTTTAATTGTTTCTTGTTCCTGAATGAGTTGAGAAGTAATTTTTGCAAGTTTTTTATCTTTAAGCTCAGAAATATCATCTCTAATAGCTTTTTTCTCAACTGTTAAAACTGATTGTTTGGTAAGTAATTGATTATAAATCTGTTTTAGCTGTGTTGTTTTGGCATCAATTTCATCAGGATTATTTATTTTAATATTATATTTTTTTAGTTGTAATTTTAGTTGATTGAAACTTGTGTCAAACTTTTGTTGTTTGTTTATAAGACGAAAATTATGAAAACTGAGCAATAAAGTTGTTAGAAAAAAAATGATGGTTAGTGAAATTATTACTGGATGTGATTGAAAAATCAGAACGAGTAAAGAAGTAAAAAGTAAGCCTCCTGATAGAAAAAGTAATTGTCTCCATGGTTTGTAACGAGTTGCTTGAATGGATGCTAATTGCTCAACTAAGCGAAATGATTCAGGCTGAATAGAGCGATCAATTTCTTCTTTGATGGGTGAATTTTTTGTTACTTCTAATGATATTTTTGAGAGTTCTTTTTCAATTTGATCTGCCTTTTTTTGTTTTCCATTGAGTTCATTTTTAAGTTCTTGCTGTTGAATTTTTAACCCTTTTTCCTCTTGTGTTGCTGATCTTAATTTGTCTAATTTTTCTTGTTGTATGTTTGCTAATGGATTGAGTTTATTCTCGATTTCTTGTAATGAGTTAAGTAAATTTTTTTGTTCGAGATAATCTTCAACCTTTTTTGCCAAAGCAAATTGAGCTAACTTGGTTTTGATATCTTCAATTTTTTGTTTAAATGATTGCTCATTTTCTTCAAGTTGTAGCCATTGTTTTACTCCTTGAGAACTAAGTGTTTTATTGAGTTTACTTTCAGTTGAAAGGAGTTGCTGAGCTTTTTCAACTCTTTCTGCAAGTTTATTGCTTTCCTGAGTATTTAAAAATCTATGAGTTTCAGTTAGCTGTCCATAGTTGAGTAACTTGTTTTTCATTGACGAGATCTCTTCAGTTTGAAGTCCTGTTAGTCGATCGGTAACTGACAGATAGAACTGATCCTGTTCCTGATGATCAAGACCTATGGAGAGCTCGCTGTTTCTGATCAAAAAAATATTATTGCACTCGTTAGCAGATAATCCTGTTAGATCACTTAGAGTGGTTTTTCCTTGTAGTCGATACTCTTTTTCTTTATTATCTTTGATTGTTGAGACGGTAACAAATCCACCAAATGAAGCTGGGTCTTCCTCTACCCTATTAATCTGAGTAAACTTCTTACTATATTTTCCAAAAAGGAGTTTTATTAGAGCATCAAAGGTTAGGCTTTTTCCTTGTTCATTCTCGCCGAAGAAAAGATTAAATCCACTAGAAAATTGATACTTCTTATTAACAAGCGGACCATAATTTTTTATGTCTAGTTGCTTAATCTTCATTTAAGTGGTTAGCGCATTAATTAATTCTTCCGAAAGCACCTTTTTAGTATCAGAATCTAACTCCTCTTGATCAATTCTAGTTGATATTTCTTGATATAAAGAACTTGAAAAAACTGAACCAATCTCTTTTGCGGTAAACGACTCATCGCTAAAAATAGCTTTATGATTATCAGAAATTGATTTAATTTTTTGGAAAAGTTCTGTCTCAGAAAATCCTAGCTTTTCTTTATTAAAGAATCCACCAATATTTAAAATTGCATCACAGTTTTTTGGTAATTTTTTTAATTTATCTTCGATTTCAAATACGATCTTATTATCATCTTCAGGTTGAAGAGAAATCTCGATTGGCAAATAGTAATGGGAATCAATAGCGATCTGTTCTGGTGAGTGATTTGGTTGAATGAGAGCAACTGAGCGCAAGCCAGTCTCTCGCGTAGTAATTGATGCCGGTGATCCTGGATAAATAAAAAAACCTCCGTTTTTTAATCTTGTATTTGATATTTTTTTTAAGTGAAATTTTGTGTGAAAATGTCCTGCTAGAACATAATCAATTTTTGAATTAGCAAACAGATTGAGTGAAAAAGGTAGGTATCTCTTGTCACCTTCGTTTCCAAAGTCATAGCTATCAAAAAATAGGTCGGTTAATTCGCCGTGGATTAACAAGATGTTTGTTTGATTGTCCTCAAAACTTTGATTGATACCCTGTATTTTGTTAATTAACTGTTCTTTGGTGATTTGAGCAAAAGGAATTCCTGCAATAGAGATATCCTTGAATGAAAATAATTTCTGATTTTGTTCGTTAGCATTGATAATTGTGTGGACATTTTCTCCATAATACTCTCCAGAATTATATGAATTAACATCATGGTTGCCAGGAAGAATTACGATCTGAAGATCATATTTAGAAAATAAAGCACGAACTTTTTCTCTAAGTTGTTGTGAGGCTGAATCTTGATCAAAGAGATCACCAGATATGGTAAGTAGGTCAGCCTGTTTTAGTTTTGCAGTGTTTAGTATTTCCTCAAGAGCTTGCCAACGATAATCTTGATACTCTCTAAGATGAACATCAGCAGTGTGGATAAGCTTTGTCATATCAAATGTTTAAAAAAATCTTTGGCAGGACTTTTCAATTATTCTGTTGGAATCAAACAGAGTTGGTCTAATAATCTGGCGCAATAGCCCCACTCGTTGTCGTACCAAGCGATGATCTTGAGTAAATTGCCACCAACCACTTGAGTTAAATCTAGATCAACAATTGATGACTCACTTCTTCCAACAATATCACTTGATACTAGCGGTTCGTTGCTCACGGCAATAATTCCACGATAACGAGAACTATTAGCTTCTTGAGTCAAGATGTTGTTGACTTCTTCTTTGGTTGTTTCTCTTTTGGTGACAAAAACTATATCAGCCAATGAACCTGTTGGTGTTGGTACTCGTACAGCCATGCCGTCAAACAAGTCTTTTAATTCAGGAATGATTTTTGTAGTGGCTTTTGCAGCTCCGGTGCTTGAGGGAATTAGATTTAGTGCTGCTGCTCTTGCTGCTCTTAAGTCTTTATTGGAGTTGTCTAATAAGTTTTGGCTGTCAGTGTAGGCATGAATGGTTGTAAGAATTGCCTTTTCAATACCAATTTTATCGCCTATTATTTTAACTATTGGAGAGATACAGTTTGTGGTACAAGAAGCGTTGGAAAAAATATCTTGAGAGAAATCTAGTTGATTAACTCCGATAACCGAGGTACTTATTTCAGGGCTTTTAGCTGGCGCAGTTAACAAGACTTTTTTTGCCCCGGCTTTAAGATGAAGTCCAGCATCCTCTGTTTTTAAAAATTTTCCTGTTGCCTCCATTATTATCTCAGCACCATATTTTTTCCATGAAAGTTTTGAGGGATCTTTTTGAGCGGTAACTGCAATTTTATGATCTCCTATTGAGATGGTTCCAAGTAATGGGTCATTATCAGTGACTTCTTTATTTGTTTGATGCTCTTCGTAGGAGATTCCTGGGTCAAAGAATCCGTAGTTTGTGTCACGTTTTAACAGATGAACCCATCCTTCAAGAGATATTGAGCCCGAGGTATTAATAGCAACAAGATTGAGATCTTTTCGATAGCTTTGCCACCAAATGCGAAAAGCGGTGCGACCGATTCGACCAAAGCCATTAATAGCGAATGATTTTGTTTGTTTCATTTTGGCAGGATAATTTAATATTCAATATTTGAGATTATTCTATCTTTAGGCAAGAGCAGTTTCAACATCGTTGGCAACATAGGTTCCAATACTCTCACCTTCAACGGCTCTTTCCAGATTATCTCCTTTGAATAGTTCAAAAACCATTACAGGCATGTTGTTTTCTTTTGACATTGCAAGCGCAGAAGTATCCATTACCTGAATTTCATCATTGGAAATTGCATCCTCATATCTAAGAGTTTTGTATCTTTTTGCATCAGGATATTTCATTGGATCTTTATCAAAGACACCATCAACTTTTGTGGCTTTGATTAGTACGTCACAGTGAAGTTCTAGCGCATGAAGAGCAGCTCCGGTATCAGTGGTAACATAGGGCATACCCGTACCAGCACTTAAGATGACTACTCTTCCCTTTTCCATATGCCGAATAGCTTTTCTGCGAATAAATGGCTCAGCTACTGCTGGCATTGATAGGGCCGATTGCAACCTACTTGGAATTTGCGCTGATTCAAGCGCATCTTGAAGGGCTAGGCCATTCATTACAGTTGCTAACATCCCCATGTAGTCAGCAGTGGCTCGATCTATGCCTCTTTTTGAACCAGCAAGTCCACGAAAAATATTTCCGCCTCCAATAACAATGGCTATTTGAACATGCTTGGTATAAATGTTCTTAATTTTTTGAGCAATTGTTTGAGCAGCATCGGGATCGATGCCATACTCATTTTTTCCCATCATTGACTCTCCGCCAACCTTAAGCAAGATGCGATTAAATTTTTTATTTGGCATTTTTCAACTCCTTTTGTTTATTTTGATAATCCGAGTTTAGTTTTAATTCTAAGTATTTTCCATCTGAAATCATCTGCAGTTCTAAAGATTTTATAATGAGGTTGTTTAAGAACAAGATCAAATGTTCCCACAAACTTCATTAACTCTGCGCCGTAGCCCTCTTTAAATTTATGGAATCCGTACCATGGACTTTTTTGATCAGGTTTTGAACCAAGTGAACCCCACATGTCAAACACTTTCGCACCTTCACTCTTTGCCCAGGTAATCATTTCCCACATCATTAAATTGCTAGCCATTGTTTCTTTATGTAAATCAAGTGATGCCCCATATGGATAATATATTTTGTCTTTCCACTTAAACATGATCCAAGATACTAAAGGAGTGTCATCATAAACGGCGTGGAATAAGTGATACATGTCTGAGTTGGCTAATAATTCCCACATTTGCTTGAAATATTCAGGAGAGTGTAAATAAAAACCTTTTCTTTGAAGGGTTTTACTAAGTATTTCTAGGTATGTTTTTAGGCCACTTTTTGATGAGTCTTCAACAATTTTTACGCCTTTTTTAATTGCTAATCTAACGTTGTAGCGAGTTTTACTTTTTAAATTTGAAAATAGTTGTTCTTGAGTCTGAGAGAGATCAACAACATAAGTGTGTTGATAAAAAAACGGTTTACCAAGCTGGCAGTTATTTTCTAGTAGAAGCTCGATAGTAGGTTTGAGCTTGGCTCTATTGGTTATGGGAACACTCACATCAGGTTCAAGTCTAATAAAAACTGCATTCTGTTGTTTGCCTAGTTCGGTTAGTGCTGATAATTGGTCTTTATTTGGAGCAAAGGCTCTTGGACAATAACCGATTGTATATTGGGGAAATTTTGGAATTGGTTTAAAAAATACCTGTAAAACTTCTTGTATTTTGCCGTTTTCGAAAAAACCTACTCTTTCAACCTTTTTCCCTTGCTGTTGTTGAAAAACTCCCCACTGCCACGATTGTACTGGATGTTTAGCCACACTGTCATAAAGCTCTTTTTCTTCAAGGCGAATTGGTCGAATAAGCATAGGGATAGTATTAATGCTAGAGATTTATTATAGAGTAGTTGATGAAGTTTGTCAGTTGGAGTTTATAAGTTTTTTTAAAAAGTGTTAACTTAAGAAATCATCAATATCAAGTTTATCATTAAGTAAATCATCTAACTCTTTTTCACTGACCTCAATTCCAAGACGATATTTTTTCGGAGTTTTTTTATTAAAATTTTGATTGAATTTGGTATGGCTCCACTCTGATTTATTTTGATGATTGGTTTCATAAAATGAGATATGCTCATTTTTAATCACAATCTCACTTGGAATTTGCGATAAAAATCTACTGGGCTTTGATTGAGCCGATCGACCATAAAGCCATCTGTTTTGAGCATAACTTAGAATTAATTTTTCTTTGGCTCTAGTAATGCCAACATAGCACAGGCGTCGTTCCTCCTCAATTTGGTCTTTTTCAAAGAGTGATAAGCTGTGAGGCAGAAGCCCTTCTTCCATACCAACCATAAAAACTACTGGAAATTCAAGTCCTTTAGCTGAGTGTAAGCTCATTAAAGATACTTTGTTGTTTTGTTCTCCAACAGGGAGATCTTTAAGTTGTTCATCTTGGACTAAACTTATATTTTCTAAAAAAAGAATTATATCCTCAAATTGAGAAGCTACACTTAGTAACTCCCTAATATTTTCAAGCCGATCTTGATCTTCAGGATCTTTTTGGTCATATTTTTCAAGATAGTTTGTTGCTTTAAGTATCTGCTCAAGAAGCTCGAAAGGACTAATAGCTCCTATTTGTTCAGGCTTGAACTTATCTAACCAGTTTCGAAATTTTGCCAAACGACGCTTTCCTAGTTTCTCTGCCCTTTCAAAACTAACTGTGTCAAGGGGGTTAATGGACAGACGTAGGTATGCTAGCGCATCCTTAATCTCTGTTCTCTCATAGAACTTAAAACCACCAATGATTTGATAGGGAATACCCTGGCGAATAAACTGTTCTTCAAAGGCTCTTGATTGGGCGTTGGTTCGATAAAGAATGGCAAAGTCCTGATATTGGTACTCTTGTGAAAGCTTTTTTATTTTTAAGAGAATGGCTTCG
Organism: uncultured Pseudomonadales bacterium; assembly: GCA_964437755.1. GTDB lineage: Bacteria > Patescibacteriota > Microgenomatia > UBA1400 > PJMF01 > DAOLOF01. The sequence goes on along the minus strand of CAYTIA010000004.1, from coordinate 12,970 downwards.
GCCTCACCTTCGCCAGAACTACACTCAATAATTGTGATCGGGTCACCCGATTTGTCATTGGTCCATAATTTTAATATGGGATGAGTGGTGTTGGCACTGATTAATCTTGTGGCTGCTTTTAAGATTGGCTCGGTTGAACGATAGTTTTGTTCTAGCTTGTACTCAGCAATTTTTTCGTAGTCTTGTTTAAGATATAGCAGATTCTTATAATCTGCTCCTCGCCAGGCATAAATACTTTGAGAAAAGTCTCCAACAACATAAATATTATTTTGAGGTTGAGCTAACAGTTTAGTAAGCTTGTATTGAGCTTTATTGGTATCTTGATACTCATCTATTAGCACATGAGAAAATTGATCTTGAAATTTATCTAAAACATTTGGAAAATGAGTGAAAAGAGTGACTGAGTGTATCAATAAGTCATCAAAATCTACAGCGTTTTGCTTAAGTAATCTACGCTGATATTCTCTATAAAGTTGAGCTATTTTTATTTGATACTCATCGTCAGCTTGTTCTTCAAACTCATCTACATCTAATAAATTGTTTTTTGCTTGAGAAATAATAGAACGAACAGCATTTGGTTTATAGCGTTGAGTATCAATATTTTTGTCTTTAAAGATCTGGCGCATTAGAGTTGCTTGATCACTGCTATCGAAGATTAAGTAGTTTGGTTGTAGGTCAATGTTCACCCCCTCTTTTCTTAAAACTCGAGCACAAAAACTATGAAAAGTTCCAGAAAAAGGAAGCTGTGTGTTGGTAAGAGTCTGGATTCTTTGATTCATTTCTCCCGCAGCTTTGTTGGTAAAGGTGACGAGTAAGATTCGATCTGGTGAGAGATTTTGTTCTTGTGTTAACCAAGCGGCGTGGGTAGTTAAAACTCTAGTTTTTCCAGAACCTGCTCCAGCTAAAACTACAGCAGGACCTTTTGAATGCAACACAGCTTGCTGCTGATTTTGGTTGAGCTGGTTGATGTAATCAGAAACAACTGACATTCGCTTATAGTAGCATAATCTTTTGATTGTTATACTAAGAGGTAAACTTCTACTAAGAAGATCCTTGTGTATAAATTTGTTGTCTAGATTATGACAAAACTCATTATTGCTAACTGGAAATCAAATCACAATCTCCAAACCGCTAAAGATTGGGCTGCTTCTGTTGAGGGATATTTAGATAGCTTCCGCATTGATGCGAAAGTAGTTTTAGCTCCCCCCTACTCTCTTTTAGCAGGTTTACGGAGAATTGCTGATAGAACTTTAGTTGAGTTGGCTGTTCAGAATTTAAGTCATCAGGCAGTTGGCAGTTATACTGGTGAAGTTTGTTCTCGGAACTTAGAAGGTTTGGGAGTGAGGTATGCTATTGTTGGCCATAGTGAGCGACGAAGATTATTTAGCGAAACTGATGAGTTGGTGGCTCAAAAAGTACTTTTAGCAGTAGATGCTGGAATTAAACCAATCATATGTCTAGACGAGCCTTATCTTAAATCACAGATTCAAAAAGTTAAAGATCAGCTTTTAGAAAATCAAGTTAATATCGAGGATCAAGATGTGATATTTGCTTATGAACCAATTTCGGCAATTGGTTCTGGTCAAAACGAGTCAAGGGAAAAAGTATCTCAAGTTGCCGAGTTAATCAGGGAGGTATATGGAGCAAGATGTTCTGTTATTTATGGTGGAAGCGTTAATGCAGAAAATCTATCTGAATATCTATCAATTACGGATGGAGTTTTGGTTGGAGGAGCATCTTTGCAAGCTGATTCATTTATTCAGATGTTGATGATTATAGAAAATACATAAAGTTATGCTTTCTTTCTCGTCTTCTACATCAAAAACCATTTTTTGGTTGATTGTGCTTTTTTCAATAATAACTAGGTTTTTAAATTTAAATCATCCGACCAAGATGTATTTTGATGAAGTTTATCATGTGCCAGCAGCTAGATTAATCGCTAATAATGACGAGAGAGCTTATGAATGGTGGCATCAGCCTATTGCAGGAGATGATTATCATGATTGGCTGCATCCGCCTCTGGCAAAACTGATTCAGGCAGGGAGTATAAAGTTATTGGGTGATAACCCCTTAGGATGGAGAATACCTTCGGCAGTTTTTGGAGTGGCGTTAGTATTGGCAATTTATTTTTTTACAGATCGAGTATTTGGAGTGTATTATCCCAATCAGTCAAAAAAAATTGCTCTATTGTCAGCGGCAATGGTGGTTATGGATGGATTAGTTTTAGTTCAATCGAGAATAGCAATGAACGATGTTTATTTATGTTTTTGGATGATTATGGCTTTGTTGTCATTGAGTTTGTGGCAACCGAAAATATGGTTATTAAGGCTAGACAGGGTAAGGCAGAAGGAAAAAGTTTCAGTTCGACAATCAAATGGTTTTTTGGTATTAACGGGTATATTTTTGGGTTTGGCGTTGGCAAGTAAGTGGTCAGCGGTATTATTGATATCAGCGTTCTTATTTTTAACTGTTTTTGTGGTGATAAGAAGCAAGATGTTGAGATCTTTACCTCTGATTATTTTTAGTTTAATTATTTTGCCATTATCTATTTATTTTTTGTCATATTCACAGATGTTTTTACAAGGCAAGGGAATAAATTACTTTTTTGATCTTCATAAACAAATTTTTTGGTATCAAACAAATAGAGATTCGAATCATCACTACTCTTCCCTACCTCATCAATGGTTGCTAAATAGTCGACCGGTTTGGTATTGGACAAATGAGTCTAAGGACAGTACTGACAAAAATTATGAGGCCAATATTTATTTATTAGGGAATCCGGTTATTCATTTGTTAGCAGTAGTAGCTTTAATTTATAGATTAGGTGAATTAGTATTAAGTCGGAATAACGAGAAAAAATTAAGCTTTAAGTTAAGTATATTTTTGTTATTTGTAGCTTTATTATTACCTTGGTTTCTATCTCCTCGGATAGTTTTTTATCATTTATATCTGCCAGCTTTTCTTATTCTGAGTTTGATATTGTCAGATTTTTTAATAAATGTGATTTTTAAAAGATTCTCTTTAATATTTTGGTTAGTTATTTTGTTAATAATTACTGCTTTTGTTGTTTTTTATCCTCATTGGACAGGGATTGCAGTCAATGAGTGGGTTGCGGAAAAAATCTACTTTGCTTTTCCCTCGTGGAAATAAGGTAGCTGTGATCTATTTGTCACAGAAAGCTCAATGGGTAAAACTAGAATGAATGTGTAATAATATCCAAGTTAATGCCAAATAAAAAACTATCATCATTGTCAGTTTTTTTTCCTTGTTATAACGAAGGAGAAAATTTGCCAGTTATTTTAAATCAAGCATTAATGGTGTTGCCTAAAGTTGCAAATAAGTATGAAATTATTGTTGTTAATGATGGCAGTAGCGATGATACAAAAAATGTTGCCCAAAAATTTACTTCTCAGTTTCCTAATATAAAGGTAATTAGTCACCAAATGAACAGGGGCTATGGTGCTGCTATTAGAACAGGCATTAATAAGTCGAAAAATGAGTGGATTTTTTTTACTGATGGTGATGGTCAATTTGATCTTAATGAGCTTGAAAATTTTGTAATGAATAGAGGAAATTTCAATGTAGTTTTGGGATATAGAAAATCTAGAGCTGAAGGAATAAAAAGAGCTATATTTGCTAGACTATATAAGCTTTATATTGATTTTTTGTTTAGAGTTCATGTTAAAGACATTGACTGTGCCTTTAAACTTTTTAAGTCAGAAGAGTTAAAAGAACTCTCACTTTTTTCATCTGGAGCTTTTATTAGTTCAGAAATTCTTTACAAACTTAAAAAGAGACATATTAAGTTTAAACAGATGCCAGTGAATCATTATCCTCGGAAATTTGGTTTCTCAACTGGAGCAAATATTAGGGTGATAATAGTTGGCTTGTGGGAACCTTTAAAACTTTATTTAAGAATGAAGTTCGGTCTAAAATTAACAGATACTAATGATCAAGCATGAAAGTAGCAATCATCGGTGCAGGATATACTGGATTGGCAGCTGCTTTTGACTTAGCAAAAGCTGGTGCTGAAGTTAGTATTTATGAAGTTGCTGATCAAGCTGGTGGTTTAGCTAGTGGGTTTATAGATGAAGGTTGGAGTTGGCCAATCGAGTATCACTATCATCATGTTTTTGAAACAGACAAAGCATTAAAAAAATGGTTAAAAGACTTGGGTTTAAGTAGTCTTCTATTTTTTAGCTCTACTCGAACCTTCTCTTTGACCCAATCTGACTTAGCTCAGTTCGATAGTCCACTTACCCTACTCTCTTTTCCAGATTTATCTTTCTTGAGCAAGGTAAGAACTGGTTTGGTGATGGCAGGATTAAAATTATGGCCATGGGGAAAAAGTCTAGAAAAATATACAGCTCATAAATTCTTAGAATTTTCTATGGGTAAAGAGTCTTGGAATAAAATTTGGAAGCCACTATTTGTTGGAAAATTTGGCAATCTAGCTAGCGAGATAAATATGGCTTGGTTTTGGGCAAGAATTTTTGCTAGGTCAAAAAAACTTGGTTATTTTCAAGGAGGTTTTCAGGGATTAACTGATAGCGTGGTTGAAAAACTTCAATCGATGCATATTACTTTTTGTTTTAATACTAAGGTTAAAAATCTCAAGAAATCAAAAAATAAATGGCTTTTTTTTACTGACGATAACAAAAAATTCAAGTTCGATAAAATTCTTTTCACCGGCAATAGTAAGCAGTTGTTAAAGATTGTTGATGAAAAGATTAAGATTAACTATCAGTCAAAACTTGATCAATTACAATCGTTATCTGCTTTAACCTTGATTTTAGTTTTAGATAAACCATTTTTTGATGAAAATATCTATTGGTTGAATGTTAATAGAGTTAGCTGGCCTTTTTTAGCAGTTGTTGAACATAGTAATTTAATTGATAAAAAATATTACGGTAATAAAAACATAGTTTATGTAGGTAAGTATTTAAATTCTAAAAATCCTTTGTTCAAAAAAAATAAAGATGAGGTTCTGGCTGAGTATGATAGTTTTTTGAAGGAACTCTCTCCAAATTATAAAAAGAATCTTAATAAAACTTTTTTGTATAAAGCAAGATTTGCTCAGCCAGTGGTAAAAATTGACCATTCTAAAAACATCCCAGGTGTAACCACGCCATTGAGTGATCTGTATTTTGTTGGGATGGAGCAAGTTTATCCTTTTGATAGAGGTATTAATTATGCGATACAACTTGGACGTGAAACTGCCAAAAAAATTATTCAAAAAAATTCGATCTAAGGTTAAGCAAATTATTAAGAATAAAGACAAAAAACAGTCTTTATTTAGATATACCTTTTTTGCTTTGTGTTTTATTTTCTCAGCTTGGCTAATGTGGTTTACTTTCCAGTATAAGGATGGTCAGTTTGTGATGAGAAGTAGGCTTTGGAGTGATTTTGCGGCTCATATTCCAATGATTCGTTCTTTCTCTTTTGGTAGAAACTTCCCCCCAGAATATCCGCAGTTTGCTAATGAGCCTACACGGTATCATTTTTTGTTTTATATGATTGTAGGATTGTTTGAAAAAGTTGGGTTTAATTTAGCTTTTTCATTAAACTTATTGAGTGCTCTTGGATTTGGTTTATTGTTGATTATGATATTCAAGTTTGCTGAGTATTTTTTTGGGAAAAGAAAAAAAGGGGCAATTATTGCAGGCGTGTTTGCCGTGGTCTTCTTTTTATTTAATAGTAGTTTAAGTTATGTAGATTTTTTTCAAGAAAATGGAATCTCTTTGCAATCAATTGCGAGCATTGTTCAAATCGATCAGTTTCTAAACTTTGGTCCGTGGAATGGTGATGATATCAGCGCTTTTTGGAATTGGAATGTATATACAAATCAGCGTCATCTTGGTTTAAGCTTTGCATTAAGTTTATTAGCTATTTGGCCATTGATTACGATAACCAATAAGGAACGACTTGGCAAAAAAAAAGCTTTTTTCATTTGCTTGATTTTTATTTCTTTGCCCTTTATAAATTTAGCAGCTTATGTTGTGGCTGTATCAATGGTTGTTTTTTGGCTATTAATGAATCCAGGCTTAATTAGAAAATACGCTCTAAAATATTTTTTCTTTTTAGCGATTTCAGTACCAAGTTTTTATTATTACTGGAGATTGGGTTCGGGTTCAGTGACTTTTTCTTTGGGATTCTTAGCTAAAGACCAAAATCTTTGGAACATTGTGTATTATTGGTGGCGAAACTTAGGATTATATATCTTGTTTTGGCCAGGATTATTAATAGTTAGTAACAACAAACTTCGCAAATGGTTAATTATGACCACTTGTTTTTTTGTGGTAGCAAACTTGTTTCAGTTGTCAACAGATATGATTAATAATCATAAGTTGATAAATTTTTTTCAGCTTGGAATGGCAGTAACTTTGGGAGTGCTATTTGCTAGATTATGGCATAAGTCTTTATTGGCCAAAATATTGATATTCTTGATAACTCCTTTTTTTATTTTGTCTGGAATAATGGATGCATCAGCAATCATTCATGATAGACAAACAATGTTACGTGATAGCGTTGAATCTGAGTTGGGCAAATGGTTAATTCAGAACACAAAACCAGATTCGGTATTTATAACAACCCAATATTTATATAATCCAGTGTTATTGGTGGGGCGTAAAACGTATCTTGACTATGGATACTTTGCTTGGTCCATGGGCTATCATGATCAGGCTAGAAGAGAAAAACTACCTCTAATTTTTTCTCCAATGATTAAGAAAGATGATTGGTGTCAGTTATTACAGCAAGAAAAGATTGATTATATTTATATTTCGCAAGGTAATGGAGATTTAAGTATTGATCCAAGAAATAGTTGGCTAGTGGGAAATAATCGACCCATTTATGATGATGGAGATGACTTAATTTTCTCGATTAAAGAAGTTTGTTTGTTTCAAAATTAATCGTTATAATCACTGACTATGAAAAATAAACCTATTAGAGTTGGTTTTGATTTAGACGGAGTTTTACTCTACAATCCCGCGCGTATTGTTCGTCCACTAATTGCTTTATTAAAAAAGAAAAAAATTTTGATTGATAGAAAGGAACTAGAATTTTACGTGCCTAAACCGGGAGTTCAACAGTATATCTGGGATTTTTTTCATAAATCAAGTTGCTTTATGGCACCGGGCATAGATAAAATTCGCTTGATGAAGGAAGAAGGTTTGATAGAGCCATATTTAATTACTGGAAGATTTGCTCATCTTGAAAATGATTTTAATAAATGGAAAAGAAGGATGGGAGCCGATGAACTATTTAAAAAATGTTTTATGAATAGTGCAGATGAACAGCCACATCTTTTTAAAGAAAGATTAATAAAAGAGTTAAATTTAGATGTTTTTGTAGAAGACAACTGGGATATTGTTAGATACTTATCAAAAAAATCCAAAGCAAAAAAAATTATTTGGGTTTCAAATATATTTGATTGGAAAATCAAGCATCCTTACAAAGTAAATAATCTTAATCAGGCAATTGAGCTGATTGAAAAATAGGGATCATGAAAGTATTGATTATCAGTGACTTCTATTATCCTCATTGGACAGGTATCTCAAAATCAATTCATTATTTAACCCAAGCTCTTAAAGATGAGTTTGAGTTTACCGTTTTAACAGTAAAATATGAAAAGAATTTATCTGATCAGGAGGTTGTTGATGATGTAACGATTATTAGAAATTCGTTTTTGTTTAGAATTAGTAGAGCTAAATATTCTGTTTTGCTGTTATTGGAAATGATAAAAATTGTATTTAGATTTGATCTTGTTCTAATTAATTCGCCTTGTTCAAATATTTTTCCAGCAGCGGTTATCTCAAAACTGTTTGGAAAAAAGTTGTTAATTTTTCATCAAGGAGATCTGGTTTTACCCGAGGGTGCCATTAATCGAATAATACAAAAAGTATATGACCTCATGAGCTATATTGGATTTTTATTGGCAGACAAGGTTGCTAGTTACACCAATGACTATATAAAGAATTCGAGATTATTACCGATCTTTAAAGGAAAATCAAAAGCAGTTTTAATACCTCTCCCCTTCTTTAAAAATGACGATGAACCAAAATATTTAAAAACAAACATAGCCAAAAAACTTTCCACAATAAAAAAAGAAAAATTATTGATTGGCTTTGCTGGTAGGTTTGTTGAAGAAAAAGGATTTGATGTTTTATTGAAAGCTATTGGTATATTAAGTAAAAAAAGAAAAGATCTTCATTTTGTATTTGCGGGAGCAACTGAAATAGATTACGAAAACTTTTATGAAAAAAATCAGCTAATAATTGGTGAGCTTATCCACTCATTAACTTTTTTAGGATTACTGACAGATAAAGAGTTAAAAGAATACTATCAATTTTTAGATTTATTCGTCATTCCCTCTCGGGGAGAGTGTTTCGGATTGGTTCAAGCGGAAGCTCTTTCAAATCAAGTCCCAGTAGTATCTTCAAATGTACCTGGTTCAAGAGAAGTAATTAAAAGAACGAAGTTTGGACTACTTTTTGAGTCAGAAGATCATCGAGATTTGGCAAAGACTATTGAAAAAGCAATTTCTTTAAAAGATCAATTTTCAAAAAATATTCATTTGGTTGAGAGTTATTTTGATTATGGAAAAGCTAAAAAACAAGCTAGAGAGTTCTTTACGAGCTGAGATTGATCCGGCATATCGAGAAAGAGCTCTGAGTATATTTGCTCAAGTATTTAAACAAGAACCTGCTGCAATACTTGATGTTGGTTGTGGTAGGGGTTTTTATACAAATATATTATCGACTCTTCCCTTTGTAAAAAAGATAGTTGGTCTTGAGCTCAATGATCAGTATTTAGCTTTAGCCAAAAAGAACTGCTCATCAAAAGTGAGGTATTTTAATCAGGATTTTTATTTATGGAAAACTCAAAAAAAATTTGACTTAATTATCATGTCTGAGGTTTTGGAGCATTTGCCTGACGATCGAAAAGCGTTAGATAAAGCGATAAGTTTATTAAACAAGGACGGTAAGATTATCATTACCGTTCCCAATAGCAACTTTCCATTTTTTTGGGATCCATTAAATTATCTTTTAATGAAATTTGGTTTACATGTTCCTTCACACATTTGGTGGTTGGCGGGTATATGGGCAGATCACGAAAGGCTTTATACTAAACAACAACTTCGACAGCTAATTGGTTCGCAAGGCTTAAAGATTATAAAAGAAGATGAACAGATACATTGGTGTTGGCCATTTACCCATTTTTTACTCTATGGAGTCGGCAAGAATTTGGTGACAAAACTCAATCTCCAATCATTTAGCCGTTTTGAACAAAGAGATAGTTTACTTTCTATTATTATTGCTACTTTCTTTAGATTGCCTGAGCTTGCTTATCAAAAGTTAGCCACTTATCTAAATTTAAGATCAAAAAAATCTGCAGGATTGGTCGGAATTTATACTAGGTGTTGAATGGATCATTGCTCAAGTCTGCTGTTTTTAAAAATGTAGACTTCTGGGTGGTCATAAACTGTGAAAGCTTCCTCCGCCCAGCTGTCATTGAATGAAATTGGTAATCCGAGATATTCAAAGCCTGGATATGACGAGAATTTAGCTACTAGCTGATATTGAGTTTTGCCAGCAAATAAATCTTTATAAAACTCGCTCATTTGAGGATATTTTTCTGGAACTCGTTGGATACTGCCCCAGGCTCTATTTGAAGATAGGATATAGTATTCTGCCTCATCTAGTTGAGTGTTAATCTCGTTCCATTTTTGATCATTATCTATCCAGAAAACTGGTAACTGTTCAGGAAAATAATGTTGAGGATACTGTTGAAGATGAAGCGGCAAGGCATCATCCCAATGCTCGCTTAATATTTTGCTTTGAGGTGAGATATTTTGATAGATCCATTGAGAAGCCGAAACTCTGGAGTGTGAATTTTGGTAAATATTTAGAAACATAAGTGGCCATACAAATAATGAGATTAAGATTCCAAAACTGATAATTTTATTATGACCAATATTTTTCAGCGACTTATCAATTCCAAAACTAATTAGTAAGGCAAAATATGGATACAGTGGTAAAAAATATCTTGAAGAGGAAACAAATTGAAAAGAGTAGTAAAAAATGATTGATATCATCCAAACTACCATAAATAGGAAGATGACGAAAAACTGATCCGATTCTGTTGGCTGTTGCGAGTTAGAAAAGAACTTTTTAAGCGAAGATAAACGCCATTGTCTGGTAAATACGGTAGTTACAACCAAACCGGTAATTAAAAAGAAAAATGAACCAAGTCCTATACCAAAAACAGCGAGATTGGTAATGCCAAAAGTAATCGGTCGATTAATCCACTGAATTGCGGGAGGATACCAAACTTCATCTCCTTCAAATGTTTTAAGTTGCTTTAGATTTTCAATTAACTTTGGCTCAATAGTTGGATCAAAAAAGTTTGCTGAGCTAAACATATATGGTGATACTAAACGCAGGCTAAGATATGAAACTACTAAAAATAGAATTGTATTTATTAAAATCTTGATTGATGTTTTAGAGATTTTTAGTTCCTTTAATCTTAAATTCTTGATAAAAATAATTGTTAATATTAATGGTAAAAATAAAACTGCGGTTATTTTTGAACCTATGGCCCATCCCATAAATATTCCACCGAGAATTAGCCAAAAAAATGATACATCCTGTTTTTTATTATCCAGGTATTTAAGTGCAAAATAAAAAGAGCTTGCGCAAAATAAGTTTAAAAATGTGTCGGTGGTAAAAAAATGAGACTGTTGAATCGAAAGCACAAAAAGTGCGTAGGTTAGGCTGGCCCAATAAGAAACCTTTTTTGAAAAAAGATTTTTGCCGTTAATCTTTAATTTTTTTTGAAATTGCGAGGTAATTAAAAAGACTAATAATATTGTTAAGCTATCAACAAAAGCTGATAACTTTCGACCAACAATAGCAATTTCTCCTAAGCCGTTGCTATCAATTATCTCATTGATAAGCTTGTTAAAAGTAATTGGCCAGTTGCCATAAACATAAAAATCTCTAGAATTATTACGAGGATTTATTGGCGAAAGAGTTGGAGAAAAATACTCATTCCAGTTAACTGGGAAATTCATATCATTAATGAGCATGTTAAGGAATCTTTCATCGGGATGAAGGTGATGCCCACTATCCCAATTTAGGCCTGAAAATCTAAAAAAGATTCCAATGGCAAAGATAACCATTAACAGTAAAATTTTTGATGCTTTATTTTTAGATTTCAGTATTACATTCATAATTTTTTTGGTATGATTCTGATTATACCTTGTCAGCTTGCTGCATGGAACTAATCAGAATTGGGGGCTCTAGGGGGAATCCCCCTAGTGTGACACAATATTAAATATTATTAATGTCACAGGGAAGCAGTTTTTGATCTTGCAAAGCAAGACAAAAACCGCTGAGGGGTTTACCCCTCAGAAATATTCTGATAATAACAATAGATTTTAAAAGCTAATTAATCAGAATAGGGGATCTCAAGGGGAATTACCCCTTGATGTGACACATATGATAAATATTATAGATTGTCACAGGGGAGCAGGCTTTAATCTTGCAAAGCAAGACAAAAACCGCTGAGGGGTTTACCCCTCAGAAAATGAGTTAACTATTAATAATCATTAGCGTTGTTAACGAATTTATTGTCAACATCATATGATAGCAGACTTACCATTAATTTTGATCACCTGGCTTGTTTTCTTTTTGTGGCAATTGATTGGTTTTTCCTGGACGTTTCGTTTTTATAAAAACAAATTTTATGATTCTGCCTGGGGATTTGGACGATTGATTACTTGGTTAATTTTAAGTACTTCGGTTTGGTTTTTGGCTCATTTGGGATTACCTGTAAATCAATCTGCTTTTTTCTATTTATTGTTTTTGGGCTTGTCGATCAACTCAGCTTTATATTATGAAAAATCAAAGAAACAAATTTTTGAATTTTTTAGAAAAAAATGGAAATTAATAATTATTCAAGAACTGCTTTTTTTATTATTTTTTGTTTTTTTATGTGTGGTCAGGGGTCATCAACCAAGAGTTGAGGGTTTGGAAAAGTTTATGGATGTTGGCTTTATTGCTGGATATCTTCGTTCTCCTACTCTACCTGCCGAAGATATGTGGCTAGCTGGTGAAAAGATAAACTATTATACTTTTGGCCATTATCTTGGGTCAGTGACACATCGTTTTTTAAATGTGGAGGTTGAGGTTAGTTATAATTTGTTACTTGGATTAGTAATGGGATTGGTGGCGATTCAGGCGGCAAGTTTTTCGGGAAACTTAGTTTATAGTTTGAGTGAGTATCGTTCTAAAATAAACTCAAAAAATATAAATTATTCTTCGTTGATTAAAGCAGCTATTTTTGGAGGATTATTACTTGTTTTGGCAGGCAACGGGCATTCAACTTGGTATTTATTAAAAAATAAAAACTTTAAGGGTTACTGGTATCCTGATGCTACTAGATTTATTGAACGCACAATTCATGAATTTCCTGCATACAGTTTTGTGGTAAGTGATCTACATGCTCACGTATGGAGTATGCCAATAGTGATATTTATTTTACTAAATATTTATTTATGGATAGATATCTTACTTAATCAAAATAATAATGAATTTTTATTATTGCCCAAAGATAAAAAAAGACAGTACAATTTTAACCTTATTGAGTTACTTGACACCAAAGCTACCGATTGCTTGAAAGCCTTTTTAGGATTGTTAAAAAATGTTTTAAATATATTTACAATCAAAAAAATTCATAAGCAGCCTTTTTTCATAGTGTCATTATTTATTGGTTTTTTATTGGGTATAACAATTAGCACTAGCACTTGGGATTTTCTAGTCTATTCAATGCTTTTGAGTGTGTCAGGCTTAATTGTTCTGATCTCAAATAGACAACTACTTTGGCAATTAATGATTAGTGCACTAACAATGATTGCAGTTTCAATCTTGACTGCGTTGCCATGGTTGTTAAACTTTGCTTCAATTTC
>CAYTIA010000003.1:0-98543 GCA_964437755.1 uncultured Pseudomonadales bacterium | reverse complement strand
GCAAGGATTGATCGTTAGACATGGTGGGCAATGTTTTTTAGATTAAGTTTAATAGTTTAAAAATGAGATCTACACTATATTAACAAGAAAGGCTACAATTATCACCATTATGTCCGTTTTTAAGGTTCAATTCAAGTTAGCATTTGAACAAAGCTCAAAAAAAACTCTTTGGCTCTGGGGAGTCGCCTTAGGTTTATTGATCTCTTCATGTATCTTTATTCTGATTTTTTCTGCTTATTATAAAAACCGTTTTTACCAAGGAATTAAGATCGGAGAGGTTAATGTTGGGGGTCTAACAAAAAAAGAGGCTGAACAATTATTAATTCCCCTTCAGCTTCAGACTCTCGATTCTTCAATGATAACGTTTGTTGTTCAAGATCAAGATCATATTTACCGCTCAGAAACCATGTTTCTTCAAGATCTAGTTCTTCCAATTGATGTCAAAAGCGTCGTTGAACAAGTGTTCGCCAATAGCAAAAAAGGTGATTTTTACAACCAATTTAGACAAGTTCTCTCTTTACTTAACAAGGAAAAGGTGTATCCATTTCAGCATCCTATCGATAACGTTGTTATTTATGATACTGTTTCTAAACTAGCTTTTGAGGCAAATAACGATGGCATACCTCCAAGCGCAACTTTAGAGCAATCAAATAACCCCAGCAGCCTAGTAATAAATCCAGGTAAAAATGGATTTGTTGTTAATATTGATGAATCAGTCAAACAACTAGAAAATCAGATACTAGTGATTGCAAACTCTAAAACGAACGCTGTTTCGCAGCAGATTGAGTTGCCCCTAGTTAGCTCAACCATCCAACACCAACTATCCAACTTACAATTAGAAGATTATAAGAACAATCTTATAAAACTTGTTGGAAAAGAGATTGTTTTCGCTCCAGAAATTAATGTTGAAGATAAAGAGTCCGCAGTTTTATTAAACAATAGTAATAAAACAATCGCCGATCAACTTTTAGTTGGTTTTATTGATGCAAATAATGAAATTAATCTAGAAAAGATTCAAGATTTGGTAACAGCGTGGACACAAGAGATTAACCAAGAACCAACCAATGCCACCTTTACATACGATCCAAACACACTTCGAGCTACCAGCTTTCAGCCACATCGGTCTGGACTCAAAATAGATCAAGATGACGCGATTAAAAAGATTGTTGAGTCAACTCAACAGATTATTCAAAACCCCAATGCTGAAACTCACTCAATTCAACACTCTTTAATGATAGTCCGAGCTGAACCAGGTGTTACTCTTGCCCAAACTAACGACTTGGGTATTAACGAGTTAATTGGCTTTGGTGAGAGTTATTATCGAGGATCAATACCATCTAGAATCCATAATGTTAAAACTGCCAGTGACTATCTGAATTTGGCAATAGTACCTCCAGGTAAAAACTTTTCTTTTAACCAAACGGTTGGAAAAGTTGACGGCTCAACTGGATTTAAACAAGCTTATGTTATTCGCAGCGGTAGCACTCTATTAGAGTTTGGCGGAGGAGTTTGTCAAGTAAGCACCACCATGTTTCGGGCAATGCTCGACGCTGGAGTAAATATTACCAAACGCTTGCCCCACAGTTATCGAGTAAGTTACTACGAACTCAATAACCAGCCAGGGTTTGATGCAACAGTATATTCTGGTGAAGTAGATCTTAGATTCATTAACGACACACCTGGACACTTGCTCATTATTTCAGAAGCTGATTCAAACAGTACCTATATGACAGTAAAGATATATGGTACTAATGACGGCCGAAAGTCTGAGATTAGCAATTACAAACAGTGGGATTATACTTCGCCTCCTCCTTCACAAGATATTCACGATCCATCTCTGGCACCCGGTCAAAAAAAACAGGTCGAGAATGCTATTCCCGGTATAAAGACAAGTTTTGACTGGATCGTTACCAACAGTAGTGGCGAGGTAATTCATCAAAAAACATTTTTTTCACACTACAAAGCTTGGGGGGCAAAATATTTAGTGGGAATTTAAGGAATTTAGATAATCGTCAAAAAAATCAACCGCCCCTACAGGAGCGGTTGATGGCGACTCACTCTTTAGAAAAAAGAAGTGATTTGGCAATTCCTAATTTAGAACTACAAAATATTGTACCCTATTCATGTGAATCAGTAAACAAAGATCGGTCGTGGACGGCAGGGGACTCGAACCCCTTGCTCTCTAGTTCTAAATTAGGAACAGGACCAGCCGCCGCCCACGACAATTCAACAATACTAACCAATTCTTAAAAAAAACGTAGAAAACAACAATCTAGATTCTTTACTTTTTGTGTTCGACATTAAAGAAAGAGAACCCTGTTTGAGGAATTCTTAAGTATCCAGGAGCCCTTAAATTAAAAATTTCTTTAAACTCACTACCACTCATCGACATCTCTCCTCTGTTTGTTTGGAACTTAACTTGAGTGGTTTGACCTTTGGTGCTGTGGCTTGAAGAGACACTACTTATACTGGTCACGGCCCCCTTGCTGGATTTACTTGCCCAATCTCTTAGTTCATCCATTGAGTATGGATCACCTCCGCCTCCACCAATATTACACTCATTAATAGTGACCGGCACTATTCTGCCCGTATCAGCTCCATTTGGATCGTTGCGTACAATCCAGGCATTTAAGATATCTGCCATCTCTTTTTCTGAGAGCCAAGGATGGGACCTGCCGCAGCTTGCACCTTTATTAGTATACCCCGATCTATACCAACCTCGATAAAACCAAGGGCTTTCTCCAATATTGTCCCAGGCAATAGTAGTCCAATTGCTCGGATTATAGTCACCTTTTAAATCCCAGCCCATAGTATTGGTATAACCACCATGTAAAGAGGCGTATTGAGTCGAAACTGGATTACCGCCATCATCAACTAAAACCCAGTGTTTAGTTTCGTTAACAGCCTTCTCCCAATCACCACCTTTTGGGCTATCTCCAAACACCTGACACGACTCGGTTGCACAGATAGACTTACTTCCATTGTTGGTATAGCGAATAGCATAAGTACGAGCAGCAATAGCTTGAGCCTTATAGGCATTAATGTGCCATCCTGGAGGCATTTCATAAATACTCATTAAATAACGACCCTCAAAATCGAATGTGCCCTTTCCATCAACCGTAATCTTATCCATAACTGAGTAATCCTTTTTAATTTTTGCATTTGGATAGTAAGCTTTAAGAATTTCCTCAACACTTTGACCTGCCTTAGCTCTGGCATTGGCTCCGTATTGACTCATACCATTGCGATGAGTGTATGCTCCAAAACTAAATACGGCAAAACTGTTACTCGGCGCTTTATCTTTGTAACCAATCGAGGCGTTAAAGTCACCGACCAGAGCTATATCACCAACACTGGTACGAGCCGCTCCAGTACGACTGGAAATAATTGCCTGCTGTTTGGCAGAAAGAGCAGCTATCTTTGAGCCCAGTTCTTGCTGATACTCTTTTGCTCCAGCTATCTCTTTTTCAAAAAACTTTTTCTGTTCGTCAAGCTGTTTTTGCATGCTTGCTAGCTGAACTTGTCGTTGCTCATAGGCTTTTTTATCTTCTTCTAGTTGAAAAATGTCTGTAGCAATATCATCTATCAACTGAGTATCCTGAGATTGAACTCTAGAGTTATAAGCTAGGTCTTTAGTTAAAGATGAAACATCGCTGTTAGAAAAAACTACCATAATCGGATTAAACGACCTCATTCTTTTATAATGAACAGCCACCCTCTCATTAAGTATCTCATATTGCAAAACCAAAGAGTCTTCTCTATCAGCAATACTTTTAGCTAGCTCTTCAACCTGAATCTGGGCTTGAGTAATACTAGCTTGAGCATGATTAATTTTTGCACTTAAATCTTTAACACTGCTCTCAAGATTACCAGTAGCATCCTCACTCATCTTTTTTAGTTTTTCTAGTTCATCAATCTCTTTTTGTAACTCTTCAACAGAATCTGCAGCCAACAAAACTGAAATAGACCAGATTTTTTGATGAACCAAAAAATGAGCTAAAAACATAATTAGCAATATTAAAACAACCGACACTTTCTTTGAAGAAAAAAAACTTAACTTGGCATTTCGTATCTGCATTTGAAATCATTGTAGCTCAAAACCAAAGCAAATATCTAGAGTTGTGTGAACGATGATTGTTTAGGGGTAATTCTATTGTGTCGAGAAAATCATCCAATTTTAATTATCCTTGAGCAAAGCTCATGGGTATAATTAAAATAATTCGTTAATAATAATCTGCCACAATTTTTAAGATTAACTCTTTTCTGAGGGGTAAACCCCTCAGCGGTTTTTGTCTTGCTTTGCAAGATCAAAACCTGCTCCCCTGTGACATTAATTTAATAATCTGTTGTGTCACATCAAGGGGCAATCCCCTTGAAACCCCTATTTTAATTAGCCTTGAGCAAAGCTCATGGGTATAATTAAAATGAAAAATCTGATAAAATAAACAATATGAACGCTTGGATAAAAGTGCTGTTAATTAGTTTTTTTGTTATTTTGGGATTGTCGTTTCCAAAAGATACTCGAGCTTATATTAGCGCTAACTGGGAAGGCAAATATTATCTTTATCAACACCATTCAGACGGAACAGTTTGCTATTATGACCAGTGTATTGAGGATTCGGGCTCAACCAAACCCCTAACTATGGAGGTGATTGTTACTGCAAGAAGAGATATTACCTCATGGGGTGGATATAGCATAGGAGATCCTCTCAGAGGAACTGTTGGCATCGCCATCAACAAAATAAAAATTATTGATAACATTCATACCGATGCTCAGGGCAAGGCTGTTTTTGTTTTTCCATACTGGGCCGGAAATCATCGCTTGCAAGTATATGCAAAAGCAGATGGTCAAATTAATCCATTCAGAAATATTGGCTTAAAAATTGCGGATGTTCCCTTAGTTATAAAACAAGTCTGCTCAGCTGACGAACTTGCCAATTGCACCGGCAGAATCCATTTTGGACAGATGCCCTACGCTATTTGTGATCAAGTAGAATCAAGCAAGGTTTCAACTTGTAGATCTTGTATGTTTAAAGGTGGGGTGTGGACAGCTGTTGGCTGCATTCCTACTGATCCAACAAGAATGATTCAGGTGTTAATGAAAATAGGCTTGATGATTGGGGGAGGGGTAGCCTTGTTGATAATCTTAGCCGGCTCATTTATTTTAAGTATTTCACAAGGGGATCCTAAAAAAACCAGCGAGGCTAAAGAAATGATTGCCTCAGCTTTAATTGGTCTAGTTTTTATCATCTTTTCTGTTTCAATTTTACAATTTATCGGTCTAGATTTATTACAGATACCTGGTTTTGGATAAACAAATATAAAAAAACCATGAACTATTTTAAAACACACGTTAAGCCACATTCAGGAATATTTTTTCGTCTTGGATTGCTGTCAATTATTGTGACCCTATTTTTTTCCTATCCAAAACAGATAGAAGCACAAGCTCGTTGCTGCCCTAGCTCACATCCATATATTGCTCCACATCCAGAATGTCCTTTTGGAGCCTTGCACAATCTTGATTGCTGCACTGATGTTGATGATTCTACTGTTCCAAGTGTAGATTGCGCTTCTCTAATTTCTCCACAACCAACCGGCCTACCACAACCAACCCCAGGTCAAATGAATCCAACAGACCCGCTGACAGTTGATAAGCTCAAGTCCATGAATCCATTAATTGTCTTTCAGGGTAATCAAGATTTAATTAATGATAGTGGTAGTTTGTCTGTATCTGGTTTAATTAATCGCACTCTTTCATTTATCTTTCCATTAGCTGGACTGTTGCTTTTCTTAATGTTGGTTTGGGGAGGGTTTGAAATGTTAACTGGAGCAGCAAGTAAAAAAAACATGGATGCTGGAAAAGAAAGAATCACGGCAGCCATTTTGGGTTTTATTTTACTATTTGCTTCGTACTGGATTGTACAAATCGTGGAATACATCACAGGAGTACAAATTTTGGGATAATACTCAGAAAGATGAACTTAAATAAAATAAGTCGCCTAGCTTTTTCGACTATTGTTTTCCTTACATTGGGAGTACTATTTTTTTTCAATCCCAAAACAATTCTTGCTCAAGAATGTGGGCTTAACATTGATCCAGCCAACCCAGGTGGACACCCAAGTCCCGCAAGTCTTAAAGGAGTAGATTGGGTAAGAATAGAATACAAAGACTGTACAGAAAGTTTTCCTCCAACAGAATCAATAGATATTTTTAGAAATGTTCTATCAACCTACAAAAATGCAGGCATTAAAACACTGGTCATTCTTGACTATCTCACCTACCCTGGAGCTGCTACTAATATTGAAAAGTTTGGAGAGAGAGTTGAGTATATTTATCAAGAACTTGACGGAGTAATTGATGCTTATCAAGTTTGGAATGAGCCAGATCACTGCGCTCAATATTGTCTTGAGCCAGAAGAGTTTAGAAATATTACTGCGGAGATAGCAAAATACATTCCAGCAAATAAAATTGTGTTAGGAGGTTTTGCTTCTGGAGATCCTGGTTATTTAACTAATTCACAAATTCCCTCAAATCAATACGGCTATATCGGACTTCACCCGTATGGAAAAAAAGTGAACGGATTTTGGGGAGATTGGACATCCGGTGAGATGAGTACTGCTGTATCTCAATACAAACAAGCAGGGGGAGGCAAGCCAGTTTGGATTACAGAAATAGGCTTTAGTTCTTCGGACGACAGTCTTCAGGCTGAATATTTACGAAGAGTGTATTCAAGCGGAGTTGGAGCAGATAAAATTTTTTGGTTTGCTTGGAGTGATGCGATGGTTGTGCCCTTTGGTCTGACTACAGCTAGTCAAATTCCAAAAAAAAGCTATGATGCTTTTTTCTCTCAGCCTCAATGCGGGGGCTCAATTCCATCAACTATAAGCATGTTACCAGCAATTGCTCCTCCAGGAGGAGGTGGCTGCGGAGGAGTTGGCGCTCAACCCAAAAATGAAGAGGACAAAAAACCTGGACCAAATGATTACATTACTATTCCCCTAATTTTAGAACCTGAAAAATATGCTGGAGACAACAAAGATGATTTGGTTGGTAAATTACTTTGGAACATGGTGGTTGATCAGGGTTATGAAGTTAAATGTGCCAGTCCTGAGCTAACAATTAGTGCTACAGCCATTGGCGACATCGAAAAATATTTTTCAGAGGGAGTCGAGTGGCCTTCGTTTAATAGATTCGGTAATCAGGTACTTGCGCTTGAGAGTCAATCAGATTATGTGTTGGATTTGCGCAGAGCGACAATTCCAATGTATCGAGATTTAGATGAAAAATCTCCTGGAAAAACAGCCTCATACGAAGCTTTTTTTGGAACCCTAGACCCAGATACCGTTAGTTCTGTAGATGCAGGAGACGGAGCTTTGCACACTGGAGTGATTAATAATTTACTTAAACCTGCCCAACAATGTGCTATTAAGCTCGATAACTTAAGAGCTGCTAAAAATCTTTGCGAAAGACTTGAGAATCCAGAACTGTGTTCGCTTCATTTTAAAATTCCCAAATCAAAATACTATTTATATAGTACCGATCTTCAGGAATCAAATGAGGAAAAAAGCTTGCTGACAGCAATAGAGTCTTGGATGGCTAATAATAGCGGAGTTGGCTGTGCGGAGCTAATGAATTCTTATGATTCAAGATATACAATTGATCGCTCTGAGTTTACAGATATTCAAGATGCGGTTTTTAAAATGTCGATAGATCTTGAATATGTGTATCGATATGCTTTCATAGTTTTATCACCCTTGCAAGACGTAGACGACTGGTGTTACATGAATAATCGAGAAGAGGATGCGTTTTGGTTTTTAAGCAATCATCAGCAAACTTACCTTCAAAATGAATGTCTTGATAATAGACAAGTTGATAATTACATGAAAAGAATTCCTAGCTTTGTAGCTATCAAGATTCCCACTGTAGCTACCAATGAGATAGAGTCATTACCATTTTTAAAAAACTCGGCTTCACTTACTGCCAACACGCTAGGCAAAATTGTGGATCAAGAAAATAAACTAGAAGCTTTAGATATAAAGCCAAGAGAGCAGTTCTTAACAGATATTTTGCAGGTTAAAAAAGAAGTTTGGGACTGCGAAAGTGGGGTTGATTGCGAAGAACGAAGACAAGGACTTGTTGTAGATTGTCAAGGTATGGCAGTTTGTGAAGGAGCTCATGGAGTTGGAACCGAGTTGAGAAAAGCTTTAGTACACATGATTAATGGAAGCAAGCAAACTTGCGAAGGAGAAACTTTCTTTGCCAGTAGCAACCCCGATGAAATATTTACTGGAAAAGATAACCCCGCTCCCCATGGATATGTTGAAAACGTTAAAGTAATAGGTAGTGCGGCCATTCAAAACGCAACTGGAGAAGACACAGATGATCCTCAAAGATATTTTTCTGAAGAATATTTTAATGTAAGAATGGGCGCTGCTAAGAATGCTTTATGGCAATGGAGACTTGAGCTAAAAGAGCAACAAGCAAAAGATATTCTTGGTGGCCTAGGAGAAACCAACGACATAGTTTCTGAAAGCGTTAGAATTCATATTGTTGCCCCACTTGGCACAGAGTTAAGTTACATTGAAAATATGCTATCTAGCTTGTTTACTCATTCTAGCAAAGAAACAATGATAAAAGAGAATGTTATGGCTGACGCCGAAGCAGCAACTGGTAACATTGCTAGATATTTCCCAATTTTTGGAACACAAATGGGCTTTAATGATCAGGCTAATCACCATTTTTCACACGAAGACTGTAACTTCAAAAAAGATGAGTTTGGTAATGAAACCACTGAGAGAGAGATCTGCAAGAGTGCAGGAGTAAAATTATCAGATGACAATGTTGGCTTATTTATGGAAGGCGCAACCCTCGGCTGGTTAATAAAACAGATTCAACTAGGAATCACTAGGGATAACTCATTAAACGATGCCTATTCATACTTAGCATCATGCAAAAGAATCGAGGATTTATTTTTAGGAAGATGTGGCGATGCAGGAGCCGGAGGTCAAGATTCCCCAGGTTCTAGCGCTGAAATTGATTGTCCCATTGTTACACTTGGTTGGGACGACGGCATAGCCGCAAGAGCATTTGCTAATAAAGACAAATTTCTTAATGAGTTTATTAATAGGACATTCACTGATTCTCAGGGTGGCGGTAGTAAAACATTCCTCACCCCAGATTTATTTGATTATGTAATTAACTACATTAGAGACTACAGCGCCAATCAGCCAGACAGAAGTGTTAACCCTGCCTTAGTTTTAGCTTTAGGAAGAGAAGAAACTGCTTGGGGAGCAGTGGGTAGCTTGGCAGTAACCGGTTGTCTTGGCACCGACGATCAAGGAAGAAGTATAACTGATGCCATTGCTCAAGCGGAAAGCGAGGGTATTTCTAGAGAACAAGCTATCATTCATCATCAGGTGCAATGTATTGGTAAAAACTTTAAACCACCCATGGGTTGTGAAGAATTTATGTGTAGATACTCTGGAGATGGCACTGCCCCGTGTATTTTTAAGAATAATCCCAACTTCCCAAAGAACTTCCCTCCAATTTATAGATCCCTTATAGAATAAATAAAAAAAATAAGGTTTCTACATTCTATCTTCTCAATCCTGAGGGTCTTTGAACTGCAACATCCTCTGAACTATTTTTCCCCGAAAAAACTTGTGTTGTGGGCTTGTCGTCATTTTCAGCATCATTGGTTGGAGGAAGGGATTCTTCTTGAGCCGAGTGATTATTTATTGCATCAGCGTCTCCACTCGAGCCCGACTTACTAAAACCACCTGTTTTTCTTCTTGCTCCACTTTTCAATAATCCAGAAATTGTCTCAAAAGTCTCTGCGTCAGCTTTAAAATTAAGAAAGTTATCAGTCTCGTATTGAATTCCAGCAAGTAGGTTTGTGGCTATCTCTGAGTCAATCTGCATTCCGGATTCAACAAGAATTCTATAGATAGTCTCACACGAGGAGCTAACTTTTGATAAGTTGGCGTGGGCGCATTGAAAATTTGGAACTAAAGAACTAATGCATAAAACATTAGATGACTGATATAAGTCTTCATATCCAACGTACAGCTGCTCTAGCTCTGTTAACTCCTGAACTCCAAATACAACTACTAAGTCAGCGTCAGCGCCAACATATTCAAACTGAACCGAGTCTTTATTGAGAGGTTGTTCCCCCTTTTGTGGCTTAATGGTCAAATAAAACTTATTGTTTTTATCATCTAGATGATAACTAACTTTATCAACCGCAGAAGCAGAATAGTCAAAGCTTACAAGCAGATGATTTGATCCTAGTTTTGTAGTTAACTTATCCAAACCGATAATACTTGAATTAATAAGCTTACTTACTCCGTGTAGACTTGATTTTTTTTCTGACTTTTCGAGCGATAGAGCAAGGCTAGATGCTGCAAGCTGTTGATCGAAGGAGGCGTTGTTGGGCAAAATTATCAAAACCAGCTTGGCTTCTTTAACATAGCTCGTCCACATCTCAAGATCATTCGGATTAATCATTGTGATTGTTAATTAGTTTATTGATTATCAAGTTATCCAACCTCAAAAAACATGAGATAAATTGATCTTCTAAATATTAGTATAATCAAATTTGCAGTAGTTGCAAGAAATAACTATTATGTCAAACCCACCAATCCCTACTCTTGAATAAGATTAAAAAAATAGCTAAAATATGGGTATCGTGAGTATAAATAGTAAATTTTCAAATAATAAAAAGTTTTTATTATTAATTGCTGTTGTTTCAGCAATCTCTTTTTTTACGCTTCTCTTAACACCATTCTCAATTAAGGCCCAAGAAGGAGAGCAGGATATTTGGTCAGTAAAAGATGCTCTAGGGCAAACAGCCACATCCGCTAATCAAAGACAGATTGAGGTTGAACAAGGTGTAGTAAAAGGAGAGGCCGGCAACGTTAATAGCGACTCTCAACTTCAAAATACTATTAGCGCTGCCCAAGCGATCAGCAACGCCAATCTACTAGGAGCTACATCTGACTCACTTGAGGTTGAGGCAATTTATGGTCCCGGAGCTGTAAGAACAATAGCTGGTTTGGTTGATAATATGTATGACTATCAACCTGCCTCAAGTCAAAGATATGTTGCCTACTTGTTAAACTCGGCCAAAATACCCGTAGCTCAAGCTCAAGGAATTGGTGCCTCTTCACTCGATCCAATTATGGGCATTTGGACAACTTTCCGCAATTTAGCCTACTATCTTTTTGTTCTAATGTTTTTAGTTATTGGAATATTAATTATGTTCAGGCACAAAATTAACGGACAAACAGTCGTTACCGTTCAACAAGCCATTCCAAACATTATTGTTGCTCTTATCTTTGTAACTTTTTCTTATGCCATTGGCGGATTCTTGATTGACATAATGTACCTAGCAATGTCTTTTATTGCTGGAGTGTTTACTAATAGCACCAACATCATGTCTAGCAACATCTTTTCGCTTGGAACTCAATATGTCACTGGTGGGTTTACACAAACAAATGAAGCTATAAATTCTATTATCGCTCAAGTAAGTGGTGACAACATTATTTCAGGGCTTGGAGGATTAACCGTTGGCTTTATCATGGCTGTTGCTTTGCTTTATGGCGTTGTGAAGTTGTTTATTGAGTTACTAAAAAGCTATGTTAGTGTTATTTTATTAATAACTTTTTCTCCAATCATCTTGATGATGGGTGCTATTCCAGGACAAAACTCATTCGGTTCTTGGATAAAAAACTTGGTTGGAAATCTAGCAGCTTTCCCCGTTGTTTTGCTTATTTTGGTGGTTTCTGAAGCAATTAATGCTCATGGAATTACAGCTGGTGGCTTTGCTCCTCCTTTCTTACTTGGACCAACTATTAGTGGCGGAGTTAGTGCCACAGGAGGAAACGCTCTAGCTGGATTAGTTGGAATTGGCATGTTGCTTACTACTCCAGAAATTGTTAAAAAAGCCAAGGATGCACTCGGAGCTAAAGAGGGAGTTATGGGAGAATTAGCTGGAGCCGCCTGGGGAAGATTTAAACAAGGAGCAGACACAGCCAATAAGTATATCGGCAAGCCTGCCATGGGCATAGCTAAAGCTGGTGTTGGGGCTGGTGTTGGGGCTGGAGTAGGTGCAGCCGGAGGAGCCATTCTCAGTAACTTCACTGATAAATTTGACAGAAAGCAAGGAGCTGGATATGGAGCCTTAGCTGGAGCTGGGCTTAGCTTTTTTGGCGGACCTATTAAAGGTCCGGCTAATATTGCGGGTAAGGTTGCTAGAGGAGTTAATCAAGTTGGAGAACTTGCTGAAAACCTTCAATATACTGGAGTTGACTTTATGAGTCCAATAGAAGATCTTATGGAAAGAACCAGCATGAAGTGGGGCACTGGCACTGGCATTAGAAGTAAAGTAGCTCCTTTCTTAAGCAAGGCTTCTTATCACTTAAGAAATGAAAGAATAAAGAGAGGCTTGCCAGTTAACTCGAAAGTAACTGAAGAAGAAAAGAATAAGCACAGAGAAAGCGCTAAGCAAAAAAGTATGGACAACAAAACAAAAGAAGCTTTTGAAGGAACACCGTCTGGCTCAGGTGGAGGAAAAGACTCATTTGAGAGAGCTTAATCTGAGCAATTTTCCTTCCCCTTAAATTCCAACTAGCAGCCAATCCTTTAAAAAATTATGTTTTAACTCTAAGCTCAAATGATGTTTTGGCCTTTGGAACAACTTTCTCTTTCCTTGTCTCAGGATCTATAATTTTTCTATCTGACCTTGAACTTGTAAGTTGTTTATAAGAAGCGGATCTAGCATCAGAATATCTTCTTCTTAATAAAGATTTAAGCTCTTCTTTATCTCCAGGAAGCATCCACTCAAAGTAAGAGCTAGCTTTATCTGGTTGATTTTGCATCTTATCAACAACAGGATTAATGGCTGATGCGCTAGAGAACAAAATTTCTACAAACGACTCTATAAGCGCCTCCATGTGAGAATCTTGAGACACATCATCTAATAATTCCGTTCTCTTTCCAGCCTCTTCATCATAAAGTTTTTTTGCAAATTCTGAAAAGAATACTAAAATCATTTCTACTTGCAAATAATGAATTATTGTTTTTCTTGAGCCATCCTCGTCACCTCGTTCATATATTGCCATTGCTTCTCCAAGGTTTGCCCCCTTAAAAACCCCCATTTCTCTCGGATCTTCTCCATTTTTAATTAATGCTCTAAATACTCCACTGACTGAGAACATCTCTTCAAAATATTTAAGATCTTTGTATAACTGCCTCAACCCTTCTCTTAATTTACCCACATCAGCATTGTTCAAATATGCCTGTCTTAATCCAAAATTTAATCGCTCAGAATAGTTCTCAATTAACTGATATATTGCAAGAGCTCTCTTAATTTGATCAGCTCTATCTTCATTAATTGAAAGATTTGTGTGTTGATACCAAAGAGCCCTACTTTCTGGGTCTGCTAAATCATAATCTTCATCTACATATACTTCTAACAATGATTCAGTTGAAATTGGAGATCCTGAGTTCGGTCTCCCAGTAATTTGAATCATTTCTAAAGTTGTACCAAGTATGTGAGGAAAGATTTTTGCAAATGGGTAGCTTTCCTCAGGATACATTGAGCCCATATATCTTGTAACGTGTCTATAGAAATCTGTAAACCTTACCTGCTGACTCATGAAGCCCTTAGTATGAACATCAGCTCTTGCTCTAGCCATTGTAATCCAAGAAACATCAGAAACAATGCTTTCGGCTAAACCACCGTGAAATCTCATCTCTTCTAAAAGAGAGTAAAGATCGTGTCTATCTTGAGGTCTTATTCTTAGCCGATTGGCTTCCGCAAGCCCCACAACTATCCATCGATTGTTGTAATGAACTAAAAATCTAGCACTTGAATCAGAATTGGTTCCATTCCACTCATTGATAGCTACCCCTTCCCAGAGGTATTGAATCTTTTGATTTTTCACCTCTACCCGAAGAGAGTCAGTAATAACAGCCCCCAACATTAGTTCTTTTTGTCCTTTAAACTTGTCGCTTCTTATTGGGCCAAGAGCAGAAAAAAGGCGTAATGAAGTTATTGTTTGAAGCTCCTGATCAGCTGTAATCATTTCTCTTGGCATTAACGCCCCAACATTTCTTATTAAAAATAAGGCCTCATTTACTGTTAGAAAGCCCAGATCGTCCTGCTCAGTCAGTAGTATTGCTCTAGAAAAATCTGGAATTCTTGGGTCATTTTCTGCTAGCCTAGTTCCATAAAAAGCAGCTGCTTCTCTCACATACCCTTTTTCTACATATCTTTTTTTAAAAAAATCATCTTTTTGGTTTGCTATTTCATAGATGGTTGCTAGTTTGTCATAAATTACTGCAGCCGTCCTAAATCTTTCAGCAAAAGGAGTAAACCCTTCTCTCTGCCAAGAATCTTCTATTAATTGAGAACCAACATAAACATCACTGAAGTTTGAGTCCTCAGTAACCCTTAATACTTTTTCAGCTTCAGCATAAAGATCTTTAAGACTTGCATAATTCTGCATCACCAACTTTTTCATTTTTCTTGCCCCTATTCGCGCAGAAAAATAGGGATAAATCATCGTGATATAAGGTTCCATATACTTTTTTAGATGGCTATCCTTTGGAACCTCTTTTTCCAACATTCTATACAGAGTGATAACGTTAATTTGATCATCGCCTACCTGAAAAGTGATATCTCCGTAGCCAGCCTGATCTCTTGTATAATTTTCACACCACTCAAACATTGAGTGTATTGCCCACTGCCCAAACTCACTCGCAGTTGGATATCTTCCTCGAATACCCAGATTGTCGGCTATACGCAAAAATAAGGCCTCTAATTCTCTAATTGGGGCATCTCTAACCTCTAAAAGTTGTTGCATTTGTTGCTCTTTGACCTCAGCTCTCTCAATTTCAAGCTGAGTCCACGCTATCTCTTCTTCAATGCTCGTAGTTAAAGAATCTATTTCAGCGCGCGCATAGAAGCTATTGGTTGAAAGCACTAACGCTGCCTTAAAAGCCTTTTGAAGATTTTCTACGCTGACCCCATTAAGCCTGCCAACAACATCACTTAGTACAGCTTCTCCACTTACCCAATATTGAGCTCTTTCTTCTCTTAATTCTTGTTCACGATTGCGAGTTTGAGAGGCTCGAAGTGTAGATAAATAACCAATCAATTTATCAAATATTGAAAAGAAATTGTTTGCATCATTTTCAAACAATTTTTCAATCCCTTTATTTAAGCTTTCATCAGTAAGTTCATTTAAACTATCGTCATATGTATTAAGATCAGCGCCAGGATGATTTAAACTAAAAACCATTACCCTTAAAAGTGCTGTTAGCTCATCAGCTAGATTTAGTCCATGATGATCACTAAAACTTTCCTGCAACAAAAGCATTCTGGCTCTTAATTCTTGGAGTTTGTTAGAATACTCTCTAAGCTCTCCTAGCTTAGGTTTATTTAATGGCCTTTGAGAAATTGAGTCTTGAACCTCGGCAGTAGTAGCCACCAACTTGGCTTGAAGAATGGCTGGAAAAAACAAGTCTCTGCCAGAATCAGCAATACCAAAGGCTTCCATATCTCCTATCGGAGCACTTGGTAAAGCTATTAAATCAACTCTTCTAACCCAATCCGAGGGAAGACTAAGTGTTTCTCTTAACAGCTCTTTTGTGTGGGGCGGTTCTCCAGGATAACCTTCAATAGTCATTCCTCTTGAATGATGCACAACTGCGCTTCCAGCTACTTTTTCACGTAACCCTTGTAGTCTTGTGCCTAACTCTTTTTGTGACATTTGTTTTTTTTATTTAACTGCTCAAATTATAAACCAAAACTTCTTAATTTCGTACTAGAGTTTTTATTGAGGCAAAAGATAAACCTTAAAAACAGATTTTCCGCTATAATAATCCTTATGAGTAACGATGCTCGAATGAAAAAAACAATTTTCTCTAATGATGTGGGTAACACTCAGCACCCCGCTCAAAGACGCAAAATAAAATCAATTCGCAGAGATCTAAAAATTGAAGAGGTATCTCAAATATTGTTTGAACTGTTTAGTCTTCAAATAGACTCTTTAGAAAAAAAACCCCTTGTGATTAATCTTCCGGGAGTAACCGAGGTTGATAATACAAGACTTACCACAGTATTCACAGAAGACAAAATAGTTGAGATATATTCTACCAGCACCGAGCTAAGCTCAAGTCATCTATTTCCTTCAGACATTTTAAAGATTGTTGCAGAGGGTGCATTATTTACCAAAGAAGAGTCTCTTAGGCGAATTGAGGGCCAAAGGAGGACTGAACTACTTCCCACTATCGAAGAGATTGAAAAGATTTTTTCTAATCAAATTAAAATTGCTCAAACAAAACTTAGAGAGTGGGGAACCGATGAAACAATATCAATTGAACAAGAGCTAAAGTTTTTACAAGAACAAAAAGATGATGGATTTGTTGAACTTTCTCAAGTTGTAGAATCTTGTTTTGAGTATCACAAACAACTAAGAGGCTTATTTGATGAAGAATATGCCGAACAACTAGAAGAGACTGACGATCCAAATCTGCTTCCAGACTATTCAGCGTTAAAAGAAAAAGATCATGACAAGCTTCCTTCAGGAGCCATAGTTAGCTTTCGCGACGGTAAGTCACAAAGAAAAACTGCTCAAGAACTTGATTCTGTCCCTCCTAAAGAAATTGATTCCAAACAAGCCCAATCAACAATTTCTCAACTTAGCAGATCTCTCTCTCAACAAATTGTCCCCAGTTTAATTAGTGCTTATGCGCTAGACGAGGATGGCAACTCACTGATCTCACTCGATGATCTAGATGAAAATATCAGAGATGCCTTAATTAGACACCTGTCTTTACAAATTGAAAGCATAGTTTCCTCCCTGAGTGCCGAAGAGCTGGATATATTAATTAATAATAAACCTGGAGCTTCAAAGATTAGGCTAAGTTTGTTACGAAAGTCCCATCAATTTGCTCTACAGTATCCACCTCTTAGGGTGTTGGTTCAAACGGCGATTGACTCAAGCTATGCAAAGCTTAAAGACGCGCCCGAGGTTCAAACGCAACTTGCAGAACAGATACAAAACACTACTCATGAAAAAGCTGCAGAAAATCTCGAGAAAATAGCTGAAAAAGAATGGCTTTTAGAAAGTCAGCCAACAGACTTGGCAGATATCACAAATACTTTGAATCTTGTGGCTCTTCAGTCAGTTAATCCAGAAGCTGTTCAACAGCAGTTTGCTATTAGATTGGCCGAGTTGCTTGGACCCAATGTTGACCAAGCCACTACTATGTTAGCAATGATTAACCTGGAAAAAACTATAGCAAGCTTAATCATTTCAAATCCCCTACTCTCTCCGCATTTTGTTAATTATTTAGACAGAAACAAAATAAAGGCTTTTCTTGGAGATATTATTCCCAACGATGTTTTTGATCAAAGAAAAGAAGAAATCCTTGAGCTGATTAGACAATACTGGATAGTATATCGAGCAGATCTAAACAAAAGAAATGAAGCTCTAAAAAGGGTTGCTGAACAAGAATCTCAACAAATTCTACTTGATGAAGAGCGGGTGAAAGATGTCATTCACAAATCTGGCGTAGTTAAACAAAAATATTTAAGCCCAGAAAAACAACTGTCAACAAATGAAGTTGTTGGAGTTTTGTTAGGAGAAACGGAAGAAGGTAGTTTTACTGGGAACAAAAAAGAGGAGTTTGATGAAATAAAAAAAACTGTTCAAATTGCTTTTTGGGAAAGCTCAAGTGTTACTCAAAGAGTAAGATATTTAAAAGAAATTGGTGCTTTAGTCGAAGATCAGCAGCCCCAAACTCTAGATGAATTAGACTTAATTTTCCAAGAAAAACAAATAGAAATTGATTATTTTCTTTTTTTTGAGATCGAAAATACAGTACAACAAGAACAAATGTTGGCTGAGATATTTCAAAGACAGATTGCTAATGAAGCAATACTTCATTCTATCCAGGCTCAAAATCAATTTATTCAGCTTCAAGCAATTCTTCAAGCAGAAAGATTTTTTGTTTCAGGAGAAATTATTTCTCCTGAAATGTTCCATCAAGATGGCGATTTTGTCGACGAAGGCTTTAGCTTCCCAAGTTTTGAGTATTTTCCAGAAGCATTCCAAGAAGAAGCCTTTTTAGAAAGAATGGCTCTAGCCAATGAGTTGGGAGGTGCCATTCAAGGACAACAAGAAGAAATGCTCAAACAAGTTGCCTCTCTTGGAGTGGATGCCGCTCTAACCTACGCAACTGGAGGTACTTGGGCAACAATTCCAAAACCATTTAGAGACATTATTAATAAATTAATTGTTGAGCAAGGACTTAGACAAATTAAAGAGCTTTACAAAGCACTTAAAATCGCAGCCATGGCAGCTGGAGCGGCTGCTTTAGCAGCCATTGCCGGCTTCATGAAAATTATGTCTGTACTCGGTGGTATCGGAGGGGCAACTCTTATGGGTGGGCTTGGGGGTTTGTTGGCTGGAGGAGGAGGAGCTCTGGCTGGATTGGCGGGAGGAGGACTCACCGGACTGTTGTCTGGAGGAGTCGGAGGCAAGCTACTGGGGTCTTCTGCCGCCAACAACGCCGCCCTAACTGGAGCAGGCAATATTGGCTCAACATTGTCTGGTTTGGGCAGAACCGCTCTCAACCAAACAGGCTTGCTGGCCGGAAAAGCCGGCTCACTTGGAAAATCACTGCTTGGAAAAGGAACCGCTGCAAACGCCGCCACAGCATCAGCAACAACTGGACTGTCTTCTGCTGCAGCTACAAACTGGATTGTTTTTGGCGGATATGTTGGATTCACAACCACAGTAGCTCTTTTATCAACATTTCAAAACCAATCAGCAATGATGATTGAGTATCACCGATCTCCTATTAACATTCCTGGTTTTATGGAGGAAAAAAGGCTGGTTGTACAAAAAACATCGGATCCATCGACCGGTGTTACTGCAAACACAGAAATTTCCTATTCAATTGTAATTAAGGCATCAATTAATACTGGGCAGGAAATTGTAAATTTATCTTTAGTAGATCAGCTTGATAAACAGCTAATTCAACAGTCATCAATAGTAATTGAGAATACTTCTCCAGGAGTCAATTGTGATATTGATGATTTTACTATTAGCTGTTCTCTGCCAAATCTAAAAAATAACGAAACAATTGAGATTAATTATCGAGCTAAAACGGTTAACGACTCTGTGTTAATTAAGTCAGATGGAAAAACACCAATTGTTAACAAGGTAGAGGTTGAGGGAGATCTTGAAGGAGAAAAGATTTTTGCCTTTTCTTACCATAGTGTAAATGGTGGTGGAGAATATATAGCCCAAAAAGCACTTGAAAACCTAGAGGGCCTGAATGGCCTAAAGAGAGGTTGGTGGGGATACTATAATTTCCATCCCCTATACAGAAATTTGTTTGATTTTGATGAATGGAAAGCAAAGTCTCCAACAAATCCGGAACCACCCTGTGTGGTTGAAAATGCCCTCTGTCCAAAAACAGACTCAAGGAATCCTGCTACTATGTACTGGTGTACGTGGAATGTTATTCATGCTTTTCAAAATGCTGGCACACCAATTCCTCATAACACTGGTGTAACTGGCATGAGAAAATACTTTAGAACCCAGCAAGACTATGTTGGAGTTTATTTAGAAGTAGATGACGGATCAAACACTTCTGTTAACGATAGTCAGCTAAAAGGAACAAGACCGAGAATTCAAGATGCAAAGATTGGGGATGTGGCTTTTATGCAAAAAGGCAGTGTTTCAAACTATGATCTAGATGCTCACGTAGCCATTGTTATTAATATTTCAAGCACCTCAATCACAACCTGTGACTCAAATAATTATGCCATTCGAGTTACCTATGCAGTAAACTCAATTACTGGAGAGATTGAACCAATGGGTACCATTTTCATCAATGGTTTTGGAAGATTATTATGAATAAACTTTTAAAAATAATATTGGTGATTTTTATAATTTTTGTGGTAGTTTTTTCAGCCATTAAAATAATATCTCAAATTAATCAGGTTGTAATTGTGTCTGTTCAACCAGACTTATATCAACAGTTTGACATATATCAAGGAGTCACTCTAGAATTAAATAAGGTTATATCTCAAAGTTTTTTTGACAGTTGTAATGTCAAAACAAAACCATTTGTGAGTGTAGAACTAAATTACGAAAACAACAATCTAATTATTTCTCCAAAGTCTAGATTTCAGTACTCTCAACCATATCAAATTTTTATAGAGTGTCATAATTTTTCAAACATTATTTCCTTCGAAACTATGCCGTATGAATTATTAAATGATACTAGCAAGGCAGGCATTCAAATTGAAAAAGATATTGAGTTTGCTCAAGAAATTGAAAAAGTGTTTCAAGACGAACCATGGAGAGAAAAACTCCCCTTAAAAGGTGACAACTATGAGGTTAATTATCTACAGAGTACTAATAATTATATTGTTTCTTTTAGCAAGCCAGTAGGATCAGATTTAACGGTCGAAAACATTCTTCCCGAAATAAAGTTCCAACTTAAAGAAATTGGAGCGCCCGATCTTGAGTTTGTGTGGTAAGCCTATTTCATGATAGCATTACTATATGTTGATTAAGCCCAACTAATCATATGCGTGAACACCCAATACCTCAAGACATCACTGGTTATCGTTTTCACCTTGTGGGAAGCATGACCCTGAAGCAGTTTGCGGAAATCTTGGTTGGTTCAATTATTGCTTTAGTTTTCTTTAAATCTGGATTACCCGGAATAATTCGTTGGCCGGCAATAGTGTTGTTCGCGGGTACTGGGGTGTTGGCAGCGTTCGTACCTTTTGAGGAAAGACCCCTGGATCACTGGATCATGACTTTTTTTAAAGTTATGTTTCAACCAACAAAGTTTTACTGGAAAAAAGAACCAAAAATACCAGATGCCTTCACACACATACCACAAACTAGCAATGATTATTTTGAGTCTAGTCTCGATCTTACTCCAACTAGAAAAAAAAGAGTATATCAGTATTTACAATCAATTCATCAAGCCCCTCAAGAAGAAGATGATTTTGATGTTGCTGAACAAGATAGAGTTTCGAAGTTATTAAGCTCATATCAGGATGTTCAAATTACAACTGCATCAAACATAGAAAAGGATCAAAACAACAAAAAGCCAAATTTAAAAGTAAGAGTAAGAAAAATAAAAAAAATTAATAATGGTCAAAAAATATTGGAAAACAATTCGACAACTATTTTTTCAGCTCAATCAACCCAGCCCAACACAGTTGTTGAAGAAGGTTATGAAAAAAAAGATGGTGGTCGCGATGATGACAAAAATACAAATGATTTACCAACAACACAAAAAAAAGATCATAAGCCCGTAGTCTTGCCACCACCACCAAAAATAGATGCTCCATTTCCTCTTTCTGGAACCCAGCTTAATCAAGTTGGGGGCATAGTATTATCAAGCTCAGATGAATTAATCGAAAATGCTCTTATTGAAATAAAAAGTAGTGAAGGAAGCACAATCACTGCAACAAACAGCAACTCGTTAGGACAGTTTTTAATTTCCGGACATTTGAAAAGCGGTGAATACGAGTTGCATGTAAATAGTCCAAATCACTCATTTAATCCAATTAGGATTAATTTAAGTGGTGAAAAACTAGATCCAATTGAAATAAGAGCTAATTAATTAAGGTGTTAATAATTGGTCAGCTTGATATAAAAAAGCAACTTAATATGTCATTTATTTTTTATCAAATTCTGTTTTATACTATATAAACCATGCTGCCCAAGCCACAATCTCAATCTACTGCTCAAAATTTTCTCGATATATATGATATTACTAATAATTTTACTATTCTAAAAAATGGTGTTGTTAGTATAACTCTTTCCGTAGGAGCTATGAATTTCGGTCTTTTAGCGGAGGCAGAACAAGATGCAGTTATTTATACCTATGCCGCTTTGCTTAACTCTCTTAATTATCCAATTCAAATTATTGTTCAGTCTCAAACCAAAGATGTCACTGATTATCTCAACTTACTAAAACAACAAGAAGAAAGTGCAAGCAGTGATTCAAAAAGAGAAAGAATTGCTCGCTACAGACAGTTTGTTTCAGATGTAATTAAGGAACGAAACGTTCTTGATAAAAAATTTTATGTAACCGTTCCAGCTAGCCCAACTGAACTAGGGCTTATTTCAGCAGATAGTTTTGTTCCAGGAAAAAACTCCTTTGATATTTCAAATTTTGAGAAGTCTATTATTCTTGAAAAAGCTGAGGCTGTTTTATCTCCAAAAAGAGATCATTTGATCAATCAGTTTGCTAGAATTGGCCTTCACTCTCGCCAACTTACTACTCAAGAGATTATTAGAATTTTTTATACAAGCTATAACCCTGAGGCTAGTGAGGGGCAAGAGTTAACTGATACAAATCAATACACCACTCCTTTAGTCAGAGCCAATTTTATTAATCAACTGGGAGAATCTCCCTCATTACAACAGCCTATGCAACAAGATCCTCAACAAAATCAACCTTCTATTCAACAGTCAACAGACTTATCAGAGCCAACTAACACCACAGGGGAAGCTCATGTTCAAGAAGAAGTTTTTGTTCCCGATCAAGTTGCTCAAACTGGCGAAGTGAATAATCAATTTCAGGATCAACAGTCCACACTAGAAATTCAGGCTATTGAAAATAGCGCGCCAACCACTTCCTCAATTACTCAAACACCAACAATAACTTCTCAAGAGGTGGCTATACCTACTCAGACAATGCCTCCAGCTAATATCCCTGAACAACCCACGGTTCAAGCCATAGCTCAACCTAGCCCCGTTGCACCTCAATCAGATTTTAGAGAAAATCTTGATGATTTTTCTACTCCTGTTCAAAGTGCGCCTATTCAACCAGCTCAAGAATCACAAACAATCACAACTGAATCAAGCGTTCAATCAATAGAAGCTCAAGAAGTGGCTACCCCACCCATTGAGACTACTCAGACGCCTCCTCCCGATGATTTAGACTCAACTCAACAAGAAATAGTTGTCCAACCAGACGCACCCACTCAATCAATTGCTCAAGAGGATGAACTTCAAAAGACAATTAATCAAGCATTACAAGAAGTGGGAGGAGCAGAACCAGTAGTTATTAATACAGAAAATCAACCAACCATTGAACCCGTTCCAACTATTCAATTAACTCAGATTAACGATTCAACTCAAGCTGAAGTTATACCAGCAACTCAACCAGTTACTCAAGAGATTACGGCTCCGTCAATTCCGGTTCCAACAACTCCAGCTCAGCCAACTTTAGATCAACAAACTGACTTAACTACTCCGAATGAAGCCCTTGTTGAAACAGCTCCTGATCAAGTCATAGTAGAACCAGTTGAGCCTCAACAGCCACAGGCTGTTACCCAGCAAACACAAACCAACAATCAAGATGAAGCAAACACTCTGCCTCCCATAGCAGAAATTTAAAAAATAAATGTATTAGTATAAAAAATGTCTTTTATAAATCTACCCTTTCTAAATAAAAAAACAGAACCTTTAAATGACGAGGGGTTAAAGGAGATGGAACTCAAACAGGTTGAGGAATTTTCCAGAGGCTTAGTTACTATTCAAGATATTATTGCCCCAGAAGCAATCGAGGTAGATTTTACCTATCAAAAGATTAACTCAACTTACTCAAGAACTCTTTTTGTGGCGGGGTACCCCCGTTCCGTTCCAGCAAACTGGCTCTCACCTCTTATAAACTTTCCGACACAGACAAATATTTCGATGTTCATTTTTCCAATGGACAGTTCAGAAATCTTGGACAACCTCAAAAGAAAAATAACTGAAATGGAAGCCGAGATTCAATCTGATGTTAGATCAGGAAAAATTAGCAACATCAATACTGAAATCAAGCTCAACGATGCAAGAGTAATAAGAGAACAATTAGCAGCAGGATCTGAGAGATTTTATCAATTCGGACTTTATGTCACCATTAAGGCTGATTCTGTTAAAGAACTTGATCGAATCACAAAATCTATTCAATCAACTCTTGGAGCGTTATTAATCGTTTCAAAAAAAGCTACTTTGCAAATGGATGAGGGCTTTAAGACCACTCTGCCGATGGGAGTAGATCATCTTCAAGTTACTCGCAACATGGATACCACTTCCTTAGCAACTACTTTTCCATTTACCTCATCTGAGTTAACCATGGATAGTGGCATTTTATATGGCATTAATGAACACAATGAGTCGCTGGTTGTATTTGACAGGTTTAGAATGGAAAGTTACAACATGCTCATCTTGGCTAAATCTGGTGCCGGAAAATCGTATACTGTGAAGCTAGAAATATTAAGACAACTAATGTTTGACACAGAGATTATTGTTCTTGATCCAGAGCAAGAATATGAAGATCTTTGTGCAATGGTTGGGGGTGAATACATAAACTTTACTTTTGGATCCCAGGCAAAAATAAACCCCTTTGATCTCTCTCAAGTTTATGAAGAGGGACAAAATGAATTGGGACAAAAAATCCTCTCTCTTCATGGACTGTTAAAAGTAATGCTTGGAGAAATGAATGCTGAGCAAGATGCCTTGCTCGATAGAGCCCTTATTGCTACCTATAAAGCTAAAGGTATTACTCCTGATCCAGCTACTCAAAAGAATTCCCCTCCACTAATGGAAGATTTATACAAAACAATTATTGGTATGGAAAGCGAAGAGGCCGATGATATTGCTGCTAGGCTTGAGAAATTTATTACTGGATCATTCAGGGGAATCTTTGACCAACCCTCTAACGTAAATATTAAAAATGAGTTCACTGTTTTTAGTGTTAAAGAAATGGAAGATGAGCTACGTCCGATAGCGATGTATGTAATTCTTGATTACATCTGGACAAGAGTGAAAAAAGATTTTAAAAAACGATTGCTTATTATTGATGAGGCCTGGTATTTTTTACAGCACCCAGACAGCGGAAGATTTATTTATTCAATGGCAAAAAGAGCAAGAAAATATTATTTGGGTATTACCACCATTACTCAAGATGTTGAGGATTTCTTAAATAATGATTTTGGAAAAGCCATCGTTTCAAATGCTTCGATCAAGTTTTTGATGAAACAGTCTAGCGCGTCAATCCCAGTTTTATCTGAAGCCTTTTATCTATCAGAAGGAGAAAGACAGCTTTTAGTATCTGCAGACGTTGGTGAGGGGGTGTTTTTTGCAGGACAAAATCATGTCGCTTTAAGGGTTGTGGCAAGTCCAGAAGAGCATCAAGTGATTACTACAGACCCAAGAGAGATTGATGAGCGAAAAAAAAGACAGGTTCAAAGCGCTATTAACACCAATTCTCAAAAAAACGAACCCCAATCTCTCCAAAATAACCAGAGGTCCACAATAACTAGGCAAACAAAATATCCAAACTCTCCAAATCTTGATGACCTAAACAGGGCTCAGCCTCCAAAAAGAGCTGGAGATCACTCAATTGAAGACTATCAGGAACCAATAGATTAAATTATTCTTAACAAACACATTAAACTGCCCCTTTTCAATGTGAATAACTGTGTGTATAAATACTAACTAGTTACCTAAATTGATTTATGTATCTGGTAACTTCTCTGCCCTCCTAAACATACTCTGCTCAAAAAAATATTACTATATAAATCCTGAAAGTGGGGGCTTTACATATATGTCTTCTCAACAACTTAGCAATGACGAAGTTAAGCTCATTTGGTCACAAGTAAAAGAAGAGATTCAACTCAAGATATCTCCCGCCGCATTTAATACATGGATTTTGCTTAATCCGCTGACTTCTATTGAGATAATTGATCAAACAAGGGCAAGAGGCATAATTTCTAGCCCCAGTGCTTTCCATGCCACAAATCTTAAAAAAAATTTATATTCTCAGTTAAAAACTTCAATTGAGTCTATTATTAACAAGAGACTTGAACTAGATATTAGAGTAACTGATCCAGCCAGTGTTTTAGCTAACAATAAAAAAATGTTTCCTCTTCAAGAACAAAGAGTAAAAAAATCGACTAACTCTTTCTCAAGTTTCAATAATACAACAAATAGTTTTCAAAATGATCGAGAAGATATTGATTCTCCAACGGTTGAAGAACTCTTTTCTCAGAGTAACTTAGAGTCAAGTTCTCAAGATAGAATAACGGCTGCAATTAGGCAATCTGGACTGAGGTTAGATTATCAATTTGATAGCTTCGCTGTTTCAGGTAGTAACGAGATGGCACACGCTGCCGCTACGGCTGTTGCTAAAAGACCAGGACAAGCCTACAACCCACTATTTTTATATGGTGGAGTCGGAGTGGGAAAAACACATTTAATGCAAGCTATCGGTCATTATCTGCTTAAAAGAGATCCTAGTTCAAAAGTAATTTACTGCACTGGAGAAGAATTTACCAATGACATTATTGATGCCATAAGAAATAAAAAAGCTTCTGGATTCAAAAAAAAATTCCGTAGTGCTCAAATTCTTTTGATTGATGATATTCAATTTATTGCTGGAAAAAATGCTGTTCAAGAAGAGTTTTTTCATACATTTAATGCCTTAATAAAACTTTCATCTCAAATAGTGTTAACATCAGATAGATCTCCTAGCGAAATTAATCTTCTTGAGGATAGACTTAAATCGCGTTTTGAAGCCGGATTAATGGTGGATATTCAGCAACCCTCTTTAGAATTAAAAACTGCAATTGTTTTAATTAAATCAAAAGCTAGAGGCCTAAATCTACCAATTAACCTAGCAGAAAAAATTGCTAATAAGGTTGATGGTGCGAGAAGAATTGAGGGAGTTATTACTACCATTCAATCAGAAATAGAACTCAAAAAAAAGGATGTCAGTGAAGATTTAATTAATGAGATTTTACAAAAAGAAAGTGGAGAGTCGAGAAATAATAAATTAAGACTAAAACCGCAAAACGTTATTAAAAAGGTTTGTTCACATTACCAAGTTAATCAAGCAGCCATTAAGGGTAAAAGAAGAAATAAAGAAATTATCGAAGCTAGACACATGGCTATGTATATTCTAAAGAATGATTTAGACATGTCATATGTTGAAATTGGTAGGTGGTTTTCTAATAGAGACCATACATCAATAATGCATGCAAGAGAAAAAATTGAAGAGTCTTTAAAGAACGACGAACTCATTCTTAATGATTATCAAGAGCTTAGAAAAGAATTACTTGCTATATCAAAATAAATTAGATTTTTAACAAAATAAACAATGATTTATTCACAATTGTGGAAAAGTATGTAAATAACTTTGTTAATAACATATCGAAAACATTGTGAAGAAAAAATAATAATTGTTAACAACTTATTTTTTCCACTTTAGTATTAACAGTTTATATACTTAAATATTAACATTTTAGTTACATTTATTAACTTCAAAATTAACATTTTTAAAGGCTATTAGATAACTTTTATTCACATTTACACACAGCCTATTACTACTATTACTTTTTATTAATATAAATTTATATAAAGAAATAAATAAATAAAATTTTATAGTTCTTATTTTTCTTAAATTATATTAATCGTGATAAGATAAACTATTAAGTTTCCTAAATACAACTAAGATAAAAAAAAATAATGCCGTCTATAAATAGTAAATTAACAATAATTAAGCTTCAAAGAGAGTCTTTGTTAAAAGCTCTTAGATTTGTTCAAAAGATTGTTCC
Organism: uncultured Pseudomonadales bacterium; assembly: GCA_964437755.1. Lineage (GTDB taxonomy): Bacteria > Patescibacteriota > Microgenomatia > UBA1400 > PJMF01 > DAOLOF01. Next base: position 70,885 of record CAYTIA010000003.1, on the reverse strand, counting down.
CAACAATCCTCAATTACCAATTCTTTCATCAGTATTATTAAAACTTGAAAAAGGAAAGTTATTACTTAGTTCTACAGATTTATATTTTGGAATTCAGTCTAGAGTTATTACCTCAGCAAAAGAAGAATTAAATGCTGCTATACCAGGACATGTGTTTAAAGACATAGTTAACTCATTAAAATCAGAAACATTAGATATTGTTATAGAAGAAGGAAAGATGAAGATCAACTCAAATGGAAGCACTGCTCTTATACCAATTCAGGATCCAAAAGATTATCCAGATTTTCCTAAAATAGATTCTAAAAAAATGGTTCTTGATCTAGATACAATGAGTAAAATTGATAAGTTTGTTTGTTTCGCCGCGGGGATTGATCAAGCTAGACCAATTCTTACTACACTACTAATAAAATTAACAAATAAAGGTTTGAAAGCTGTTGCTACTGATGGATTTAGGCTAGCTATTTTAGATCTACCAAATGTTGTAAGTGAATCAAAATCTGAAGAAGAAATATTGGTTCCATCTAGGTATTTTTCTGAGGTTTATAAAATTGCTCTTCAGTCTGAGGTGGAGAAAATAACAATTTTTGCTGAAGAAGAATTAAAACAGCTAAGATTTGAGGTTGGTGAGAGTGATGTTTATGTCAGATTAGTTGAGGGAGAGTATCCTCCTTATGAAAAAATTGTTCCTGAGAGTTTCTTAATGAGCATCTCTTTTGATGGAGAAGGATTTCAGGAAGAATTAAAGAGAGCTGCTATTTTAGCCAAAGAAGCTTCAAACATTGTAGTTGTAAAAAATGAATCCCTTTCAGACAAAAATAGTGAAATAAAACAAGATTATTCAAACATCGAGATAGAATCAAATTCTATGTCAAAAGGTAGCTACGTGGGAAAACTGCCTTTGCTAGCAAATGCTAGCGACTTTTTTCAGATTGCTTTTAATGTAAATTATATTTTAGATTTTTTAAACAGTTGTAAGCCTGGGATTGTTGAGATGAGATTAAATGACAGCTTAAAACCAGCAATGTTCCTAATCAATGGTAATGATAGTTTTAAATATATAGTGATGCCTTTTAGAGTTAATCAATAAAAATATTTTTTAAATTAAAATACTAAATCTAAAATTATAAGGAGTGATTGATAAATATATGAATGTATCTTATAATTCAACCTCTTTTGATTACTAAGATAATTTTTTATAAAAAAAAAACACATATGACAAAAAGAACATATCAGCCTAAAAAAAGAAAAAGAATTAGAACTCACGGCTTTTTTGCAAGAGTAAGAGATAAAATTGGAGGATTAAAAGTAGTAAAAAAGAGAAGAAATAAACAAAGAAAAGAGCTAACAAAGACTATTAATAAAAGATATAAGTAATTTAGATAATGCTCCCCAAGAGTCAAAGACTAAATTTAAGTGAACCTACTGACAGATTTATTTTTAGACATAGAGCGATTGAAACAAAACACTTTGCTGCTTACTCAAGAAAATCATTAAGTAACTTGTTTAAGTTTGGAACGTCTATTCCTAAAAAGAATGTTTTAAAGGCTTCTAGAAGAAATAAAATAAAAAGAATTATCTATTCTGTTTTAGAATCTCACCAAATATTAAGCAAAAAAATAGAACTGTTAATTGTTACAACGAAAGACTTTAAAACAACTGGAGAAAACAAACAGTTTTTTAAAGAAGAACTAACTGGAGTTTTAAATTCTTTATTTAAACAAAATTTTTAGTAATAAATGAATAATCTCGTTAAAAAAGTCTATTACTACTTAAGGGAGGCCAAAGATCAAATTTTAGTTGCTAATTTTGGGTTTATTACACCATGTAAACATACCCCTACTTGCAGCGTCTATATGGCTGAAAGTATTAAAATGAAAGGACTACTCGGACTTTTCATGGGATTAAAAAGAATTATTTTATGTATTGGTTTTGGTAGCTGATTAATAAGTTTATTTAAAAAAAATGAGCCGAGTTTTTGATATATTAACTAAAATAAGAATATGTTAGAACAATTTTTTACCTTAATACTCACCTCTTTATATTCAGTTCTGGGAAACCTGGGTTTTTCAATTATTGCGATGACGGTTATTATTAAAAGCTTAATTCTTCCTGTTTCCTTACCAAGTATTAAAGCTCAAAAGAAAATGAGAGATATTTCTCCCGAACTGAATAAATTAAAGAAAAAATTCAAAAATGATCAAAAGGGCTTGCAACAAGCTCAGCTTGAGCTTTATAAAAAATATAATATTAATCCTCTATCGGGTTGTTTACCCCAGATATTGATGATTATTATCTTATTGGGACTATATAGATCTTTAAACACTTTTTTAGTTAATGGAACAATAGATGGAATTCAAATAAATACCTCATTTTTATGGCTAGACTTAACTCAACCAGATCCAATTTACATCCTTCCAATATTGGCGGGATTGTCTCAGTTTGTAATGTCAATAATGATTTCGCCAGGTGGTGAAGTAAGAGATATTGTTCCTAATAAATCAAAAAGTAAAAAAATCCAAGAAGAAAACAAAAAAGAGGAAGATATGGCAAGTATGGCTGGAAGCATGCAAAAACAGATGATTTTCATGATGCCTTTTATGACAGCTTTCATAGCATTAAGATTTCCTTCCGGACTAGCAGTTTATTGGGTTGTCGCTAATATATTTGCAATTATCCAGCAGTATGTTGTATCTGGTCCCGGAGGATTGAAAACCTATTGGGAGAGAGGTTTGTTGCTATTAAGAATTAATCATAATAAATCATTAAAGAAAGCAAAAAAATGACAATACAAGAATATTTAATTAAACTTTGTTATTTTATGGGTTTGGAAGAAGATGAAATTGAAGTTAAAAGCGATGAAGGAGAGTCTCGAGTAGAGATTCTTTTAAATATTCCTAAAGAAAAAGAAAGCTTATTTATTGGCTCCAGGGGACAGGGATTGAGAGCAATACGATCAATTCTTAATACAACCTTTTTTGAAGAACTTGAAGGAAAAAGACTGGTTTTTGATATTAATAACTATTTAAAAGAAAAAGAGCAATTATTAATTGATCAGGCAATTGAGGTTGTTAATACCGTTGCAGAAACAGGTCAACCACAAACCCTATATGATCTTAACTCTTACGAAAGATATTTAATTCATTCAGCCATTGCAGAAAATAAAGAGTTTGAAAAAGTGGGATCTTACTCTACCTCGGTGGGTCCACATCGATATTTAACAATTTGTTTAAAAGAAGATCTTCCGGAAAACGAAGAGAATAGTTAATGGATTTTAATAGATTGTATATATGATCGAAAATAGTAATCTTATTGAGGTTTTTACAGATGGAGCTTCCAGAGGAAATCCTGGTTTAGCAGGAGCGGGAGTTTTAATTAATCTTTTTTCCAACACTCACTCCCTTTCAGTATTTTTAGGAAAAAAAACAAACAATGAAGCTGAATATTTAGCTCTTTTGCTGGCGACTCGTCATCTTCATCAACTAATTAATAAAAAACTGAGCACTGAGCAAATAGCAAGCTCACAAGTAATATTTTATTTAGACTCAAAGCTTGTTGTTGAACAAATGTCAGATCGCTGGAAAATTAAGGACGAAAGAATGATGGGTTTGGCAACTAAGTGTAAAAAACAAATTCAAGAGATGGGGATTCAGACTAAGTTTGTTCATGTAGAGAGAGATTTGAATCAAGAGGCAGATAGATTGGCCAATCAAGCTATTGATTTAGCATCAGATAGTTAGTGAGTTCCTGCTGTCGACTAGTATTTATGGATAGGTTATTATTGTTTCATGTCTGTCCTTCAAGTTGAATCATTTGATCAAGAATTAAAAATACTTTTAGTAGCTCAGGAATCCTCTTTATCCAGAAGAATTGTCGAGTATTTATATACTAAACAAATTGCTGTTGTAACCACTCCCCTTTTTCATCTGAATAGTAGTAACTTTATTAATTCACTCTTACAACAAAACCAGTTTTTTAAAATAATTGTAGTTGCTAATTTTGAGCAACAGTTTGATTGTGGAATACAAGAAAATATTGAGTTACTAAATTATTTAAAAAAAATTGATATACCAATAATTTTTGTTGTTAGAATCTCATCAAGAATTAACACGAATGAAGACAGTTTAAGTGTATGGAAAAAACAACTGGAACATGAGGACTGTTTTATTAATAAGACAATTAACGAGTTTCAAAAATCAAAAGTATTAATAGGACAAGATGTAATTGTAGAAAACAATTCTTTTACTCAGCCTTATCAGACACTTTTCCAAGCAATCCCAAACGGATATTTATTAGATCCTCAAACAGAACTTTCTCCCATTGAAGAGGCTGACTATTTTAAAACGATTGCAAAAGAGTTGATTAATCCAGACACAAGCAGCTATTTGGTGAGGGGGTCTTATGTAAGTTCAGAGGAGTTGTTATTAAAGGTGGGGCTAAAATATAAAGAAATATATGGTAAAGATTTAGTAAACCTTGATCTCGAAACAGTATCTTTATCAGACTCAAGGTTTGTTGGGTGCGAGAAACTTATTGAAGTGACAGTTCCTTCAGACATTGAAAAAATTGCTTTACACTTAACAGAAAACATAAACATAGAGAAACTTGGAATAAACCCCCAAAAAATAGTAGAAATAAAGAAAACTTCCCACTCTTTTCAAACTCAGCTATCAAAGCCATTTAAAAGCTCTGGGGCAGATTTTAAATTTGAACCAATAGGAGCAAACATTTCTCAAGACTATTTAAATAAAAGTCAAGTTTTGGAAAAAACAAATGCGCAAGAAACCATAAAAAATTATGATATATCAATTAAAGAAAATAAAAAGAAATTACTAAAAAATAATCAAAACCCTAAAATAAAAGAAAATATTTCAGATAATCAAATAAGTAAACTCTTTTCTCAAAAAAGAGCTGAACAAAAAACCACTCGCCGATCGGAAAAGGTAAATATAATCTCTAGAATTAAGAAAAAAAGCAAAAACAAACAAGCCATTTTTTTTATTGGCTTAATTGTTTTTATTTTTGGAGTGGTGATTGCATTTTCAATAATGGGTTTGGCCATAAATTATCATAGAGCTCAGCGTCTAACAAATCAAAATTTATTGGCTTTTAATAATAAAGAATATGATGATGTATCAAATATTTCAACACTTGATTGGCAGGCAAATTTCTTGGATAAATTTTTTGATATTCAATTAATAGACAAAAGTAGAGACTTATCTGAATTAAATCACCTGCTTGCACAAACCTCCACTCTGTCTAAGGCTTTAAACCTTCAATCAATAAATATATATAGACAAATTTTTAGTATCAACCCACAGGGTGAGGGAAAACTTTTGCAAAAGGGAGACTACTTCCAACTGTTAAACGATTACCAAGAGATGGTTGAAAGATTATCGGAGCAAATATTGGTTTTTCAGGCTGAAATTAAAAATATTAACCTGCAAAGCTTGGACACACAAATCCAGGCAGGCACAGAACAACAAATAGAAAACTTAAGAATAATTAATAACAAATTGCAATCAAGTACACAGCTGGGCTCGCTATTACCAGATCTACTGGCAGTAAATGATAGAAAAAAATACTATATTCTTCTCCAAGATAACCAGGAGCTTAGACCAACTGGTGGCTTTATTCAAGCTATTGCAGCATTAACTCTCGAGGAAGGAAGATTGGTGGATCAACAAATATATACAACAGGATGGTTAGACTCAAAAGTTCTTGGTGACATAGCATCTATACCAGAAGTAGAAGAATATTTGGGAGAACCCAGACTACATCTTAGGGATGCTAACTGGGATCCAGATTTAAGTACATCAGCCTCTCAAATTTCCTGGTTTCTTAAAGAGTCAATTAATCAACCTATTGATGGAATAATAACAATTAATTACGACATAATCAGAGAATTATTAATTATTTTTGGAGAAATACATCTTGAAGAGTATGGCGAAACCATTACTTCTTCAAATTTATTTTCTAGGTTAGAACAAAAGGCTCATGAAGAAAAAGAATATAATCTAGAAAAAAGTTTTCACACAGCTATTTTAGACGCAGTTTTAAATAAGATAAAAAATGCGTCAGACGATGAAATAATAAAGGTTCAAGATGTGTTCTATGAATCATTAAAAAATCAACAAACAGGCTTATATTTTTCAAGCTCTCTTCTCAATAGTTCTATAAATAAACTTGGCTGGACCGGCTCAATACTAGAACCAAGCTGCCCCACTAGATTTAGTGATAATTGTGAAACAGATTATCTTTATCAAGTTGAAGCAAATGTCGGTGTCAATAAAGTTAATCAGTATGTAACCAGTCAAATTAATCACACAATAAATATTAAAGACCAGGGGGTATTTCATGAAAGACAGATTAAATATAATAATAAATCTCACTCAAATGTTTGGCCGCTTGGGAACTACAAGACATATATTAGGTTTTATATTAATAAATCAGCCGTTCTAGAAAAGATACTAATTGATGGAGGAGAAGTACCTAGAGAATTTATAAAATTATATCAACAACATGGACGAACTGTTGTGGGAATGTTGGTGGATATTCCAGCAGGATCGGAAAAAACCGTTACTCTACTCTACTCTACTCCTCACGTCGTTAAAAAGGGTGGCTCATATTTCTATTTTGAGCAACCTCAGCCTGGTGTTAAGAATAGATTATCTTCAATCAGCGTCAATCATTCCGAAAAACTAAGATCAGAACTAATCTCTCCATTAGTTGAGGTTAATGAGAATCAGATTGTGGTAACTAGCGACATGGGATCTGGGTTTATTGCAATAAAATTTGCTCAAAATTAAATATATTAAAGCCAACCTATGTATATCAATATACAAAGATGTGTAATAACAGCACGTGAAAAATACATATAAAATGTGTATAAATACATCTCTCCTATACTGTAAGAGTGCTCTTTTACACAATGCTTCATATCTGATACAATGTCCCGCTTAGAAAGTTAATAAATAATTTACAATTTTTTAAGACTAATTAACAATGATTAGCTAACGACACATTTATATGAAAAAAAACATTTATAACGTTCAATTAAGAGCTGTAAAAGAAAATTTAAATAAGATTAGAAAAACAGGCGTTCCTGCAAACATTTTTCAATCAAACAAGGAATCGAGGTCAATAGTTATTAATACAAAGGATTTTTTATCAATGTATTCTGTTGTTGGTGAGTCGGCTGTGGCGTATCTATCATTAGATAAAACTGAGATTCCCGTTATGATTGAGGAGGTTCAGTGGCACCCCACAAAAGATACTCCAGTTCATGTTTCATTCAGGGCTGTAGACCTTAAACAAAAAACAGAAGCTCTTATTCCGGTGGTTTTGGTTGGGAAATTTGATGTTCCTGATGCAGTACTTGTAACCGTTAGAGATGAAATTGAAGTAGAAGCCCTTCCAACAGATTTACCTGAACATTTTGAGATTAACATTGAGTCTTTAACTGAGATAGGTCAATCAATTACTTTAGCTGATCTGGTTTTTGATAGAAACAAGGTAAAGCTGATTATTGGAGAAGAGGGTGAAGAGGCACCTATTATTCTTGTTCAGGAAGTTAGGGAAGAAGTAGAGGAAGAGACTGAAGAACTAGAAACAGAGATAATTGGTGAAAAAGAAAAAGATGAGGAAGATGAAACAAAAGACAGCTCTAAGGATAAAGGAAACAAATCAGAAGAGGAGAGTAGTAAATAATTGCTGTTTTTTTTCTTTAGTTAACGAATTTATTTTTTCCAACCAATCCAGTTTGGATCTATTTGTTTGGCGAGCTCGATATTTTTTAAATATTGCTCTTCGTTTCCAGAAGCCAGGTGTTTAAATGCACAGTTAATAATAAAATCTCTTGATAATAGAGAGCTATTTATTGGCTTGTCTACAAGTTCATGGCTACAATCAACATTGTCTGTTGAAAAAACTTCAATTGTATTGATCCTGCTTAAGTTAAACCCATCACTAACGATAGTATTATAGGTTGCTAAAGAACTTTTTTGTTCAATTCTTGTTTGGTTGTAGTATGAAAAAATAATAATTACTTGAGTAAAGATCAAAAAATAAGCGATCATTAGGGCAAGATTTTTGTTAATCTGAGAAGAGAAGAGGGAAAAAGAAAAAGAGAAAAGTGACTGAGCAATTCCCAACAAGATTTTGAGAGCAAAGAGATAATTCTTTATATTTTTTTTCACACTTAAGTTATAAAATTAAAGATTCTTTGGCCAGGAACTTAAAATTAACAATGGTTCTGAGACTAATTCCATTTCGAAAAGAGTTTGCCAAAGCTGTTCCGTTACAAAAGGAATAAATGGGTGGAATAGTTTTAAAAATGTTGCAAGTCCCTCAAGTAACAAGTAGTCAGATAAATTACCTTTTTTATTCTCTTCAATACAGATATCGCAGAACCAGTGCCAAAATTCTGAATAAACTGTATCGGCTGCTAAACCGATTTGAAACTTATCAAGCTGGTTAGTTATATCGTTAGTGATTAAGCCAAGTTTTTCTAAAAATATTTTGTCAAAACTCTTTGAAGTTTTATCAGTTTGGATCGATTTATCTGATTTTTCTTCTATTGATAACAGAATATATCTAGCTGCATTCCAGAGCTTATTGGTTAAGTTTCTGGCTGCCTTGAAATCAGCATCTCCGACAGACTTGTCTAAACCGGCCGACGATCGAATTATAAGCGCCATTCTCAGCGCGTCAGCGCCGTATTTTTCGGTTATTTGAAGCGGATTAATAACATTGCCCACGCTCTTGCTCATCTTTCGTCCTTTAGAGTCTCTAATCAGTCCATGGAGATAAACATTTTTAAATGGAACTTTGTTTGTAAGAAATATCCCCATCATTAACATTCTCATTACCCAAAACATCAAAATGTCATAGGCTGTTTCCATTACCTGAGTGGGGTAGAAGCGCTCAAAATCATCATCGTTTGAGTTTAAAAGCGTTGCTACTGGCCATTGGCTCGAAGAAAACCAGGTATCAAACGTATCGGTTTCTTGAATATGGTTTGAAGAAGGCTCGGTTAATGAAATCTCATAGTTTGCTTTAGCTGAAGCACTAAGAGATTGGAGACCTTTTTTAATCTCCTCAAGAGAATATTTTTGAGTTAGTTCACCGATAATTCCGGAAATTTTTTCTTTGTTTTTGTCAAAGAAAATAACTCTCAAGTCAGGATTAGTATTAGTGTCATACCAAACGGGAATGCGAATTCCCCAAACAATTTGACGACTAATATTCCAATCGTCTAAGATTTCTAGCCAATGCTTAAGAATTTTGTCATGTCCAGCGCCATAAATTTTCACCTCTTTGTTTTCTAAAGCCTCTAATACGGGTTCGATGAGAGGTTTAGTTTTAATGTAAAATTGAGATAAGGGGAGAGGTTCAATGGCTCTTTTACATCTGTAGCAAGTAGCTAAATTGTTTTTGTGTTTGTCATCAATTTTTACTAAAAGCTTTTTTTCTTCAAGTTTTGCAACAACTTCTTTTCTTCCTGAGAATACAGTTAATCCCTCGAGTGGACCAGCAAGTTTTGTGAGTCTTCCATCATAATTAATTGCTGTGTCAGGAACGGTGTTTTTAAGAAGGGGATTGTTCTGATGTCTTTGCCAGAAATCAAAATCATTTTTATCATGATATGGGGTGATTTTTACTACGCCAGTTCCAAACTTCGGATCAACAAACTCGTCAGCAATTACTGGTAAATGAAAAGTTTGATGAATACACGGAATTTCTAAAACTGAGCCCACGTATTTTTGATATCTTTTATCATTGGGATGGACAGCAAGCGCTATATCAGCAAACTTGGTTTCAGGACGAGTGGTTGCTACAACTAGTGGACCATACTTAATATAATAAAGACAAGAGAGCTGTTCTTGATGATTAATCTCAAGTTCGCTGAAGCCAGTTCCACATTTTGTACAGTAATTTACTAATCTATTTGCTCGATAAATCAATCCTTTTTTGTTAAGTTTTATAAAAGTTTCTAGAACTGTTTTAACAATATCTTCATCTAAAGTAAATTTAAATCTCGACCAATCAGCGCTAGCACCAAGCTTTTTAATTTGAGAAACGGCTGTATCAGAATTCTCCTGAACATAATCCCAAATATTTTTGTACAAGGTTTCACGATCAAAATCAAAACGAGACTTGTCTTCTTTTTGCAATTTTTTTTCATATACAAACTGAGTTTCGATTCCGGCGTGATCGGTGCCAGGAAGCCAGAGGGTGTCATCTCCAAGCATTCTGTGGAAACGTATTAAAATATCTTCAACCGTCACAAACATCGCGTGACCCACGTGAAGAGGATCATTTGCATTTGGTGGAGGCATGATTATCGTAAATGGAGTTTGTGAGTTAGTTTTTTTTGAAGATTTTTTGTAATCTGGATTAAAGGAGTTATTCTTTTCCCAAAGATCATAAATATCTTGCTCGTATTGCTGGTGGTTATAGTTTTTAGGTAACATTAAATATCCTCTTTCTTGAAGATTTTATCACAGGCGAACAACTCAGTGGAACTAAACTACTTATTTTTGTTAATTATTGACTCAACTGTGTTAATGAGTTCTTCATACATCTTGTCTTCCTCAACTTTTTTCACAATTTCTCCTTTGATAAACAACACTCCTGAATTTCGACCTCCGGCAATTCCTACATCTGCCTCTCTTGCTTCGCCTGGGCCATTAACAATACAGCCCATAATGGCGACTTTTATTGGTTTATCAATTTTTTTTAAGTATTTTTCTACTTTTTTAACTAGAGGAATCATGTCATATTGAGTTCTGCTACAAGTGGGGCAAGAAATAAGAGTTGGGCCTTGTCTTAAATCAAGAGATTTCAGCAACTCTTTACCAACAAAAATTTCTTCTTTAGGATCCCCGCTTAAAGATACTCTTATTGTGTCTCCTATGCCGTCTAATAGCAAGCTTCCTATGCCTACACTAGATTTAATAGTTCCTAGTTTTTCTGGTCCGGCTTCTGTTACTCCCAAATGTAGGGGATAGTCATATTTTGTTGAAAATAAGCGGTTTGCTTCGGTCATCAGTCTAACATTTGAAGCTTTAAGGGAAACTATAATTTGATCAAAATCATGTTTTTCTAACATCTCAATGTGCCGAGCAGCTGACTCAACCATTGCTTCAGCTGTTGGATGTTTGTATTTTTGCAAAAGCTCTTTTTCTATTGATCCAGAATTTACCCCGATTCTGATAGGAACGTGAAATTTTTTTGCTTTTTCAACAACTTTTGCGACTTTTGATTCATCTCCAATATTTCCAGGATTTATTCTTACTTTTTGAACTCCAAACTCCATTGCTTGAATAGCCCATCGATAATCGAAGTGAATGTCTGCTACCACAGGAATATGGGCCTTTTTTGAGATAATCTTAAAAGTTTCTAGTCCAGCATTGTCTAGAATGTTCATTCTAATGATTTCACAACCAACCTCTTCTAACTCGTGAATTTGTTTTAAAACAGCCTTAGCATCTCTGGCATCTACCTTTATCATTGATTGAACAGTAATGGGAGAATCTCCTCCAATGTAAATGTCTCCAACCTTAATTTTTTTAGTTTTTTTCCTCTTTTTCATATGGTGTTGTTAAATAAGTATGGGGATATTTTTTAAGTAATTTCTCATAGGTTTTTTGAGCATCTGTTTTGTTTGAAAATAAACCAAAAACCGATGATCCTTTTCCGCTGAGCAGTGCTCCTTGTGCTCCATATTCTATCATTTGATTTTTAATACCTTTTAATAGAGGATATTTTTTGAATATTAGAGTTTCAAAATCGTTGAAAAGACCTCTTCCAATAAGGCTTATGTTTTGCTTTTTTATAGCCTCAATCAATGGTGCTAAATTATTTGCTTGAGTTGTGTATTCTTTAGTTTTAAACCTGTCAAACTCTTCATATGCCAAAAAACTTGAAATACTAACTCCAGGAAAACAAAGGACGATTAAACACTTTGGTAAGTTTGGAAGATTTTCAAATTGACCAGAACCCTTTCCTCCTTGGGTTTCGAGTTTAATACCTCCCTCTAGTTGATACGCTACATCTGCCCCAATAGTTTTTGCTAACTCAATCATCTCTGATTGAGTTAGATTTAACTTCCATAACTGATTGACGGCTAGAATTGTTTGAGCTGCGTTGGAGCTGCCTCCACCAAGTCCAGATTCAATGGGAATATTTTTAGTAATTTTAATATGAACGCCTTTGTTTACTCCAAGTTGTTTTTGGATAAGTTTTGCAACTTTAATAACTAAATTTTTTTCATCTTTAGGAATTTCAGACGAGTTAGATTTTAGTGTCACATCGTCTGTATCGAGTAATATAAAAGATAGCTCATCAAATAATGAGATCTGACTATAAATGGTTTTAACCTCATGATAACCATTTGGTAACTTATTTAAAATCGAGAGACCAAGATTAACTTTTGCTGGAGATAGAGTGGTGAGAAAATGTTTTGCCAGCATAAATATTTTTTTAAACTGGATTGGAATTTTTTTGTACAATTAATACATTACAAAAAGCCTGGATAGCTTTTCCCTTACCAAAACTTGTTAAACCCTCTCCAGAAGTAAAAGCCATGCCGATTTGATCTAGAGAAATGTTTAAAAGTTTGGCTAAAGAGTTACTAATATTCTCTCTATATTTTTCTAATTTTGGCTGTGAAGCCTCGATCATGATTGATAGGTTTGCGATTTGAAAATTTTTATCATTGATTCTTTTTAAAATAGGCTCCAAAAACTTTTTGCTGTCAGTAATTCCTCGTCTAAACATCTTGCCAGTCCATGTGTCTAGAGAGCCCTCTCCAATCGCTGTGGAAAGAGCATTACAAACAGCGTGAATAATCACATCGCCGTCAGAATCTGCTTTAAGATAGTAATCGCACTCAATTTCCATTCCTCCCAATGTCAGCATTTTTTGCTTATCTGCAGAGCTTTTTTTTATTAATGGGTGGCTGTCTTGCCCTAATCCAACTCTAATCATTTTTTACTTTCTGAGTTATTAAGAGATTGATATAAACATCTTGCAATGGTAAGGTCTGTTGGAACCGTGATTTTTAAATTGTGGTCTTCGCCCTCGACAACTTTTATTGGAACTTTATAAGCGAATACAAGCTCACTATCATCCATCGCATTAAAATCATCATTATCAATTGCCCTTTGGTAAGCCTTTAGAATTAACTCTTTATCATAGGCATGGGGTGTTTGTGCTACCCAAGTAGCAGATCGATCGAGACACTCTTCAACTTGAAACTCTCGACCTCTTTTTATACAAGTGACAGGCCTAAGCGCTGTAATAACTGCATGAGTAGATGGTTCAGAAATAGCTTGAACAACTCTCTTGATTAATTTTGGAGAAACAAGCGGTCTTGCGCCATCATGTATTAATACTTTTGAGCTCTTACACTTTCTTACACCGTTAAAAGCTGATAAAAATCTTTCCTTTCCTCCTTCGGTTAATATAACTTTAGATAATCCATTTTCTTGAACAAGTTTTTGATAAAGAGAGTAGTGTTCTTTTCTAACAGACACAATTATTTCCGAGATTGATCTAACTTTTGAAAAACTTTCAATTGTTCTAATAAAAACAGGTTTACCGCATAAATCTGCAAGTAATTTATTTGTTCCAAATCTTGTGTGGTTTCCGGCGCAAGTAATAATTGCTGATGTCATGCGTGTTTGTTAATTTAATTTAAATATTGTTGTGCTTGTATGTATGCTGATTGCTCAATGTCTAGAATTATTTTAAGTTTTTGATCAACATCTTTCTCCTTAGATAAGATTGTTGATTTTTTTGAAATTTGGTTACTAAAAAAATCTAGTGTTCTAGTAATAATTGTTGGAATATCGGTGAAAAAAGCTTTTTTATTGACAAAAGCCTCTACCGCTGCCCGATCTGCACCGTGCAATACTGCTGGCATTAATTTATCTTCGGCTATGACTCGATGACCAAAACCAAGACAGGGGAACTTATCAATTGGCGACTTTTTAAATGAGAGTGACTGGCCATATAAATCTAAATAAGAGCTAAACCCCGAGGTTTTTCTTTCAGGATAAAACAATGCGTAGTGAATATAGCGTTTCATGTCTGGTGTACCGATTTCTGCTGCAATAGAACCATCTACGAACTCAACTAGAGAGTGGCACAAATATTCAGGATGAACCACAATCTTTATTTGATTCGGAGTTAACCCAAATAACCAATGTGCTTCTATTACTTCAAACGTTTTATTTATACAGGTAGCACTATCCACAGCTATTTTTGTTCCCATGGTCCACTTTGGGCGATTATTCACATCTTTAATGGTAACTCTAGAAAGTTGTTCAGAACTCATTTTCGCAATAGGTCCTTCTCCCATGGTTATGTAAATATTCCTAATTTCTTTATTTTTTGTTTGATTGATTAAAGAAAAAATTGCTGAGTGTTCACTATCTAGAGGAATTATTGAGGAATGATATTTTAATGCTTCATCCATTATTATCTCTCCGGCCAGTACTAAAACCTCTTTTGTTGCCAAAGCGATTGTTTTATTGTGTCTAATTGCTTCAAGGGTTGGAAGAACTCCTGCAGTACCAACAACCGCTACAATTACTAAATCTACTTCTGGATCAATTGTGGCAGCAACAACAGCCTCATCTCCGTCTCTTGAAGCAGCAATTGCGTGTTTGGGAGAAAATTTTTTGACTTGTTCTAAAAACAATTTCGATGGATTATTGCAGACTAAACTGACAACGCTTAATTCATCAGGGTGGTGTGAAATAACCTCAAGCGCTTGAGTTCCAATTTGTCCAGTTGAACCAAGAATTGCAATTCTTTTCATAAACTAATCTATCTAGATTTCCTTGATTTTATCTATAACTCTCTGGAGCAACCAGTCTGGAGTACTTGCCCCGGAGCTTATAGCTACTTTCTTTTTGTTAATAAACCACTTTTTCTGCAAATCCGTTTCCGTATCAACTATATAAGCCTCAGCTCCAGAATCAGTTGCAACCTCTTTTAATCTGTTGGAGTTAGAGCTGGTTGGATGACCAACAATAATCACAAAACCGATCTCTTTTGCCAACTTAATCACTGCTTGTTGTCGAGCGGTGGTGGCAGGGCAGATGTGGGGGACTATTGTAATCATGGGATATCTTTTTTTCAATTGAGAAAACACTTTAGCTGTTTCAAGAGTTGATAGGGTTGTTTGGGTTAAAATTATGGTGTTTTCGGGATCTTCTATTTTTAAATCAAGAATTTCATTAAGTGTTGTAATTGTTGTTGAATCGGGTGCCTGATAGTAAACACTTATAGCTTCATCATGATCTTTGGCACTAGCAAGATATATAATTTTTCTTCCTTTGTTGGCGAGTTTCTTAGCTTGTCTTTGAGCTCCAATAACTAGGGGACAGGTAGTATCAATGATTGTTAAGTTTCTTTGTTTGGCTAGTTGATATGTTTCTGGAGATGAACCATGAGATCTCAGAACAACAACAGAGCCTTCCGGAATTTCTTCTAAACTTGAAACTGTTTTTAAACCATATTTGTCAAAAAGCCAGTTTACTACATGAGAGTTATGAACAATTTCTTTAAGTAAAAAAGTATTGCCTGGATATTCTTTGCTGGCCTCAATAGCTTTGCTGATTGCGGCACTAACTCCAAAAACTGAGTCTCCACAAAATCCATGAGGCTGGGCGACAATTATTTCAATTGGCATAAATACATTTGTTTAATAAAAAATTCTTGTAATAACAAGTAAATAATTAGTCGGAATTTTTGTTAATTATCATTCAAGCAATTTTCATCTTTCGAGATGGTATACTACCTTAAATTAATTAGTGGAAATGGGAGCGATGGACTCAACAAACCTAGATAAAGTGATTATTGTTAATGAAAAGAACCAGGTGATTGGTCAGATGGGAAAAGATAAAGCTCATATGGGAAAAGGAAACCTTCATCGAGCAATAAGCGTGTTTTTATTTAATAGTTTGGGGCAGTTGCTAATTCAAAAAAGAAGTATTCATAAAATTGTAGCAGCGGAACTTTGGGCCAATACTGCCTGCGGTAATGTTAGGCAGGGAGAAACTCATTTGGAGTGTGCTCTTAGAAGATTGATGGAAGAGCTGAATATTGCTGGCGTCCAACTAAAAAAAATTGGAACAGTTAGATATTTTTATGAGTTTAATAATGGGTATAGCGAGAATGAGATTGATACAGTGTTTGTGGGGCAGTTTTCTAAGAAGCCAGATTTTAATAAAAAAGAAGTTAGTGATTATGAGTATATAAATTGGGATGAGCTATTATCTCAATTAAAGAATGACGAGAGTAAGTATGCTCCATGGGTAAACATTCTATTAGGTGACGAACATATCTCAAAAGAGATAAATAATTTTATTAAAGAACTGTGATGTTTATGAAAACAAACTCTAACAGCTTATCTCACATTGCTATTATCATGGACGGAAATCGTCGTTGGGCAAGAAAAAACAAGTTAAAAATTTTTAAAGGTCATGAAAAAGTGGCCACAGAGGGTTTCGAAAAAATCACCGACCACTGTATAAAAAGAGGAGTTTCTTACTTAACTTTGTGGGCTTTCAGTACTGAAAATTGGAAGAGAGAAGAACAAGAGGTTAATGCAATCCTAAATCTTATGAGAACTCTTTTTATCAAGGGTTTTGAGCCCATGATTAAAAAGAAAGTAAGATTTATGACCATTGGCGATACCTCAAGATTTCCTAAAGATATTCAGGAAGGCCTAAATAAATTAAGGGAATCAAGTAAAAACAATGACAGCATTACAGTTACTTTGGCAATTAACTATGGAGGAAGAGATGAGATTGCTCGAACAGTAAAAAAAATTGCTGACCTAGATGATTTGACTGGATTGACTATCAAGCAAATTGAAGAAAAAATATCACAAAACTTAGATACTAGTTTTTTACCAGATCCCGATCTGATTATCAGAACTGGGGGAGAGCAAAGACTTTCTGGATTTTTACCATGGCAGAGTGTTTACTCAGAACTATACTTTTCCGATGTACTAATGCCTGATTTTGATGAAGATGAGCTAGACAAGGCTTTAGACGAATATAAAAGAAGAGAGAGAAGATTTGGTCACTAAATACTATCCCACTCATCTAGACTATTGACTCCAGTATCGCTTGAGGGAATGAAAAACCTTTCTATCACGTTAATTCCAGTGAAGCTTGCAATTATGTTGATGATTAGTACGGAACCAAGAGCTAAAAACAATCCTATAAAAGCGAAAGTAATAATTTTTTTTGAGCTTTCCAGAGACTGAGAATTTCCACCAGACATTAACCACTTGATTGAGCCAAAAACTAACATTACAAAACCTGCCAATCCTACTAGTGTTAGAAAAACAGATATCACGTTTGCAAGCAAGCACATAATTCCCTGAATTGTGGCAACCCCATTTACTGAGCAGACAACTCCCAACTCAGCTTCGCGGGTATTCCAGTCAACGGTTTGAGCATTAACTATTTGGGTGTTAAAAAATGAAATGGTTAAAATAAGAAACAAGAGAATCAAACTTCTTGTTTTATAAAGAAATAAACTCAATTTAGTCAAATTATTGCTTTTCATTAAATGAAATTATAACATCAAATTAATATAAAAAACCCCCGCATAAACGGGGGTTTTAACTTTTTATAAATTAACTGGTTAATTGTTAATTGGTACAATACCTGTGTTAAATACTTCCTGAATTCCTCCTGAAAAGCCTAGGAAACTTAAAGCAAGTTGTAGTATTGCATATGAAGCAGCTAGGACAACAAGTCCAACAATAGCAGCTGTAATTTTGTTTCTTGCCTTTTCAGTTTGACCCTTATCACCACCAGAAGTAATCCACTCAATTCCTCCCCAAATTAAATATCCAAAAACCAGAATGGCTGCAAGCAACATAACGAGGTTTAAACCACTGTTAATGAGTCCTCCGATGCTTGTAGCGAATCCTCTTTCAGGAACATTGATTGTTCCAATCTGAGCGCTGGCCTGTGTTGCGCTAAGTGCCAATGTGGTCAAAGAAGCACCGACTCCAGCAAATGTTTTTTGAATTTTGTTCATAATGTCTCCTTATTAAATAATGCTCTTAGTTTATATCAAGTATTAGTATTATAGCAAGAGTGACCGATAAAAGTCAAAAAATGTTAATTATTAAGTCAGAGTGATATCAAGAGGATTTCCAAGGAAATCATTGATTACCATAAATATAGCAACTGATGCTGAAAGAACAATAATACCAACAACGGATTGAGTCATTCTGTTTCTAGCTTTTTCAATTTTTCCACTGTCTCCTCCAGCCATAATCCATTCCACTCCTCCAAACACTAAATTTCCCAGTAATATTAAAGCTCCAAGAAACATAGCTATACTTAAAAATCGTTCAATAAACCTGGTAAAGATGTTTTCTGCTCCACCAGTTTCTGCAGCCTCAGCAGCGAAAGGAAGATCCTCTTCAACAGCTTTGTCTCGAAGATTAATACTAATGTCGGCTAAAAGAGTTGATAGCATATATGGATTATCCAGGTATGGTGAACTCGAGCAGATCAAATTCACCTTCAAATAATAATTCATTAAGATAGGCTATTATTGCAAATGAACAAACCATTAGTACTAAGCCTATAGCAGCATTGGTTAGTCTTTTTTTTGCGCTTTCCACTCCTTTAGTATCATTTCCGCTAGTTATCCACTCAACACCGGCCCATACAAAATATACCAAAACAATTAAAGATCCCGCATACATTCCAACTCTCCACATTCTTAAAGCATAAGAAAAAAATAAGCTGCCGCTTGTGGCTTCTTCGGCATCAGCTCCCCAATTGCCAACAATTGGATTGGTTAATGTAGCCTGTGCTTTGAGTATTAGTGATGAAAAGGTGTTAAACATTTTTCAATATTATAATTATTGAGGAACGATCCTCATAATAGTTTCTTCTAGGTTTATTAGATCAATGCCAACAATAGTGCCAACAATACCAATTAGTGAATAGCTCATTACCAAAACAACAAGGCCAAGTACTCCATGCATCATTTTTTGTCGCGCTTTTTCTACTTTACCAGAATCTTCGCCTCCAGTAACCCAGTTAAAAGCTCCCATAAAAAAATAAACGATGAAAAAGAGCCCTCCAACCAGGGTAATTAACCCAATTAAGTTTGACAAAAATAAAACAAAAGCAGGGAGTGGCTCTACATCACCGCTGCCACTAACGATATCTAGATAAGGAGAATCACTTGGTGGCTCAATTCCTCGATTAAATTGAGCGCTAACAGGACTCGCATTAACTAGATTAAAAATGATTTTAAAAATTGTTTTTGTCGAGTTTAACATGTTCTGTTTCAATAAAAATTTAATTTAAAACTGATGTTAGCTGCGGATTAATAATATAAGAGGCGTCTCCAAAAATAAGTAGTCCAACTAAAGCTGCTATGGTGTAGGAAAGAGCAATAATGGCAAATCCCATAACACTATTGATCATTTTTGTAGAAACTTTTGATCCAGTGTCCGAATCTCCGGAAGAGGTTATATATAACCATCCTGCTAAGATGAAGTTTAGCATGGTCCAGATACCAGCCACTATTGTAACAAGTCTAATTAGATTTGAAACAAATAAAATAATACCGATTTCTCCTGGGCCGATTTGATCTTGATATTTGTCAACTCCTACAGGAGGCTCAATGGTGCCAAATAAAGGATCGGTTGTTTGAGCAAATATTCTTAAAGGAAAAAATAGCTGTGACAACAGTGTGGTTGCAATTGAGAGAAAAGATAATAAAGGCTTGTGACTAATAAATTTTTTAATCATGTGGGCTTTATTGTATATGAATATGTTGAGTATAAAGTTAGTAATTTTTTAAATTGGGCCAGCCCCATCAATTGGAATATCAGCTCCAGTTAATAACTTTACAATTTGGACAATCCAATAGGCTGCAAACATCACAAGAAATCCAAGAACAGCTCCAGTTGCGAGATTTTTTGCATCATCCTTTCCTTTATCAGAATCTTTTAGATAGCTAAATCCAGCTCCAATAACCATAAAAAAAATGATTATTCCTGCAATTATAAAAAGATTACTCACTATCAGATTTACGAAAACTGAGGGACTGTTGTAAACTTCAGCGATTGATGAGGAATTTCCTTGTTTATCTTGAACTCTTAAATAATCAGACAAATTTAAACCAGTGTTTGCTTTTGGAGCAAACGAATTAAAGCCGTTGATTAAGAAGTAAAGTTGATTAAACATCTCTAGTAGCAAATATTATAACACTTGAAAGCAATTTTGTAGCCTTTTCTTATCTGAGAACCATTTTTATCGACTATATACATAAATTGATTTTAATGACAAGATTGTGAATAAATGATCTAGTAAGTGATAGAATAAACTTATTCTATAAATATTTAGTCTTATCAGCAAAAATGAACTTAAGCATAAAACAAGAAAAGGAGCTGGTAAAAAAACTCAAACGTGGTGATTCTTTGGCTGTGAAAAAATGGTTTGATTTTTATCATCCAAAGCTTCTTTCATTGGCAAATTTGAAGATATCTAATCCAAAAGACGCGGAAGATGTTGTTCAAGAAACAATGATTAATTCTCTTCGCCAGATTCAAATTTTTAGAGAAGAATCAAGCCTAAGAACCTGGATGAATACTATATTAAGACACGAAATTGCTGACTATTATAGAAAAAAATACGCGAAAAAAGCGATCAGCGTGGTACCGCTTGGTAAGTATCTTTTAGATAAACCAATTGCTGATAGTCGGGTGGTTAATGATGTAGTAAGACTCACTCTTTCTAGAATGGGAACGTATAGAAAATCATTACTTCTAATGAAATATGTTGATGGATTAAAAATTAGAGAAATAGCTAAGAAAGTAGGTAAGACCCTTAAATCAGTGGAGTCTGAGTTATGGCGCTCAAAGGACTCATTTAAAAAAATTTATGCTCAAATTAGTGATACACGGTTAACATAGAATGCTCAATAAAAAAATAAACATTGACTTAATAAATCAGTTGCAACTAGAGGCCAAACGCCAAGCTCAGTTGGAAAAAAGTAGAATTTTACCCAGGGATCTTGGAAAGCTTATAAGGTTGATAATGTATTATCCCTGGCTTTCAATTTTGCTCCTATCATTTATTACAACAATACTTATTGGATTGCTCTAAAAACTATATGAATAATTGGTTGATATCATTTTTGTATGCTTTGGGAAGATTTTCGTTGGGGCTATTAGTTCATCCGTATCAGACCATGCAGCTGTTAGTTGAACAGAAAGTTTTCGTTTGGTTAACACTACTTCCAACTCTAATTTTAGGAATTTTAACTGTAGTTTGGAAAAAAATAGTTTTATCGTTGTTGATCGCAATTTTTAAGGATAGTTCTTTAGAACTAGACATTTATTATTCATTTTTGTCAACTTGGGCAACGGTTTTTATTATTTACTGGCAAGCGATGCTTTTTTATTTACTGGTAAGATTTAAGCTGGCTTTTGATGGTAAAAAATAAATTCGCTAACAAAGCTTAAGGTAAAAAATGTTTTTACACAAACTATTATTGAAGGACTTTAGGCTCTTCTCTCAAAAAATATTTGAGTTTCAAAATCAGATAACAGTTTTTGTTGCCTCAAATGCTGGCGGAAAAAGTACTGTTGTCGAGTCAATTCACCTTCTAGCTACAGGGAAAAGTTTTAGAGCAAGCAAGGTTGATGAGATGGTGGCTTTAGATGCTGAAATTGCTCAAATAAAAGCAAAAATTATTCCTGATATTGAGTTGTTAAATGAAACACAAGATTTAGGCGTCATTGACGAAACACAACTTGCCATACTTTTAACAAGGGGATTGGTTAATGGCAAAAGAACTCAAAGACAACACTTTTCAGTGAATGATAACAAGAGACGGAAAAAAGACTTTGTTGGAAATTTATTAGTTGTGGTTTTTAGGCCAGAGGACATGCGACTCATTGAGGGATCTCCGTCAAGAAGAAGAGATTATCTTGACTTAGCTTTGTCTCAGGTGAATCAAGAATATGTTCAGTCCTTACAGCAATATGAAAAAACATTAAAAAGACGCAATAGATTGCTTTTTCAGGTGAGAGAAGGCACTCAACCACACCAAGCGTTAACATATTGGAACATGAGCTTAATCAAGCATGGGAAGAAAATACAAGAATCGCGAAAAAGTTTTGCTGAGTTTGTTAACGTAACCGTTGAATCCTCTTTATCTTTTAAGTTTAAGTATTTGCCATCAGTTATTACTGAAAAAAGGTTGCTTGAGCGTTCTGATGCGGAAATTGCAGCGGGGTTTAGTTTAATTGGGCCGCACAAAGATGATTTTGAAGTTCAGTTTCTTTTAAACGAAGGGCTGGATAATAATAATGAGCTCAGATCATTAAACGCGTATGGATCAAGAGGACAAAAAAGAATGGGGGTATTGTGGCTTAAAAAAGCAGAACTTGCATTTTTAAAACAAGAATCGGGGTTATCGCCAATTTTGCTACTCGACGATATTCTATCTGAGCTTGATGAAGCGAACAGAAAGAGAGTATTAGAGCTTGTGGATGGTGAACAAACAATTATTACCACGGCAGACAACAGTCTGATCAATGAAATCAAGGATCGGCTTAAATCGGCTCAAGTTGTTAATCTCTAGCCGTTATCTCGCTCCATAAAACCTGAGGTATTTTGTTAACCAAGTCAGTTGCGTTAAAAAATGGTCCATTTTTTTTGTAAAGCAAATCTCCTGTTTTTTTATTCACGTGACTTGACACTATTGTAGAGGGCAAAATTTGATTGTTTGTGTAAAGACCAGCAACTAGACCAGCGAGCACATCTCCCGTACCTCCCTTTGTCATACCGGGATTGCCTCCAGGAATTAAATATTCTTCTTGATTGTGAATTACTTTGTCAACTTCTCCTTTAAGCAAAACTGTTGATTTATTTAGATTGATTCTTTGGTTTTCTGTTTTGCATTTACCAAGCAAGATTTCCATCTCTTTTTGATGTGGTGTGATAATACAGCTAGAAGTTAAGAGTATTGGATCAATCATCTGCAAAGCACCAGCATCAATAACCCACTTTTTTGTTGGGTATTTTGCCAGTAGGTAATTTACAATGGTCTGAGTATTTTCTTCCCAGTCTTTATCAGTGGGGAGGTGATTAACGTAGGACTCGGTGGTATTGAGGATGTCATTTGTTTCATTTAACACTCTCTCCATTCCTGGGCCAATTAAGATGCAGTCTGCTTCATCTAGGTAGTCTTCTATTTGATTTCTTTGAATAACTATTCCGTTCCAAAAATTTGATTTTGCTTCATGAATTAATTGATTGTTACTTGGTACTGAGGCATAAAAAACCATGTCAACAAATTTTGAACTTATGTCTAGACTCCAACGACTAGCTGCATGAAAAAGATGAGATCCACCAATGATTAATAACTTTCCATTATCTCCTTTGCGAGAATTTTTTTTGGGTAGGCTGATTTGCTTAAGAAAAGAAATAATTTGGCTGTGGGTAATAAGAGTTGGCATTTATTAACTTTTCTCGTTTTCTTCCTTTTCAAGTTTTTTTTGAATCTTGGCTAACTCCATAGTTACTAAAACTGCAAGAGTAGTAACGACTAAAGAATAAATCAACAATGAAATTAATCCTCCACCTTCACCCAAAATTGGAGTTAAATATGTTTGAACAGTTGAGCGAATTAACTCATTCCATGCCAGGGCAACCACAAGTCCAAAGCCACTTGTAGAAAGAGAAATAATATTTTTGATGACAGCCAATGGAAGTTCATCAATGTTTTCTGGTGTTTGTATTTTTGACATAATTTGAAATCATTATAAATGATATTTAAAGGAGATGTGAAGAAATTAATTCTGCAAAATTTGCAAAAATCGATTACAATGCATTGACTGAATTCAGACGAAGATCAACAAAAAATTATAGTAAAAAATGTATAAACCAAACTTCAATCTTACTAATAATTTATTGACATATATTAGTTCTATTGAATCAGCAAAAGCGCTAATCGACCATTCACCTCTTGTTCCAGCCTGGGAGGCAAAGTTTAAAAAAGATGCAATGGCAAGGACGATTCATTTCGGAACTAAGATTGAAGGCAATGATTTAACTCAAGACCAAGCTCAAAAAATATCCAGGCTTGAACTGATAGATGATCCAGAAGAAGCTGCAAAAAGAGCGGGAATTATTGCCAGAGAGCGTGATATTCAGGAAGTTCTAAACTACAGAAATGTCATTAAATGGATTGATGAACAAGATCCATCTTTAACACCCAATCTATTTTCGGAAAAAACTTTAAAAAGCTTACACTCATTAACAATGGATCGGCTACTTGTTGAAGACCAAATTGGTCATTATCGAAGAAAACAAGTAATTGTAAAAGGAGCTGGAGATAGTGCGGGAAAAATTGTATTTAGACCACCAATTTCGGTTGAGGTTCCATTTATGGTTGAGGAGTTTTTCGACTGGCTTAATTCTCCTGAAACAAAAAAAATTCACCCAATTTTTAGAGCGGCAATCACCCATTATCAGTTAGTTTTTATTCACCCTTTTATAGAAGGAAATGGTAGAACGGCAAGAGCAATGGCCTCTTTAATTCTTTATGGAACAGGTTACGACTTTAAAAGATTTTTTTCTTTAGAAGAGTATTTTGATGGTGATGTTGAAAGTTATTACAGCGCGCTTCAGTCAGTACAGCAAAACGAAAGTGCTGAGATGACTTATTGGCTTGAATATTTTTGTTATGGGTTGGCTATAGAGGTCGATAAGGTTAAAGAAAAGGTTTTAAAACTTTCGAAAGACTTAAAACTAAAGAAAGAACTGGGTCGACAAGTGGCTTTGTCAGAGAGACAAATTATCTTGCTAGAATTGTTGCAAGATCAGGGAGAGATAACCTCAACTGATGCTCAGGAGATTTTGCCCAATGTTTCAGTTGACACAGTGCTTAGGGATCTTAAGGATTTAATTGAAAAAGGCGTTGTTAAAAAATATGGTGTCACAAAAGGTGTAACTTATAGTTTGGTGAATAAATAAGCTTAATGTTTAAGCGTGTGATGATAAGATATTTTTATGAATTTCTCTCAATTTAGTACCTACCTGCAGAAATTAGAGAACACTAGTTCTCGATTGGAGATGACAGCTCAATTAGCTGAAATATTTAAAGAACTAGAGTCTAATGAAATTGCAATTGCTTGTTATTTGATGCAGGGAAGGTTGGTGCCTATTTACAAATCGCTAGAGTTTCAGATGAGTGAAAAGTTGTTAATGAGGGCTTTTGCTAAAGTTCTAGCAGAGGTTAGTCTTGATGGAAGTTTGCCAACCTCAAACCTTTTTAATCAACAAGACGATAGTTTTTATTTAAAAACAATTGAGCAATCTTATAAACAAACCGGAGATCTTGGACTAAGCATAGAGTTGCTTTTAAAAGATCAGGCTGAAACATCAAACCCATCTATTCTTGAGGTTTATAATCATTTGGAGTTAGTTGCCAAAGATAATGGAGATGGATCTCAAGATAGAAAAGTTGAACAAGTTTCAATCTTAGCTTCAGGGCTTGATCATGTTTCTGCAAAGTTTGTTGCCAGAATTATTTTGGGAAAAATCAGGCTTGGTTTTTCAACAATGACAATAATTGATGCTTTATCTTGGTTTGCGAATGGAGATAAAACTGATAGCTCAATAATTGAAGAAGCTTATCAAAAAAAAGCAGATATAGGCAAACTTGCTCAAGGATATTTGGAATCTGCCTCAAAAGAAGATAGGTACAATTTTTTAAAAAGTTATGAATTAGAGTCAGGAGTTCCTGTGTTGCCGGCTTTATGTCAAAGATTAAACTCTGCTCAAGAAATAATAGAAAAAATGGGCGAAGTAATAGTGGAGCCAAAGTATGATGGGTTGCGTGCACAAATTCATATCAATAGGCATGAACAAGAATCACCTATTAAGATATATACCAGAAGCTTGGAGGATGTAACTCACATGTTTCCTGAAGCTGATGAGTTATTAAAACAAATTAAAGCAGAAAGCTGCATTTTTGATGCGGAAGCTATTGGTTATGACTCGGTTTCAGATGAGTTATTGCCATTTCAACAAACCATTACTCGCAAGCGTAAGCACAATATTCAAGAGCAATCTGGCAATACACCAATTAGATTTTATCTATTCGACCTGTTGTTTTTAGATGGAAACTCGCTAATTGATGTTCCTTTAGTTGAAAGAAAAGCAAAATTAGCCAATGTTGTAACTCATAATCAAACAGTGCAAATAACAGACTTTATAGTTACTTCTAATGCTGATCAAGTACACAGGTATCATACGCTACAACTTCAGAAGGGTTTGGAGGGTGCGGTGATCAAGCGAGTTGGTTCGCGCTATCGGGCGGGAAGAAAGGGCTGGAGTTGGGTGAAGATTAAAGAGCAAGAGGGTGAAAGAGGAAAGCTAAGTGATTCTCTTGATTGTATAGTTATGGGTTATTACTTAGGAAAAGGAAAAAGAACCAAATTTGGAGTAGGAGCATTTTTAGTGGGTGTTTTAGCCAAAAATGGAGAAATAAAAACAGTGGCAAAGATTGGCACAGGATTATCAGATGATCAATTTATTGATTTAAAGAGTAGAGCAGATATTTCTCAAACAAAAAATAAACCTGTTAACTATGACGTGCCGAAAGAACTATTTCCAGATGTCTGGCTGGATCCGAATATCGTTGTTGAAATAGCAGCCGATGAATTAACCAACTCTCCTCTCCATACTGCTGGAAAAGCTCTTCGCTTTCCTCGTCTTATCAAGTTTAGAGATGACAAAAAACTGGAGCAGATTACAACTTTTGACGAGCTAAAAAATATTGTGGTTAGTTAATCTTTTGAAGCTAGTTCATCTTCAATAAGAATTGACCAAATTTTTTTTGCTTTTTCAATTTGTTTCTTTGTTGCTTTTTTAAAGTAGTTTTCAATTTTATCCATTTGCTTTATTAAGTTGAATGACTGGCTTCCATCATAATATTCACCTCCAATCATTGGATATTTATCATAGTCTTTAACAGATTTGTTTAAAAGCATGCGAATTCTGCCCTCTATTGCAATGGAGGCTAGTTTCAGGGTTCCCTCTTTTTCAAATCTTCTAAATGAGTAAATATAAGAGGGTTTTTGAAGATACTTGTATTTGTAGCCAGCTTTTGAGAGTCTTTTTATTAAATCAGCATCTTCATATATTTGACCTTCTGCAAACTCAAGTTTGGAGAAGATATCTTTTTTTATTCCAATCATTGCTCCCATAGCCTCAGTACCAAGTAAGCTAAAGCTAAAATTAATAAATCTAACCGTGGGTCTATGAATTACTGGGTATTCATCAACCTTTATCCAACAAGAAAATGCATCTATTTTTTTATCATTGTCCAAGACTTTTTTAAGATCGGCTAAAAATGAGTTCGGAACTCGATTATCAGCATCCATAAATATTAACCAATCACTGCTTGCACGCTTAGCTCCACTATTTCTTTGATATCCAACGTCTCTTTGTTTTGAATCAATGATTGCTAGATCTAGTTTTGAAGAGAATGTTTTAGCTTTTTCTAAAGTTTTATCTTTAGAACTACCATCAACTACTATGACTTCAAAATTTTTATAATTCTGATTAGAAAGGTCTTCTAGTAGATTGGGAAGGTACTTTTCTTCGTTAAGAGTTGGAATAATTATTGAAAAAGAGCGGACCATATTATTTTTTTTAATGATTTGATAATTTTGTCAAAGGTATTGTTTTGTGCGCTAGGATTATCGCATGGTAATTATATCTGATGTTGATAGAATGGTATTTATGAAAAATATATTAGTCGGTTTAGGTAATCCAGGGGAAAAATACCAATTAACCAGACACAACTTAGGCTTTATGTTTTTGGATTTTCTGCTTCTGAAATATCATCTGGAGCAATTTTCCTTTAAAAATAAGCTTCAGACTGAACTATCAATAAATTCAAACTTAGTGTTAGTTAAACCACAAACATTTATGAATTTGTCTGGCGAAGCGGTTTCAAAAGTATTAAACTTTTATGGAGACTCGGGATCCAGCATGGCTCAATTAGCAAATGAGTATTTGTTTGTGGCTCATGATGATCTTGATATAAAGTTTGGAGAGTTTAAGATTCAGCTCGCTACGGGACCAAAGGATCACAACGGTCTTAGTTCTATTTATCAACACTTGAACACTATGGATTTTTGGCACATAAGAATAGGCTCAGATGATCGAGATGGGAATAGGCAAATTCCATCAGAAAAATATGTGTTGCAAAGTCTAGAGTCAGTTCAATTAAGAGTTCTTGAGGAGGTCTTTGAAAAAATTGTCGCTCAACTTATTGAACGAAAAATATTAAGTTTCTAACTATATAAAATCTATGCCCAATGTAAAAGAAATATTGAACTCAGTAGAAAAAAGATTTACCAGAAGAAAGAAAAATCGAGTTTGGCTTTCATTTAGTTATATGTTTAGACAACTTGCTGGAAATTTAAGTTTTTTTTATTTACCTCTATTTCTTTTTCATCAAGCTCAACAACTGGGTTGGTGGGGATGGGAATTGAATTCCATCCAAAAAGGCATGGTACTTATTGCGGCTTTTTATTTTATTGAAAGAGTTGTAAGTGCTATTTTTTGTATGATTCAGGCAGCTTTTTCCATTAAAGTTGGTCATGAGTGGTCAA
This sequence comes from uncultured Pseudomonadales bacterium, assembly GCA_964437755.1. Classification (GTDB taxonomy): domain Bacteria; phylum Patescibacteriota; class Microgenomatia; order UBA1400; family PJMF01; genus DAOLOF01. Next base: position 42,183 of record CAYTIA010000003.1, on the reverse strand, counting down.
TGATTATGGGCACGTTATCTTATATGTTGTTTTTAGTTAGTTTTTCAGGTGCTGGTAAATCGCCATTGTTTCTTTTAGTTGGATCATTTTTAGCTGGTCTTCAGCTAGTTTTTTATTGGCCTTCTTACAATACTTTGATTGCTAGACTTTCATTTAAGAAGAGCATGGGAAAAAATCTAGGAAGATTTGGATTTATTTCAAACTTTACTTCAATGATAGCTCCAGCAGTAGGAGGATTAATTATATTATTTTTTGGATATAACTATCTTTTTTACATAAGCATTGTTTTGTTGCTAATTTCACTGATGGGTCTTTTTAAGCTTGATCTTCCTCAAGAAAAAGATGAGGTTAATCTTAAGGAGTACTTCGAATGGATGAAGGAAAAAAGCTTCATTAAACTTACCACTTCTCAATCTGGTAGGTATTTTTATGACATGAGTATTACTCTTTGGCCTTTGTATGTTTATCTCTTGTTAGGAGATGTTGAAAAGGTTGGTTATGTTTATAGCATCTCTCTTTTCGTCGCGATGGTTATAAATCTGTTTGTTGGAAATTTACTTGATAAAAAAAGAAAATCAAATAAGCCCTTTTATTTTTCTGGTGGATTTCTTTCTACTTTGTCACTTTTGAGATTGGCGGTAATAAATGTTTGGGGAGTGGTTGCAGTTGACGCTTGTAGCAGAGTGGTTGGCAATTTTCACTGGTTATTTAACGACAGCATTCTGTTTAGAAGAGGAAAAGGAGATCAAGAGTTTTCATATTTTGTTTACTATGCATTCAATAGAGCTATGGCCGCTGCGTTGTTTTGGGCGGTTTTATTAATATTCTTTTTCGTCTTTCCAGTTGGATGGACAGGATTATTCCTACTTGGGTCTTTAGGAGCTCTCATGAGCTTATTAATACAGGAAGAAAAAGAGTAAATTCTTTAAGTTATGATTTCACACAAAAACGACAAAAAACCAAGTTCTTCAACAAAAAAAGACGATCCAACTTTTCAACCACTAGGAGATTTATTTTCTCATTATCAGATTAAAGATGGAAAGGGGTATATCTCTCAAGAATTTCAAGATTACGGTTATAGATTGGCGCTTGAACTAGATGATCTAAAGCATAAAAGCCTATATATAAAATTAGCAAAAAAGGAGAATCGTGGCTTGTTAGAAAGAGCTTTAAGCTTTGTTTCAGATTCAAATGCTAAAAATAAAGGAGCGCTTTTTATGTGGAAACTCAAGCAATTAAAAGAAGAGCTCGTAAAAAGCGATAACTTAAAAAATAATTCTTGAAACTGTTTTAGGGTATTATATGTATAATTTATGACCAATCGCTCAACTCAAATATTTGTTCTAATACTGTTTTTTATTGCAGTTTTAATGGGTTATAACTACTTTGCAAAACCGTTTCTAAGTGTCGACACGGTTGTTGAAGAAGTTAAGGAGGAAGTTAATGCTGAGTTAGCAGAAAATTATATTGATGAGAGGTTAAAAATTCTAAATGAGCTCACAACAGAGCAAAAAATTTCACAATTAATTGCTTATTCGTTAGTGATCAATTCGGAGTTGGATGACTCTAATGAAGCAAAAGATTCAAAGACTGTGGGTCTTAGTTCAACAAGCTCGGCTGAGTTAACCAAACTTGATCCGGGAATTATTACCTTATTTGGGTCAAATGTTTCTTTTGACAACGCATCTTCTCATTTAAAGCAAATAAAAGAGTTATTCAACAATAAGGCTCTTCAGCCTCTAATTGCCGTAGATCATGAGGGGGGATCGGTCCAAAGATTATCTGGTGAAGGTTTTACTCAGCTGCCATCATTAAAAGAGATGTGTGATGCTGATAAATATGATTTACAACAGCAATTATTTTCGTCTGCAAAAGAACTAAGTGATCTAGGAGTAAATATTATTTTTGCTCCAGTTCTCGATATCGATAGCAAGGTGTTGGGTGATCGAAGTTGTTCCGATTATGATTCATTGTTAATAACCTCGATCGAGTTTATAAAGGTGTTTGGAGATCAGCAAATTTTGCCAGTTATCAAGCATTTTCCTGGATTAGGACAAACATCAAAAGACTTACACAAGTTTCCTGACTCAATCCAATTAAACGAAAACGATACCTTAATATTTTCAAAAGTTCTTGATATTTATCCCAATATTGGAGTAATGAGTTCACATGTACAAATTAAAGATATGCTTGAGGGGAAACCCTGTTCTATGAGTGAAGAATGTCTTTCTGTTTTTAATAATAAAATGCCACTAGTTATTTTGTTTACTGACGCTCTTGAAATGGGAGCTTTAAACAGCTCAGCAAATGATTTTGTGAAAAATTTTTCATTTTTAGAACTAGATGTTTCTGATGGAAATACTTTGAGTAAAACGAGTCTTTTGCAAGAAGAGAAACTTTCAGTTCTTTCTTATCAGGCAATAATGGCGGGCAATAATGTTTTGGTGTTTGGTTCTGGAGTTGAGGCTAATCAATTAACGAAAGTAGTTAAAGAACTTTCTGCTCATTACGAGCAAGATGAAGAGTTTGCAAAAAAGGTTAATGAAAGTCTTATAAAAATATTAGCAGTTAAAAAAATTCATCATGATCAATAAACTAAGTAACAACAAACTACTAGTTTCAATATTGTACTGTTTACCTTTTTTGTTAATGATTGATTCATGGCTGAGAATGGTGTTGTTTGTAGCAGGAGTCATTTTTGGAATAGTTTTGTTAATAGCTGATGAGAAATATCTCTTAAAATATTACGCTGAAAAATCTCAACAAGATGACCAATTTGCAGACAGTGTTTTAATATCAAGATCGACGCTTTTTTTACTTTTGTTAGTTCCTTTGTCATTTTTTGTTGTTTCATCAACAAGTGGGGCCCTAGGAAAAGGGTTTGTGTTAGGTATATTGCTTGGATTAGTCCAAGAGATGTGGTTACTCAAGAAAAATGTAATTCTCTTTCAAAAAAGATTTTTATCTCAATTAAAAAAAAGTTTGGACCCATCACAAATAGAGCTATTGGTTATTGTTGCAACATTCTATTTTTTGTTAATTAGCATTTGGTCAGCTTTAATGAAATGAAAAAATCGTTAAAAAAAATATCAAACATCGTTTTTTTAGTTCTATTTATAAGTTTGATAGCAGTGTTAATTGGAGAAAAAAACATCTTCAATAATAAAAATTTAACAAAGAGTGAGCTAGTGGAGAAATTAAGGCAGGTTAAGGATGGTTCGAAATTAAGCTTTTCTCTTGGTGAAAAGAGTTATTTTTTTGAAATAGTAAATAGTTCGACAAGTAGAATTCTGGGGTTAAGCGGCAGAGACGAAATCGGGAGTGATGGCTTACTATTTGTTTTTAACAAAAAAGATTTCCACAGTATTTGGATGAAAGAGATGAAGTTCAACATTGATCTAATTTGGATAGTTGATGGAGAGGTTGTTGACATAACCTATGGATTACAGGCTCCTTTAAACTACGAAGCTCTTGAAACATTGCCAACTTATTCTCCATCTGTTCCTATAGATATTTTAATTGAGGTGAATGAGGGTTTTGTAGAGGAGAAGAACATCAATATCGGGGATAGGCTGGTATGTAATGAAACAATTTATGAAGCGATTTATTGAGTAGGCATTATTAACTAACTTATATAGATACTTTATTCTCAAGCATATTCCTAGTAAGATAGACCTGTGTCTAATTATGACCTGTTGATATTTGAGTACTAAAATATGTCTGCCCAATTTACGCCATCAAGTCTTTTGAACAAATATCGCACCAAGCAGAGTTCGGCCTTATCTAGTCCAACAGTCAAAAAAATAGTGGGTAGCAATCAGGATGTGATAGCAGATGTAGCCGAAGCTAACTCAGCTAATAACTTGAATTCAGAAAAGCTTTCTCAACTAGACGCCTTAATCCTATTGGAAAAAGCAATAGATGAAGTCGAGCAAGAAAGGCAAGTTGTTCTTCTTCAGCAAACTGACTCAGATTTATCAGATCAATCACCATTAAAAAAACCTGGAATTAATCTCCCTCCTCTAGATCAATCTCCAATTTCTTCTGTAAAAAAAGAAGTTGAGGGCTCGATTCAGTCATCTGTTGAGCAAGGAGCAAGTGTCCAAGTGGTTGAGGTCGAAAAAAGTCCCGAATTATCTCCAGAAGTTGAGAAATATCTTCAGGAAGTTCACGATGATAAAGATCAAGCTCCGAAGGAAATTGCAATTGTGGATGAGATAGCTAATTTGCCAACTCAAAACCAGTTTGTATCTGAACCAGTTATTGTTTTACCGATTACACCAGAGATTCAAAAAAAAGGAAAGAGGAAAAGTCCAAAATACAGCATTAGGTGGTTGGTAGAATGGAGTCAAAAGATTATTAAAATGTTTGCGGGCAAGGTTGTTTACTTAGAAAATTCATCAAAAGAATAAAAGAAAAATATGGACTCAATTAATCAACTAGTAAACCAACTTTTTGCAGTTTTTGCAGGTATCCTTTTATTTGTGCTAATTATTCTGTTGATTGGGGTATTTATTTATATGTTTGCCCAATGGCTAAAGCATTTAAAAAGAGAAGATTATGCTATTAATTTTGTAACTCTCCTGGTCAAACTTCCTAAAGACAATGAAATCAAGATCGATGCGGCCGAACAGATGTTTGCTGGTCTTTATTCTTTGCATAAAAGTGGTTTTTTTTCTTTTACAAAAAGACAAGAAACAATAGCTTTTGAAATAGTGTCATTACAAGAAGAGCTTGGATTTTATGTAAGTTGCTCCAAAAAAATTCAAGACATCGTTGAGAAACAAATTAATGGCGCCTATCCTCAAGCCGTAATTAAAGAGGTTGATGAGGTGAATATTTTTAACGAAGAGGGTAAGGTTGCTTTTGGGGCAATTAAGCTTGAAAAACCAACCTATTATCCAATTCAAACTTATAAGGATTTACCGACAGATGGACTGTCCTTAATCACATCATCTTTATCAAAAATGCAAACAGGCGAGGGAGGAGTGTTGCAGATACTGATTCAACCCATCGGTGGTCGTTGGCAAAAAAGAGGAAATTCTTATATGAGTAAGCAAAAGAAAAAGGAAGCAGATCCTGAAAAGGCCTCATACACTCACGATCCTAAAGAAATGGAAGCTATTAGCGACAAGATTTCTAGGCCTGGTTTTAGAACATCTATTAGAGTTGTAGTTTCAGCTCAAAATGAAGAGATGGCAAAACTTCATGTTGAAAATGTGAAAGGCTCTTTTTCTCAGTTTGTTTCAGCTCACAACTCATTTAAAAAAGTTCGCATTTTTTTAAAGCACTTATTTATGATTGATTTTATTTATCGCTATATGCCTCTTTTTAATAAGGGTACTAGTGTTTTTAATACATCTGAGCTAGCTACCATCTTTCATTTTCCTAACAAAACGGTTGAGACTCATCACATTAAGTGGTTAACGGCTAAAAACGCACCGGCTCCACACGAAATTCCTCAGTCAGGATTATTTATAGGAGAATCTCATTATCGAGGTGAAACGCGAAAAGTGTATATGAGCCTTAAGGATCGCAGGCGTCACATGTATATTGTTGGTAAAACCGGTACGGGTAAATCCGAATTTCTTAAGCAGATGATCTTGCAGGATATTGAAAACGGTCATGGGGTTGCTGCCATTGATCCGCACGGAGAGTTTGTGGAGGATGTGATGCAGCTAATGCCTGCGGAGAGAGCTGAGGACGTGATTTACTTCAATCCATCAGATAAGGAGCGTCCAATGGGCCTTAACATCATGGAGGCCTACAATGAGGACCAAAGACATTTTGTTGTAGGTTCTATTATTTCCTTAATGTATAAGCTGTATGATCCGCACCGCACAGGTATTATTGGACCTCGTTTCGAGCATGCTATTAGAAATGCAATGCTATCAGTTATGAGTAGGGAAAACTCAACATTTATCGAAGTGGTGAGAATTCTCACAGATGAAAACTTTGTTAAAGAGATGTTACCTTATATTAAAGATCCAGTTGTTAAAAGATACTGGACTGATCAAATTGCGCAAACGAGCGATTTTCATAAGTCGGAAGTATTGGACTATATTGTTTCAAAATTTGGTCGTTTTGTGACCAACAAAGTGATGCGTAATATTATTGGTCAAACTCAGAGCGCTTTTGACTTTAGAAAAGCAATGGACGAAAAGAAAATTCTTCTTTGTAATCTTTCAAAAGGTGTTTTGGGAGAGGAAGATGCCAAATTCTTGGGATTGATTCTGGTACCAAAAATCTTAACCGCTGCCATGAGTAGAGCTGATGTACCTCAAGATCAACGACATGACTTCTTTTTATACGTTGATGAGTTTCAGAATTATGCAACCGAAGACTTTGCTGTGATTTTGTCTGAGGCAAGAAAATACAAACTAAACCTAATAGTTGCCAATCAGTATGTCGGTCAAATAGAAGAAGATGTAAAAAATGCCGTTTTTGGTAATGTAGGCACCATGGTTTCTTTTAGAGTTGGTGTGACTGATGCAAATTTCTTGCAACATGAATTTGTGCCAACCTTTAATGAAGCAGATTTAACAAACATTGAAAAATATCATGTGTACATGAAAACGATTGTGAATAATGAGCCAGTTCCACCTTTTAGCGTATCTCTTGAAAAAGATATGGACAAGATTGAGGCACAAATGAATCCAAAATTAGCTGAAATGATTAAGGAGTTGTCTAGGCTTAAATACGGAAAAGACAGAGCTCTTATTGAAGAGGAGATGCAGATCAGGGCGAAATTATAGAAATTTATTTTTGACAACGATAAATTGCCACATCAGAAAAAAGTTCAACTTGCAGACCGTTAATTATCGTCAATCTTTGACAGTATTTTTCAAATATTTCTGAATCAAAATAACCTTCATGCCCAGAATCTAGCTTGGCATTTATGGGGAGATTAGTTACTTTAGTCAGTAAATAAATTCCACTCTCGACAGTTTCGAGTGAAACCTTTTTTTTATCCAGTGCTCCAGAAGCAAAAATTTGAGCATTGGTATCAAGATAATTATTAAAAAGAGGCTTATTCGTTAGCAGGGCTATTAGCGGAGCTACCTCATGAGATCCATATAAAGGTAGAGCTGGCTCAAGATTATTAACAAACTGTGAAACTTCTTTTGCTTGGATAAACTTACCATCTAGTTTAATTTTTGTTTGGTAGAAGTGCAGGGCGGGTAGGTGACTCATAAAGATTAATAAGATTAAACTTATTGATAGTTTGTGACCCATATTGTTAATATGCCACTTATTTTTGAGAGCCTCCAAGAAGTTAATAAGTCCAATTGTCAGCCAGGGAGTTAATATTCCAAGATACACATAATAGAGGTCTTTGAAAATTAAGTAGAAAAGTATCCAGGATAAAAATAGTATTAAAATTTGCCAGTTTTTTTTCCAAATCAGTCCCGTTACCCCAAAAATAATTAATGGAAAATCTTGAATAAAAAAGAAGTAAAAAACATTTAATTTTGCGATTCCTGCTGGTCTATTAAACTGGTGAACAATAATCTGGTCAATGACGTGCTCTGGAGAAATTAGTAAAAAGGGTAACATAACAGCTAATCCAGTTAGGCAATAACTAATTAATAGTTTTAAAAAATACTTACGGTTTTTATTTTTAAAAGACCAAATAAAAAAAATCATGAATCCTGGAATAGAGTAAAGCTTTATAAGTGTGGCTAAGCCCCAAAAAATTCCAGCTACTTTAGGCTTTTTTTCATACAACAAAGCTAAATTTATCAGGAACAACACAAGATGTAATCCGGTTACGTAATCGCTGGTAGAAAGTATTAAAAATGAAAACAGATAAATTGCTGGTGCCAGAAAAGAAAATGAAATTTTTTTTCGTGTTAAATATATATATAAAATGAAACTGCTAAGAACATCGAATAATGGTGGTAAAGCCGAAAACAAAAGAACATTATCACCAATTATTTTTTTTGTAATGGACAGTAAATAAACTAGCAATGGAGGGTCAGCTAATATAAAGTCACGATAGGGAATATTTCCTTCCAATATTGCTCTCGCCATGTAAAAGTAGGCGTTTTGGTCTCCGAATCGATATTCAAGTGAAGTTAGTTTGTAGGTTAAAAATATTAAGATTGATAAAAAAACAAAAACTTTCTTTAAAAATGAAGAGTAGAAACGATTTTGTGAATGAGGAGTAAGTTTCATTGGTTCTAATTATATCCGCACTTTATTTAATGGATTACTAAGACAACTGTTCTTTTTCTAGATAAATGATATGATTTGATTGCTTCAATCAATTATTTAATTAAGTTGGAGATGAGGCTCAAAGAAAAACCACAGCTTGGTGATGAGGGTCAAAAAGATAAATTAAGATTTTTTAATGGACTTCGTTTGTTTTTATCCTCAAGATTACGAGTTTTCGCAGATGGTATTAGCCCAGAAGTTCTTAGTTCTCCAGAAGAAGACTTAATTTTAGCCTGTGGGTTGGGTAATGCACCTCTAGCTAGAGAAATCGCTGAAAACTACAAAATAATGTATGGTTTTAGAGGAGAGTTGTGTGAGACAATGAGGCCTTTATCTTCACGTGACAGGACTATATTTCCAGACTATGAGCTAAGACCAAAATTTAGTGCCGTTGAATCTCGGACTGGTTTGAGAAATAAAATAGTCTTTATTATTTAGTCATTTACTCCAACTAGAATTACTGAAGATGGACAGCTCGATGAGACTACAGGAATAAATGACAGAATTATGGAGCTTTTTCTGATGATAAATGCTGCCAAACTTGCAGGAGCTAAAGAGATTCATATAATTCTGCCATATGCTCCATATATGAGATCAGATCGAAAAGATGCTCCAAAATCACCGATTGCGGCAGCACTTTTTATGAAGATGCTTGAGTTTGCTGGAGCTTCCACCATCACTATTCTTGATGTGCATAATGAGCAAGTTGCTCAAGGTAGCGTTGATATTCCAGTTAACACAATCTTTGCTAGCTATGTATTGGTACCTGAGATAAAAAGAATGTTTCCAGATTTGTCTAATACTTACTTTTTATCACCAGATGCTGGGTCAATGAAAAGAACTCTCAAATATGCGCGCATGATTTTTGGGGAGAAAGAAGGAAGGCTGAGGGTTGTTGATCTGTTAAAAGATAGAAATTCTGAGAGTGGGGAACTTACATCGCTTTCTTCAACTGAGTCGGGAATTGTGCCAGGATCAGATATTATTATGATCGATGATATGGCTGCTACTTGTGGCACCATGCTTTTGCAAGCAGAAAATGCTAAAAGACAAGGAGCGGGAACGGTCACAGTAATTGTTACGCACGGATTATTAGTCGGAGGAGCTTTGGATAAGTTAGAAGCTTGTGATGCAATTGATAAATTAGTTATTACTGATTCAATTGAACAACCACTTGAGGTAAAAAATTCAAAAAAAATTGAGATTGTGTCGGTGGCAAAATATTTAGCCGAAATTATCCACTGCGTTTATACGGGAGAAGAACAAGGTAAGTTTTTTTTGTAGGACTTAGATTACTATTTTTAATGATTTGCTTCCCAATCTTCAACAACTTGTTTGCAATACAGGTAGCGTACATACTCAACAGTTTTTTCATGAATGGCTTTTTCTTTTTGATCTTCGTGAGATTGTTCATCAACCTCAATTTTATCTCCTAAAATCTGTTGAATATGAGCTGATGTTTCTTTAGCTCTGTCTGATAAAACCTGAGTTTGTTTAATATTTTCTTGAGAGAAAAGGTCAAGTTCATTGATATTTATTTGCTCTAAGGGTGTGTTTTTTAGCAAGCCCTTGCTGTTGGCAAAAGATATACCAAACAGAACTACAATGATGATTAGACCAAAAAGAAAAACATTCTTAACTAGTTTCATTAAACTAGTATAGCATTTACTCGTAACGTAATGCCTCGATTGGAGAAAGAAGAGAAGCGCGGCGTGCGGGTGCTGCTCCAAAAACTAATCCAACTACAGTTGATACGCCAAACGCAAGCAATACAGCCTCAGTTGTTACCTTGGCGGGAAAGAAAGGTTGAATTGCTAAAGATCCAGCATAGGCAATACCCAAGCCAACAACTCCTCCTAAAATCGATAAGAAGGCGGCCTCAACAAGAAACTGTCCTAAAATGGCGCTTGGAGTGGCTCCTAAGGCTTTTCTTAAACCGATCTCTTTGGTTCTTTCTGTAACGGAAACAAGCATAATGTTCATAATGCCAATTCCTCCAACTAACAACGAGATAGCGGCAATTCCCCCCAAAGCTATAGTCAACATTCCCAATATATCTTGAATCACCTTGAGCAATTCTGCTTGATCATAAACAGAAAATTCGTCATCCTTATATTTTTTCTCAAGTGTTTTTTCAACTGCTGAGATAGCATCAGGTATTTTTGTATCATCTCTAGCTTTAACCACAATATCCATAATGTTGTTAGTGTTATAAATTCTAGAAAGTGTTTCATAGGGAATATAGGTGTAGCTGTCAAAAGAAGGGCCTCCAAATCCACTGCCTTTTTCTTCTGCTACTCCCACAACTGTAAAGGTCACATTTCCCACTCTTATTTTTTTATGGATTGGATCGACCTCTCCAAATAGCTCTTCAGCGATTTTATATCCTAAAACCACCACTCTATCTCCAGATTCTCCTTCAGAGTTATTAAACCATCTTCCTTTTTCAAGCTTTGTTATTAATACCTGGTTGTAGTCTGAGTTGGTACCAAGAATAGTTGACTTTTCTGAGTTATTCATAAATTTCAAAGTATCTGACTGAGCTGAATAATAAGCCACTTTCAAAACATGCTCTCTTAGGCGAGAAATCTCCTTAACATCAGACTTATTAAAACTATTTGTCATTGCGCTTAAGCCTTGATCTTGGAAAGAATTAAATCCTCCGTCTTCTGAAAAAACATTTCCTGGAGAAACGAAGATGTTGTTTGAGCCCAGGTCTTCAAAAGACTGAGTGACGAATGCTTCGAGTCCTCTTCCAAGTGAAATAAGCATCACCACTGAACTAACGCCAATAATTACGCCCAGCATGGTTAATAAGCTTCTTACTTTGTTTGAAAAGATGGCTCTTAAAGCGATGGTGGTAGTATTGGCGATATTCATTTTTGTTTCTTAGAGTTTTTTAAAAGGAGGTTTGTGTTCGGCCAGAAGTTTACCATCCTTGAGCTCAATTACTCTCTGAGCGATTTTTGCTAGTCTTTTTTCATGCGTTACTAAGATAATGGTCGTTCCTTGTTTGTGCAAATCTTTTAAGATTTTTTCTACTTCATCGCCACTTTTTGAATCAAGATTCCCAGTAGGTTCATCAGCAAAGATAACACTAGGGTTATTAATTAAGGCTCTAGCGATTGCAACTCGTTGTTGTTGCCCACCAGATAACTCATTTGGTTTATTGTTTAATCTATCTTCTAGTCCAAGCTTAATTAAAAGCTCTTTAGCTCTTTTTTCTCTTTCAGATTGGTTTACGCCGGCATAAACGAGAGGAAGAGAAGCATTATCAACTGCTTTAGTTCGAGCTAATAAATTAAATTGCTGAAAAATAAAACCAATCTCTTTATTTCTAAGCTTAGCTCTTTCAACTTCATTGTACTTTGTTACATCCTTTCCATTAAGAAAAATGGTTCCTTTGCTAGGCTCTGATAGCATGCTGGCAACTTGTAAAAAAGTTGACTTTCCAGATCCTGAAGAACCAATTACTGCAACAAACTCACCTCGTTTAATTGAAAAATCCATGCACTCCAAAGCTTTTATTATCTGCGTACCAACATAATAAATCTTGCAGACGTTTTTTAACTCTAGAATAACATCGCTTTTTTCAGAGCGGCCTGAAGCGTTTTTTTTTGAATTTTTAACCACTTTTTTCATTTGGATTGAGAACTACTATGGGCAAACTTCTATATATTAATTAAAGCTTGGAATCACAATTAAATCTTCTTGAGACAATCCTGAAATAATTTCAACGAACTCTTCTGTTTCAAGCCCAATTTCGACAAGCCTCTCTTCAGTTTTTCCATCAGCTGATTTTATCTCAACATAGTTTTGGTCATCTCTTTGTTTAATAGAGATGAGAGGAACGCTTAAAACATTATCTTTTTTTTCAAGTTCTAGGCTTACATCTCCATTCATGCCAAGTCTATACTTGTCTAACATAGTTTTTCCAGTTTCGAGATTATTAGCATCTTCATTAATAAGAGGTAATTCGATTAAAAAGACCGTTCCACTTGACTTGATTAAGCTTTGATACGAAATATAGCTAACTTGACTTTCAAGAGATTGATTTGGATAAGCATCTAATTCAATAATTGCAGCTTGATCAAGTTTTACAAGAGGCACGTCTTCTTCATTGATTTCTGCTCTAAATACTAGTGATTGTGGATCAATAATTTCAAAATAGTCAGTAGCTGTTACTTGAGTGTGAGTTGAATTAACAGGACTGGAAACAAGAATTCCAGTAAAAGGGGAGCTCATAACTGATTGTGATATAGCTATATCTTGAAGCTCTACATCGATGACTGTGTTGTCTAATGTCCACTGTTGTTTATCAACAGATCTTTGTTCACTGGTGTCAAGAAGCTCGTCCTTAATATCATCTTGCAAATCTTCCCAATCCCATCGTTGTTGCATATAGTTATTTAGAGATCTTTCAAGACGTTTTTGAAGGTCTCTTTGATCAATGGTTGCGATGGTTTGCCATTGTTTAACTTGATCTCCCTCTTCCGCACCCAAATAAACGATTTTGCCACCTGCCAAAAACCGAAGTCGAGCTTTTTTCTTAGCATCAACCGAGCCTGTTAACTCTAGGGTTCTTACAAGATTTCGATACTCTGGGTGTGCAAAAACCAACTCAGTTTTATTGGTTTGTTGATTTGCAAATACTCTCCAACTGATGAAAAGGGCCAGTAACAAAGCAATTAACAGCTTAAATTTTTGTTTTTTAATAAATGTTAGTAGTTTTACAAATAACATAAGTTTCCGGATTAAATATAACTATGTAATTTAAAGAGTGCGCGCGCTTGGACTCGAACCAAGAACCGCCAAGGTATAAGCTTGGTGCTCTAACCAATTGAGCTACGCGCGCAATAACAGACTGCTGGGTAGATTAACTGAATGCAATTAACGAAAACAGCAGATTGTTAGTAATTATATCATCAACAATGATAATAAAAAAAACCACCTAGCTTAGCTAGGTGGTATTCAGTTTTTAACCTCGTTGAGTTTTAGAGTAGAAGTATGAAGAGTAGTATTCCAGCTCCGATTGCGCCAACTCCAATCTTGAGGAAATTGAGCCAATCGCTAGGTCCAGTTACTGGTTGTTCTACAATTCTTTCAACATATGTTTCTCCAGCAGGAGTTCTACAGAACTCATCTTCTGGATTAATGTCTAGCCTACATCGACCGTTGTAACAGATGTGACTTATGTTATTGCAATCCTCGTTAGTGCTACACACATCATTACATTCAGCTCTGGTGTCAACAATATAGATAGGTGGTTGACCTGGTACAGTTGGTTGAGGTGTAGCATAAGGTGGACTTGTAGGCGCAACTGGCGAAGTTGTTGAAGTGACGACTACTGGAGTAGCTGTTGCAATTACTGGTGTTGTTGGCGTAGCCAAAGGCGAATCTGTTGGTGTAGGCCCCGGAGTACTTGTTGGTCCTGGAGTACTTGTTGGCGTAGCAGTAGGTGTAGCTGTTGGCGTTGGCGTAGCAGTAGGTGTAGCTGTTGGCGTAAGGGTTCCGGTTGGAGTTGGTGTTGGAGTTAATTGCTCCTCACAGCATGACTCATAACTTGGCTCAGCCAAACAAGCATCAACATAAGGTGGCTCACTACAATATCCTGGTGAAGTGCTAGTTTCTGGTCTAGTACATATTAATTCCTCTTCGCAATCACTATCTTCAAAGCATCCATAGTCTCCGCATGTAAGCTCTTCAGGTTCACCAGTTGGAGTTGGAGATGGAGTAATCGATATATCGATTGATTCACAGCATGACTCATAACTTGGTTCAGCCAAACAAGCATCAACGTGTGGGGGCTCACTGCAGTATCCTCTTTCATTATCTCCAGAGATAGCGCAAATTAAATCTCCTTCACAATCGTCATGACTTATGCAACCAAACTCGCCACAGGTGTAAAAGTTTGAAAAATATAATGAACAGGGATACTCTTCATCTGCTGATGGCTCTGAAATTGGGGCAGTCGGCACCTCTTTTTTTTCAGTTGATTCTTGTAAAAAGAAAAATCCACCTACAACTAACGCTAGTGCTAAAAATCCAGCAATAATCCAAGAAGTTTTTTTCTTGGTTGGTGATTTTCTTAAGGTTGTTGGGGTTGTATTAGAAATAGTTCCTCCACTAGATACAGGTTTAAATGCTGCACCGGCACCAGATAAATCAATCTTACCACTATTATTTTGTGGATTGGAATCCATACTTTGAGTCTTAGAAAAATCAGTCATATTATTATTCTGATTTGTTGGCGATTGATTATTGTTAGTGATGTGCATTATTGATTATTACAAGTTAAGGATACTAGTCTGTATATTATTACGTAAGTTAAATCATTCCAATACAAGTTCCTCCATAACCAGGATTACTAGGATCAGTATTTACAAAAAAATAAACATCATTGATTTGATTAGGGTGAACATTACTTATTATCCATGTCCATACGTAAGAACCCGATACCTCTGGATCTCTATAAACAAGGGTTTGATTTGTTGAGGTGACGATTCTAAGCTCAACATTAGTAAATGGGGTTAGTGATTGAACAGCAATTTCTATTCCTTCTCCAATGGAATTCATCATCATACTGACTGAACCATCGGGATTACATGAAATAGGTTCTGAGGTTGGAATTGCTGTTGGAACAACTGGTTGTTCAGGCCAAATGATTGGCTCCCACTGCGTGTCACAGACACCTGGTTGAGCATTGATTGAGCACACCCTACACTGAGCTACGTATTCTCCAGGCAAAATTTCATATAAAACTGAAACATTTGACCCAGCTGGATCTGAGGCCAAATTTTCAATAATTGGTGATACGCTAGTAGGAACTCTCTTAGCAGTTCTAAATTCATACCAAGCTACCAAAGTTGGATCGCTTGCCATACAGCTAAATCTTACCAATTGACCAATATCTGCCATTTCTGGATTTGGAATTGGAGTTTGGTCTGGTTCAGTCATCACTATCGAAAGACACTGAGGATAGACTTGAACAGGAGTTGGTGAAGCTTGGGGAGTTGGAGTTGGAGTAATGGTAACTCCTGGAGAACAATTTTCATACTTGAAATTAAAGTTAACATGATTTGTTCTTGCTGAAACAATACAAGACTCATAACCAATAGGATTGCCCACATATCTACAATAGTCAAATACCTCAATGACTGGACCCACCATTTCACTGTATGGCTGGCCATTGCTTAAAGTTCCATCTGGAAGTCTTCTTTCACCACCAATTAATGGTAGTCGCACAGCAAAAAGTTCTGCGGTAGTGGTTAAGCTAGTATTGAAATTACCGTCAGCGCCAACTGGAAGCGATACTGTTACTCCAAGCCCTCCGGGAGTCCATGTTGATTCTTCTAGAGAAAAGTTGCTAATTGGATACAGTGTTCCTCTTGGAGCAGCTGGATTATCTCCAATATCTTGACAAAACACTCTTCCTGATAAAGTTCTTTCAACAAGAGGAGGAGTTGGAGTTGGCGAATTGTATGTTGGTGGAGTTGGTGTAGGTGAATTGTATGTTGATGGAGTTGGTGTAACTTCTGGACATCTCTCATAATTACCACACACAGAGCAGTATTGACAGCCGGCATCACCCGCTGTACAAGGTACCCCCCATGAACCATCGCTACAAACCAAACCATAAACAGGGTGACACTGTCCATTTAGCCATCTAGTACACGTGCCTTTATTAGCCCAATTTGGGCAAGCAGTTGCTAAATTTGAATGGACGGGGCATGAAGAAGAGCCAGCTTGATAATCTGAACAACTTGTGCTTAGTATACAACAAACTTGGCTACCACCACATTCTGGATAACACATGCCAGTATTTGCTGGTTCCCAACCTGCTGGGCAAGAACCAGGATAACAAGTACCTGGATAATCACCTGCTGCTGCTTGTTGTCTTAAATCTTGACCCATTTGAGTTAAAAAATATCCAGCTCCTAAAGCAACTACTAGAAATAATACAAAAAGTCCGCCCGCAATTAACTTAGCTTTTTTTGATTGAAACCTTTTATTTTGAAGGAGTTTAATTCCTGAAGAATTTGTATTGATATTTGTGCTCTCACTATTATTTGTGTCCATACTATTAGTGTTCTGATCGATATTGTTGTAGTTTGACTGCATTGATGTTAGATTGATTTGGCGAAATATATATATTTTATTTTAGTATACAGTTTTTGAACAAATAACAACAAGCGAACACAACCTGTCCTGATATATAGAATACTCTAAAAAATGTTTGTGTGTCAAATGGCAATTTTAATTTTTGAAAGAGTACGGTGAAGAAATCTGCAAATTGCCATTAACACCTCTTTGTTTTATTATCACTCACACCCATGAATCAAAATAAAATACAAAAACGACTTAGTTACTGGTCAGATTTTTTATTAGCAATGACTGAGAAGGAAATAAAAGCAAGATATAAACACGCATCCTTAGGTTTTTTATGGGTATTATTAAATCCACTTTTACAAATGTTGGTTATAGGTTTTGTTTTTCAATTCTTCGTGCCAGTTCAAACCGATAACTATTTTCTCTTTCTTTTTTCAGGACTGTTACCATGGAATTTTTTTTCGATGAGTATTACCAAAACCACTCCAATGTTTGTATACGAAAGAAGCTTAATTCAAAAAGCTAAATTCCCAAGAGAAAGCATAATAATTTCAATTGTTTTGTCTAATTTCTTTCATCTTGCCATCTCTTTAATGTTGTTTTTACCAATAGCGTTATTATTTGGAATGGGAAATTTGATTAATTGGTTGGTTTTGTTGCCAGCTTTACTATGGCTACTTATACTTACGTCTGGAATGTCTTTGTTGTTTTCAAGTCTGAATGTTAAATATCGAGATGTCAATTTTGTGGTGCAGGCAATTATGCCTTTGTGGTTTTATACCACACCAGTTGTATATTCTCTAACACTTATTCCAGAATCAATTAAAAACCTTTTTTATTTAAATCCAATGACTGGCTTAATTGCTCTGTTTCGTTTTGGAAGCCTGGGATATCTTGAGCAAGCGGTTACTGGAAATGAGTTTGTAAGCACACTTGTGATTGGTGTGGTAACTTCAGTTGTATTTTTTTTCTTTGGAGTTTGGGTCTTTAGAAAAGGGTCGTCAACTTTTGATGACTGGATGTAAGAATCTTCAAAAGAATTTAAGAAATCTTTATGAGTAAAAAAACAATAAAAAAAGCTGTAGCAATATCTCTAAAAAATGTAAAAAAAGAGTACATTCTTCATCATGAAAAGCCCACTTTTGTGGAGAATATTATAAAAAGAGGTTATCGAGAAAAATTTATCGCCATTAATAATTTTAACCTTGAAATCAATAAAGGAGAAAAGGTTGGTATTATTGGAGCCAATGGGGCTGGCAAGACAACAATATTAAAGTTAATTGCAGGAATTACCGCACCAACAGCAGGAAAAGTACAAGTCAATGGAAAAGTTGTTTCATTAATAGATGTGTCAGCCGGATTTCATCCCGAATTAACAGGAGAAGAGAACATTTTTCTAAATGGTTTACTAATTGGAATGTCTAAAAAGGAAATAAAAAGTAAATTTAATCAGATAGTTGAGTTTGCGGATATTGGCAAGTTTATTGATAGCCCACTTTATACTTATTCTGCTGGAATGAATTTGAGGTTAGGTTTTAGCATCGCTATTCACAGCGATCCAGATATTTTATTACTTGACGAAGGTGTGGTGGCTGGAGACGAAGATTTTAATAAAAAAATATCAGAAAAAATAAAGCAATTTTTTAATTCTGGGAAAACTGTTATTCTTGCATCTCACTGGTTGGATTATTTAAGAAGTAGCTGTAACAGAATAGTATGGATAGAAAACGGAAAATTAAAAAAAAGTGGAGATAAAATTTTAATTTCAGAGTATGAAAAAAGTTTTGCCGATTTTTAGTACTTATTTAGTATATGGTTTTATAAATTAAGATTATTTAAAACAATTTGAGCATCATTATACATTTTGTGTCTAATGGTTCTTACATAATGACAACAAACTGTTGCGGAATTAATACTTTTTTTTTCGCTAATTAAGTAATTTCTTGGCAATACTAAACATTTTTTTCTTGATAGTGCTATTGCGAAAAAAGTTTGAAATTGCCACGGTCTATATACACTTAATTGTTCATATGTTTCTAAAAGTTTTTTAAAGATAGTAAGATTAATATCTTTTCTGTTAATGCCTAAGAAACCAGAATTTAGCTTGGGTAATAAATTAACCCCAAAAATTTTCCTTGATTCAATTTGAGAGAGAAAATATGCATCCTGATGATCTTGAATAAAAAATGCATCGTATTTATTCTGAATCCAGTTATCAATTATTGAATCATTTTTAAAAAATAAAACATCACTATCTAAAAATATTATCTTCTTACAAGAGGTAAATAAAACAGGACCTAATTTTTTCATTACATAAGGAATGTCTTTTTTTTGAAAAAATACGTGATTTTTGCCATAAATTTTTTTAACTTTTTTAACATATTGCTTTTTATTAATAATTATGGAGTTTATTAAATGTTTTTTAAGAGTTTTTACGTGTTTCTCTGATAATGATCCATCATCAAAAATTATTAATGAAAAATTTGTATTTATGTGTGAAAAAAAACTCTTTATAGCAAGAATTAGAAAAACATAATCTTTTTTGGATGTTACGCAAGAGACGACGACATTAGATTTTTTTCTTACTATTATAGATTTTGTTTTTAGTATTTTGGTTACTGCCAACAAATATTTATATTTAAGATTAGTATTTTTAAATAAATTGTATAGAAAGGATTTATTTATGATTTTCTTCATTGTTTTGTAATCTATCCATAAATACTCATTATTTTCTGCTTATTCTTTTCAACAGAATAATACTGTTCTACAGTCCGAATGCATTTTATTCTAATTTTTTGCTTCTCCTCATTGCTAAGTTGACTATACCAAGTAATTTTTTCAACTAATGACTCCGGTGATTTCTTCGAAAATATTAATTGTTTATTAACCTTGCTTAATATTTCTGGGATTGCTCCACAATCACTGCCAATTACTGGAACTCCGTGCGCAAGACTTTCAATAACTGTTAATCCAAATGTTTCAAGTTCAACTGATGGCATAATAAATAAATCTGCCATCTGTAACAAATGTTCTTTTTGCTCACTTGAAACCAAATGTGTTAGATGAACTGACAAAAAAAGGTTGTTTTCTTGATAAACCTTCAACAAATCAGTGTAATAGTAAAACTCTACTGGGGAGGCAAGATATAATTTTGTTTTTATTCCTCTCTTTAATAGCTCACTAACTGCCACAAAAATAAGATCCAGGCCTTTTCGTGGCTCAGCCCTCCCAAAATTAACAAGTGTAAGCTCTTTATTTTTAAGATGTTTTATTTGTTTAGTCTGAGTAGAGCCAGGAATCAATAAAATCTTTTCATTAAGCTTATCTCCGAAGTGAGTTAGAACTAATTTTTTAGCGAATTGACTAAAAACTATTATCTTGTGAGAGCTTTGCAGAGAGAATTTTTGAAGTGTTTTTTTGAGTTTTAAATCTATCTTTGAACTGGATTGATTGCTGCTTATTTCTTCTAAATCAAAGGCTCCGTGGAAAGTAATAACTCGTTTTTTTCTCCATGTTAATGGATGAAGAAAAGAGTAGAGAGAGGACCAAGTAGTTGAAAAATGTACCACTTCTGGTTGATATTTCATGTAAATCTTATGAAGCTCTTTAAGATACTGAAAAGAGTCAAGCAATCTACCAATTAATGAGAATCTAACCTTTCCACTTACAGTAACAGGAGTACAGTTTTTAAAAAAATCTTGAGAGTTAGTTAAATTATCTTCTCGAGCTATAAGAATAACTTTGTAATTTTCATCAAGAGCTGAGATGTAGGTTTTAATGAAGGAGGTGATACCTCCGATGTGATAATTATCAATGGTGAATAATATTGTTTTTATTTTCATAAAATTTTTCTAGAGTAACTTTTTTAAGAATCCCTAATTTTATCCATAAATACTCATTATTTTCTGCTTATTCTTTTCAACAGAATAATACTGTTCTACAGTCCGAATGCATTTTATTCTAATTTTTTGCTTCTCCTCATTGCTAAGTTGACTATACCAAGTAATTTTTTCAACTAATGACTCCGGTGATTTCTTCGAAAATATTAATTGTTTATTAACCTTGCTTAATATTTCTGGGATTGCTCCACAATCACTGCCAATTACTGGAACTCCGTGCGCAAGACTTTCAATAACTGTTAATCCAAATGTTTCAAGTTCAACTGATGGCATAATAAATAAATCTGCCATCTGTAACAAATGTTCTTTTTGCTCACTTGAAACCAAATGTGTTAGATGAACTGACAAAAAAAGGTTGTTTTCTTGATAAACCTTCAACAAATCAGTGTAATAGTAAAACTCTACTGGGGAGGCAAGATATAATTTTGTTTTTATTCCTCTCTTTAATAGCTCACTAACTGCCACAAAAATAAGATCCAGGCCTTTTCGTGGCTCAGCCCTCCCAAAATTAACAAGTGTAAGCTCTTTATTTTTAAGATGTTTTATTTGTTTAGTCTGAGTAGAGCCAGGAATCAATAAAATCTTTTCATTAAGCTTATCTCCGAAGTGAGTTAGAACTAATTTTTTAGCGAATTGACTAAAAACTATTATCTTGTGAGAGCTTTGCAGAGAGAATTTTTGAAGTGTTTTTTTGAGTTTTAAATCTATCTTTGAACTGGATTGATTGCTGCTTATTTCTTCTAAATCAAAGGCTCCGTGGAAAGTAATAACTCGTTTTTTTCTCCATGTTAATGGATGAAGAAAAGAGTAGAGAGAGGACCAAGTAGTTGAAAAATGTACCACTTCTGGTTGATATTTCATGTAAATCTTATGAAGCTCTTTAAGATACTGAAAAGAGTCAAGCAATCTACCAATTAATGAGAATCTAACCTTTCCACTTACAGTAACAGGAGTACAGTTTTTAAAAAAATCTTGAGAGTTAGTTAAATTATCTTCTCGAGCTATAAGAATAACTTTGTAATTTTCATCAAGAGCTGAGATGTAGGTTTTAATTGAAGATGAAACACCTCCAATATGATATCTGTCGGAAATAAATAAAATACTTTTTTTCATAAAAAATTATGACTTTTTTGGAATATTGGATACTTTTAAGAAAAAAATGGTTGATGAAAAACTCAGTGCAGGTACTATATATAATAGTTCGTTAAGATAAGTTCTGCCGTTTTTTATATTCCTAATTAAATTGATAATATTCTTAAATAATTGATTGAGGGTAATGTTGAAGGGAATGTTGTATTTTGTTTTCAACAAAGCTCTTTCTTTTCCCCATTCAAAATATCTCCAAATGAAATATTTTTTTGAGAATTTGTGAGGTTTTATATAATGCCAAACAAGCATGTTGGGGTTATAAAGAAGGGAGTAAGTTTTTTTTACTTCTTCGACAAATGCGGGGTCTTCTCCTCCAAAGATTTTAAAAAAACTTTCTTGATTTCCAAAGTCGGTGTCAATCTTAACATTTTTATAAACCTTTTTCCTTATCGCCATGTTAGCAAAACAGGGGTAGTGAGTGTCTTTGTCGATAGTTTTAACTTTTTCTCCTAAATCAAGTAAAGCATATGGCCAAAAATTTTTGTTGTAATCCAACTCTTTTAGAGTGTTTGAGAAAGAATTTGGTGTTTTGTTTAATTGTTTTATTTTTCCACCTATTATTCCTACCCTATTGTTTTGAGAAAATAAATCGATGGTAGACGTAATCCAGTTATTGCTAACGATAGTGTCATCATCGGTGATAAATAGTATGTCTCCACTTGCGAACTTAAATAGCTCATTTCTCGCAAATGAAA
This sequence comes from uncultured Pseudomonadales bacterium, assembly GCA_964437755.1. Classification (GTDB taxonomy): domain Bacteria; phylum Patescibacteriota; class Microgenomatia; order UBA1400; family PJMF01; genus DAOLOF01. The sequence continues at coordinate 20,114 of CAYTIA010000003.1, read as the reverse complement.
TACCAGCGTGTTTAGAAAAGAACTGTTTGAAAACTAACCTTTTGAATTTTGAAGAGTCAAGTTTTAATTGATTGTCACTTTGATCAATCACGACTATCTCAACCTTAAGATTGTTGGGTATGACCAGATTATTAATTGATTTTAAACACTTATTAAGTAATTTGTAGTTATTTTTAGTACAGATGCCAATTGATATAAAATTAATTTTATTAAAACCCTTAACTGTTTTAGAAGTGGAGTTGGTTTGGTAATTGTTATTATTTTTTATCATCTCGATACATCTTCTATAACTACCTGATTAATAATTTCTTTGAATTTATTCATCCTTCTACTATCGATCATAAGTGAATTTTTTTTGGTTAAAAGACTTCTTTTATTTCCTTTTTTAATTTTATGACTCTTAATTAATTTGACTAAACAATTTTTTAATGATGAGGCTTTTTTCCCTAAAACAATTATGGAATTGTTTTTATCTAAAATTTCTGTAGTAGATGGGTTCGAGAAGCTTATTACTTTTGTTCCACAAGCAATCGATTCAAGACATACTAAGCCAAAAGGCTCATCCCAGATAGAGGGAAAAACTGTGAACTCATTTTGAAAATAGAGTTTAGATAGTTCTGCATGATCAACACCATTTAATAGATGAACGCCTTTTATTTTTCTTAATAATGCTAAGGATTCTTCAGTATATGTTCTTCTTAACTCTGGATTATCTGAATACCATAATTTTGGACTACTTGAGATAGTTAGTGAGATTTTTTGCCTCAATTCTTTTGGAAGAAGGAGAATTGCTTTCAAGAGAACATTTAACCCTTTTTCTTGAGTCCATGCGCTGCAAAAGAGAATTTTAAGTTTACTTGTTTTTTCCGAATCGATAGCCTTCTTATGATTACAATTAAAAATGTTAGTGTCAATTGAATTGTGCAAGACAAAAGTTTTTGGCAAGTTAAGTTTGTTTTTTTTGATTACCTCATTTTTTAATGCTTTTGAGCAAAAAACATAAGTGGCTTTCTGATATTTTTGCTTAAACTTTTTGTATAGGGGAAAAGGATGATTATTATGAAGAAAAACTATGGTATTTTTGTTCGAGAAGAGAGCTAGTAACGGTGTAGAATAACCTATTAATATATCGCTCTTTTGGTTAAGTAATACAAACTGAATGTGGTAGAAAAGTTCATGAATAAACGAGAAACGAGTATTTAGCACTCTTTTTGAAAAGAACAAAGTTCTAACTCTCGGGTTGTTATTACAAAATCTAGCGTAAGCTTTTATGTTGCAAAATTTATTTAGTGCAGAGATATCTTTTAGAAAAACTTGTTCGGTACCCGCAAGCTCATTCTCGCTAATCTGTCCAACCTCACTTTTTAATAGAAGTGATACAGAAATTTGTTTAGATATTGACTTCACTTTTTCTAAATAAAGTAACCCTGATTGGTAATATTTTGTATTTTAAATTTAGACTTTATGTTTTTGGGAAGAGAGAAGCCCAAATAATCATTGCCTTTTTTAAATCTTTTGAAAAATACTTTTCTTTTGGCCATTTAATTTTATTTGCAAGTTCTAAGTAACACTGAACTGGAGAAGAAGAGGTAAGGTGTACTTGATCCACTAATTTCCACAGTTCCTCGTTTGCTTCTATCCCAAGAGCTTCTTTCTGTAAATTTTTAAACGGGTCGGAAGCTTTGTTGTGTTTAACAAAAGGAGAGCCATTGATTACTGCATAACCTAGGTGATCCATAATCTTTTTTGAAAAGATGCCGGCCCAGATATCATCAAAACGATCATAGCCCCACTTGTTACCTAGAGAATCTTCTCCCATTAATGGAAAATACATTATTGGAGTAATCTTTGCATCAAATGCCAAATTCATCGAGCACATTGGGTAATAAGCTCCATGGGGAATAATTTGTAAGAAATGTTGAGCAAATTCAGCCTGAAACTGGAGTTTTTGGAGGTGAGTTGCTCCATCAAAATCTAGAACGTTTGTCCATAAGCCATGGCTTATCATCACCTGCTGTTCTGTTCTATTAAGATAGGGCATACCTCGTGTATATAGATGGCGAGAATCAGGATATGTGTTGACCCATTTCTTGGGAACTGAGATGCTTAAATTTTGCAGGTGTTGTTGGATTAAATTATGGTTTTTAACGGGGTAACAGTCATCGTCTAGAGTAATTATGATGTCAGCTTTCATTTGGAATGCTTTTAGAAATCCGTAATTACGAATACCAGAAACTCTTCTGGGAATAATCCAACTATTTTCTCCAAGGTCCTCATCAATCTCTTTCCAAGAATAATGGTAAGTCTTTCTGCCAACTTCTGGAACTTTTACTGTTTTTTCATGATGGTCTTCACAAATAATGACATGGCAATCTTTAATTTGATTCTTCCACTTCTTTAACATCTCCACGTCTCTAATGGTGGGTATTACAACAAATATTTTTACTTTTGACATGCAATTTTTATCGTTTCTACCTGTTTTTAATTGGGGCTAACTATATCACAGATAGCCTTCACTTTTCTTTCCCAACTATTGTCAACAGCCATCTTTTTTTGTTTAGATTTTTTGTCCTGTCCCCATTGAGCAGATATTAATATTTTAATATGTTTTTCCCACTCTAAAACATCATTTGCTATATAGACAAGGTCTTTAAATTTTGGAAGCATTAACTCCTTAATTGGAGAACTAATAACTGGTTTCCCAAAGTAAAAATACTCAAATAACTTCATTGGATAGCAATATAGGTTGAATCTATAAGATATGTCGTAAGGAATAAATCCTATGTCAAATGATTGGATATAATTGCCAATTTCTTCTCTTGGGATACTATCAATATACTTGACATTGCTTCTTTCAAATAATTTGTCTAGTTGTTGAAAAACTTTCTGATCTCCAGGTATTTGATTGAGTTGTTTTGGACCAACAAAAACAAAGTTCCAGTTAGGATTATTATTAATTAAATTGCTAATAAGAGATATATCCAAGCGATAATTGATGCCTCCAATAAAACCGAGAGTAGGAGTTTTATTTATTTGACTAACAAGGGTAGATAATTTTTCTTTAGAAAAATTATCTACAGCAAATCCTTGGGGTACTACTGCATCTGGAGTTTTTATTTTTTTATGAAGTTCATGTAATGAGTATGAGTTAACAATAAAAAAATTTGATTCTTCAATTAATTTTTTTTCATTAGTCTTGATTAATTGATCTTCTCTAGGGTTTGGATGCCAGTGATAATCGCTACAGTCATATAGTAGTTTATTCTGTCTAAATAGATTGATAAGTTTATAGGGTATATAAGTCCTTGGATCAGAAGTCCACAAAAAACTGGGTTTATATACCGTAAACAAGTATAGATAGTTTATCCAAGAGTTAAGTTTTTTTAATAAAGTAAATCTTTTATTCGGAAAAAAAATAACTTGATTATGAAAGATAATATTATTTTGAGAGTGATTTAAGAGATATATTTTTTTAAATAAGGATATAATGAATCTTATTGCTGACTGTTGATTATTGACAGAATATACAATAATGAGATTATTTTTACTTAAAATGCTAGCAGTTTGTTTTTGAAAATCAGCTGTCCAGTTCCACGGTAAAGTTTGGAGAAAAATTATCCTATGATTTTTTATCATTTTAAAAAAAATTGGAAAAATAATGGCCTTGCTCTGATCATATTTCTGTTTACCATATTTATAGCTCTTTTTAAAATAGGATCTTTTAAATTTTTTCTTGTAGCATCTTTTGCGCTGTTCGTTGCGGTTTATTATTGTACCAAAAATTTGTTAACCACTCTTTTTTCAATATCCTTTTTTCTTTCTCAGTTTTTAATTCCAAACAGATACTCCTCGATAGAAGTTATTAGAGGCTATGAATTACTACTGCCAGAGTATAACACTGGTTATTGGCTTGGCTATGGAGTCCATATAGCCAATATTTATTGGTTACTGTTTTTTTTAGTAATTTTTAAAGAAAAGATCTTAGCGAACTTTATTATTTTTTTTAGAAGATTTAGTTATGTAATTATGCCCTCAATTTTATTTTTTTTCACCACTTTTTTCATTTCTAATAGTAACTCACCATTTATTGAGTTATCAGTTGTGTGGCTTTTACAATACTGTCAGTTATTTGTTGCTGCATTGGGTCTAGTCATTTTTTATCAACAAAAATTTTCAGATAGATATTTCAAACAAATAATTCGAGCCTCAATAGTAATACAGTTTGTTATTAGTGTTTGGCAGTTTTTTAAAAAATCTATGGTTGGTTTTCCGTTTGAACAGTGGAATCAAGGAGCTTTCTATACCGGGTTAGATGAAAATAATGCCTACTTTCGAGTTCAGGGAACGATGGGTTTTCATAATCAGCTGGCATTGATTGTCGCTTTTATGGTTATGAGTTATTTGCCATATTTATTAAAATCAAATCAAAAAGATGATTATTTATTAATTATCTTAGGATTAATAACTGTAGTATTAACTCAATCTAGGTCTGTTTGGTTGATGCTTCTATTAGGGTTAGTGGTTTTTGTTTTATTTTTTCCAGTACAGTGTAAAAAAATTTGGAAAAATTATGTTGGATACAGACAAAGGATTATCTTATATGTTATTGTTTTCTTCTTATCGTTTGTTATTATCCCGAGAGTATTATTATCTCTAAATACTTTTTATGATGGAGCTGGCGTTCCAATTAGAGTTAAAATGATTAAGGAAGGTTGGGAAGCTTTTATTCAAAATCCATTTTTTGGATATGGTGTTGGAACAAATGAATATACTTTGCATAGTTTTAAACCTCTGGGGCTGATGGCAGTGTTTCCGGCAGCAGTTCATTTGGCATATTTACAGTTAGTTTTAGAAGTTGGTTGGTTTGGACTATTGTTTCTGCTTTTTCCATTTGTATACATTTTAAGAAAAATGTTTCTTATTTCAAGAAAAAATTTAACCCATTATCAAAAAATATTTTTGTATAGATTTGTATCAGGATTATTTCTTTTTGGAGGATATTATTTATTTTTACCTCATGTGGGTGTGATTGAGGCACCATTTTTAGGATTAGTGCTTGGAGCTGGTATAATTTATGTTGAAGAAAGAAAAAAATATGAAAAAAACCCTTAACTTAAAAAAAATTAATAAAATTGATATTTTTTTAGGTTTTATTTTCCTTTTTTCTATAATATTTCTATACTTCTTTTTTAAAAGAGAGGAAATGGATGTAATTGTAAGAGTGAGAGTAACTGATCAAGAGGTACTTTACGCAAAAAGTAATCCAGATTTATGGTATGCCAATCAATTTAGGGTTGGAGAGGTAGAAAGAGACTCTATTGGAAAAGTTATTGCTGAAATTATTGCAGTTGAATCTATTAAAGTTAATCCAAAAGAAAGTATAGTTTATCTAGATCTAAGACTTAAGGCAACTCACAATAAAAGAACTGAAACATTTATTGCCAGGGGAAAAAAGTTGGCCTATGGAGCTCCGATGAGATTTAACTTTGACAACATTACTTTTGATGGACATATAGTACAATATCCAAATTATGAAAATGATAACCAAGTAATTATCAAAAAAGTAAAAGTAGCTGCCATAGGAAGACATGTTGAGCCTTCTTTGGCACAAGCGATTAATATTGATGACGTAATACTAGATTCAAAAGGGAATGAGTTAGTGCGAATAGTTAAAAAAGAAGTTTTGCCTGCTGAAATAGTAACAACAAATAATCAAGGAGACCCTCTTCTTAGATATAGTCCAGTATATAAAGACTTGTTTTTAACTTTAGTGATTAGTGCTAAAGAGGTTAATAATACCCTTTTTATTTTTGATAAAGAGCCATTAACCATTGGAACAAGTTTGCCGCTAAATTTTAAAAAGGTTAGCGTTTTTCCGATGGTTACGGATTTTGAATTAAATTAAGCTAAGCTCTTTTATCAGTAGTTTGGCAGATTTCTCCCAAGTAAATTTGTTAGATACTTTGATGGATTTATCGATAATGCTATTGAGTTCTGGGGATTTCATCATAAAAAAGGTATTTATTTTTTTAGCGAGATTAACTGAGCTGAGGTGATGAACTATGAGTTTTTTTGATATCTCTTTTTGAACTAGATTTCTAGCTAAACCTTGAGTAGAGGTAATAACAGGAGTTCCACATGCCAATGACTCCAATAAACAGAGAGGGAATTCTTCTCTTGAAGAGATGATGACGCTGCAATTGCTTACTTGGTAGATGTGTTCAATTTGTGGATAATCTTGAAATAATCGTATTTGTGTTTTTTTGATTAAGTTTTCTGATAAATATTTATTTACCTTTTGTAAATATACATTTTCAAACTCATTTTTTGGTTTTGGAAAAGCTATTATGTATGTGGTGTCTTGATTTTTAAGAAACTTGAGGGAGTTAAGGAAAATCAGAAGATTTTTTCTACTATTTAATGAGCCGACTAAAGAAACTACTTGTTTAGAATTAATTTCGAATTCTTTTTTTAATATTTTCTTTTTATGATCTGTACAAGGTGTAAATTTATTAACATTAACTCCATTAGGGACAATAATGCTGTTATTTAATAAAGATTTGCTGAAATTATTAAAAAAGGTTTTTTTTGATGATTCGCTAGTAAAAATTAATAAATCTGAGTTATTAACTAAATATTGGTGTAGGGTTTTAACAAACTTGTATTTAAATAACTGACTACCTCTCTTAATAAGTCCAAAGTTTGTTTGGGGGTAATCAGGGATTCTATTGCCATGATAATGGAAGCAGGTTTTTAGATTCAAAATTTTAAATTTATTGAGAATAATTGCACTTAATCCAGGCAAATAGCTTGTGGAGTATAAAATTATTTTATCAGGATTCCTCCTAGATAAACTAATAGTTTTTTTGAGTGAATAAAAAAATGTTTGAATATGCCAGAGGAAAAAATCAAAGAAATTAGTTTTTAAGATACCCTCTAACGGAAATGTAGAGATGAAAAACTTTTTTTTTAGTTCCTTGACAAAATACTGAGTAGCAATTGATTCTCCGCCACAGTTTGTTTCCTCCGCAATTATAATGGTAGTCATATGGATATAGTATGTATTGTACCAAGTTCGTGCACAGAAGATATTTTTGAAAAACTGTCGATGTGTATTGAAAGTTTAAACCATTCTATAAAAAGATCTAGTCTTTCACATCAAATTATTGTTGTAACCTCAAATAATAATGTTCCAAATGAGATTGAAATTTATTTAAATAAAAACAAGATTAAACTAATGAGGTTGAGTTCAGAAATGAATAAATTTTCAGTTTTGAATAATAGTGTTTTGAATATAGTTTTATCGAGTAATGAATATAGAAAAATTGGAGCTGTTCTTTTTATAAATGATGATGCTAGTGTAGCAGATAATTTTTTCTCTTTTTTATCAAGTTATAATCTTGATGAGCAAATATTTATTTCTCCACATATCTTGAATTCAAATGGTTCGGCAACTGATTCGTTTGGAGTTCAATACTTTTCTTCAGGCTATGCTAAAAACTCTACAAATTTAGAAGACAAAACAACTTTAGCCTCTGCTTCTTGCTTGGTTGCCACAATTGGCTCCCTGAAAAGAATTATTCAAACTTATGGTTACATTTTTAATCCTTTATATGATTATTATTTAGAAGATGTTGAGCTTTGTATTAGGGCACTAATGGTTGGCGTTTCTATAAAAAAAGAAAAAAACATGAAAGCTTTCCACTTTGGATCAACAACTAGTGGAAAAAAAAGCTACTTCTCAATGTTTAATACATATAAAAATGTTATTTGGACAATACTTTTAACTTGGCCAATAGGGACTATTTTAAAAAATATTGGAAAAATTATTTTAGTTCAACTTTGGACAATCTTTTTTAGCACTATAAATTATGGTCCAAAACTTTATTTTTCAGTCATTTTATTAACGATTAAAAATATAAAAACTATACTCAAGTATCGAAATAACACTTTGAGTCGATATGATCTAACCCCTTCCTTTGAGGATGTGCTTAATCGGCACGCTTTTCGTACTTATCATGGTTTGTATATATGGTAAATATAAAAAATTATAAAGTTGCTATTATTCACGATATATTACTTGATTATGGTGGAGCAGAAAGAACTCTGGAAGTATTTTTAGAATTATTCCCTCAGGCTGATTTATATACCTTTTTTGTTGATATTAAAAAAAGTGAGTTATCAAGATTTATTCCATATATAAAAAAAAGTTCAATTTTTACAAAAATCCAGAGCGTGTCAAAACTAAATTCTTTGTTCTCAATTGCAAAACTTTTTTCATGGTTGTTTTTTCTATTTTTAGATTTGAAACATTATGACCTAATTATTTCTTCAAGTCATTCATATAACTCTAAAATCGTGTCTAGTCATCCCCACCAACTTCATATGGCATATTTATATACCGTTCCAAGATATCTTTACGGTTTAAAAAATGAGGTGGGGTGCGTTAATCGATTTCCGATTAACATTTTATTTTTTCCTTTTAAACTATTTTTAAGGAAAATTGATCAATACTCAGCTCAAAAACCATCGGTTTTAGTTTCTGACTCTAAGTTTATTCAGGGATTGGTGTGCAATATTTATCATAGAGACTCGGTAGTGATATATCCTCCAGCAAATATTTATGCAGCGAAAAAAACAAAAAATCTAAATAATGGGGAGGGGTATTATGTGTTTCACTCAAGATTGGTAAAACAGAAAGGCCCAGAATTGGTTATAAAAGTGTGTTCAAAATATAATATAAAACTGGAAGTTATTGGAAAAGGATACTTAGAGAATGATCTTAAAAAAATTGCCGGGGAAACAGTCCACTTCAATGGATGGCTTGAAGATGATCAAGTGGAAAGAATTTATAAAAATGCAAGAGGTTTAATTTATTGTTCTCAGCAAGAAGATTTTGGGTTAGTTCCGGTAGAAGCAATGAGCTTTGGAGTTCCGGTATTAGCGTTTAATCAAGGAGGAGTGAGAGAGTCAGTTATAGATGGAGTGACTGGATTATTTTTTGACAATTATGATGAAAAATCTTTGTATTCTCGGCTACAAGTTTTTGAATCAATTAAGTGGAAGAAAGATAAAATTATTAAGCAGTCACAACAATTTTCTAAAGAAGAGTTTAAGAAAAAGATAGAGTTGTTATTGTTAAAAAAAATCAACAGCAATGAGCAAGATAATTAGTATTATTGGCTTGAGGGCTTTCCCATCAGATTTTGTTGGGACTAGTGGAGTAGAAGCTTATGTTCAAAAAATAATTATTAGTAGCTCATTAAAACAATATAATTTCAAAGTATATGTAAAAAGTTGTTATCAAAGTAAATCTAACCCAAGTAATTTAAAAATTCAAAATAATGTCGAGTTAAAAATCGTGTTCACTTTTATTTCAAAAATATTTGAATCTGTTATATATGGGTTTTTATCATCTATGTACTGTTTTTTTGATGATTCTACCACGGTGTGGTACCAGGGTTTAGGCATGGCTATTTGGTCATGGATTCCTCACTTAAGAGGAAAAAAAATTCTAATTACAGTTCATTCTTTGGATTGGGAAAGAAAAAAGTGGGATTCATTTCAAAATTATATTTTTAAAAAAATTAGCTTAGAAATTTTAAGAAGAAAATATTATCAATTAGTTGTAGTGTCTTCAAAAATAGAGAGTTATTTGATAGAAAACTATTTAAATAAAAAGATTGAAATAATCAAGCCAGGATATGATAGTTTTCCGTTGCGAGCAACTGATAACTTAAAAAGAAATTTTATATCAGAAACAGTGATTCAAGATAAATATCTATTATTTCTAGGAAGATTTGTTCCAGAAAAGAATATTGAGGGTTTGATAAAAGAATTTATTTTATTAAGAAATTCAGGAGAAAAAATAAGTTTTAAACTGGTGTTAGCAGGAGGATCTTTGAATATGGGTGATTATGAAGAAAAAATAGTAAAATTATCAAAAAAAAACTCGGATATTATAAGATTGGGATACGTTTTTGGTAGAAGAAAACAAAATTTAATTGAAAATTGTTATGCAATGGTATTACCCTCTTTTTTAGAGGGTAACCCTGTTGTTCTTTATGAAGCTATTAGTCTTGGTAAAAGATGTATAGTTAGTCAAAATTGGCTAGATGAAGAATTTGAAAATCATGACTTAATTTTTAAAGCAAATATTAACAAAAAATATTGGCTAAGAGATGCTTTGGTAGCTATCGATAAATCTGCAAGGAGCAAAACAACCAGTAAGAATGATAGTATTGGTTATAGAAGCTGGGATGATTCCGCAAAAGCCTATCTTAAGTATTTTTTTTAGTTAAAGTTTATGAAGCACTTATTATTTGATCTTTTTTTAATTGTTTTATTACTTTTCTTATTATTTTTTGGCAACACATATTTAAAATGGGTTGTGTATGCCTTTGGATTGGGTGGATACTATTATTTTAGAGGAATGGTTAATCTTAAAGAGAAATTTAAAGATAAAACCATTTTAATACTCTGGATTGTTTTTATCATTACTTCTGTATTATCACTTTCTTTTTCAATTAATTTACCCTTGTCTTTGGATAAAATCTCTATGTATCTATTTTCCTTCATTAGTTTTTATTGGGCTAGTTCTTTAAAAAATAAGAGAGCTTTTTTAAAAGAATATATTTGCATTTCGTTGTGTTTTCATGCAATTATTTCCCTTCTTTATATTATCTATATATCGGGTATTTTTATACCAAATTTCTTTCTTGAATCAAATCTTCTTTATTTAGGCCATGGTCATAGCCATTTTGCCTCTTGGATTTTATTAATCAATCCCTTATTACTTTGGCTTTCTATCAATAAAAATAAAAGAATTCATATTTTTTCTGTAGCTAACTATTTATTATTATTTCTTTGTTTTGGAAGATTTGGAATTTTCTTAGGTTTTATCCAGCTATTACTTTTCTATACTGTTTTTAAAAAGGAGCTGAGCAAAAAGGAAATAATAATTTTCATTTCCCTATTTTCGATTTCAATTATTTCATTTTCAACTTTTCTGTTATCACAAAGATTTCCAGAATTATCTTTGTTTTTCGAAAGATATTTTTCTTTTAGAAATAAAATTAGCAAAGACTTTTATTTATTAGACAGAGTTTCATATTGGATTCAAGCATGGACAGTATTTATTAAGAATCCCTATTTTGGCTCTGGCATTGGAACATATCCCTTGTCTATTCGAGAATCATTGGTTAGTCCTTTAACAAATACGGCTCATGCGCATAATTCATATCTAGAGTTTTTTGCAGAGATTGGTTTTTTAGGCGGAATTTCATTTCTGGGATTGGCTGTTTCTTTAGTAATTTCTTCCATAAAAAATAATATAAATAAGCACAGTATTTCTTATGCGCTATTAATTAGCTTGATCTCTTTATCAGTTAACGCATTGTTTGATTATGATTGGAATTACTCATTAATATTTTATGTAACAATACTTGGTTTTGGCTTGATTTATCAAAATAAATCGAGCACACAAAAAATCTTAAGCGATCTGTACCTATTTATATTTCAATTTTTTTACAAATTGTGTTCAGCACTTCTTATTCTCATGGCATGTTTGTACATAATTCTAGAAGTTTTTATTTTATCTGGATACCCAGATAAGGCATTTAATCTATTTCCATATATCCTGTGGCATAAATACATATATTTTGAAGAAGTGCCTTCAGAAAAATTATTCTCAATTTATCAAGCTGACTCAAGCTTTCTTCTGCAAGCAACTAAGAAAGGAAGCTTAAATAAGGACAATCAATTATTGGTCTTAAGATTAAATAGTGAGCCATGGCTTTGGATGACCACAAACATGCTAGGGGAGTTAATTGAGGACAATAAGTTGGAGCTAGCTAGCACGAGAGCAGAACAATTAATGATCGATCTACTGGAAAAAAATTGGAAAGGTAAAGAAAATTATCACTCTCTTTTTGATACACAGCGAGAGGTTTTGGCAAATAATTATATTCAGTTGGCTGATTATTACTTTAATAAACACGAGTATGAAAAGGCAGGAAACTTTTATTTCATGGCGAGCAAACTTGATGATTGGGCATTTAGTAAATTATTGCCTATTTTTGTTTCTCAAAAAGATTATGAAAATTTTAATAATAGCATAATTTTAAAGTTAATAAAAATTGATAAAAACCAATGGGGAAATAACAGAATGCTTTGGTCCGAATACTTAATGAAATATTTAGCAAGAGATGGTGTAGAGCAATTGAGTCATGAAGAAGCTCAACTTCTAATATATGTTATAAAAGATGTTTCAGGCATATCTTCGTATGAACTCTTTAACTGGTTTTTTAGTGAGATCAATAATAATTATGAATATTTTGATAATAATAGAATTAGTAGTTATCAGAAAACAAACGAGCTAGCAAGATTAACGATTCTTGAAAATTCTTATTATGTATGGAAAACAATAAAAAGTTTTGAGGAAGGCTTAAATAAGGAAAATGAAAAAAAGTTGGCTGAAGCTTTAGTAATTGGGGGTAATGATAGTTACGCATTGGCTTCTTGCAAAACCTCGTCATTATATCAAAAAGCGCTCGACATTCGCCCGGAAATATTTAACGAATCCTCCTTATGGTTTGAAGAGCTATCTTCTGATAAATATGATTCTGATCAAAGTTTGTGCTACTTGTATGACTATGTAAAATATTTAAAAGAGATTTTAAACAACAGAGCTATAGAACACATTAAGTTTTGTCAGCGGGAGATTGAACTATCTTTACAGAGAAATGAGAACGAACTAGCTATTAAGTATGCAAAAATTATGATGACTCTTGAACCTAAAGAATTTAATTCTCAAATGCAGCTAGGGAATGTGTATTACTACTTAGGTAACAAAAAGGAATCTCTTGATGCCTTTAATTATTGCATTCAAAACTATCAAAATGATAATTCTCATTATGGGTGTGAAGAGGCTATAGAGTTGATTGAAAAAAATAATTATCCAAAAGTAGCTGTGATTAAAATTGGAGAGATTATTAAAGAATTGTAAATTAGGATTGGATCTATTTATGTTGTCTGCCAAAGTTGGAATGATTCTCAATCTTTACTGTAATGTGAAACAGTGATTTTATCAATTGCAAAAATCTCTTTAGTCTTCGAGATATTAATTTGTAAATCATTTAAACAAATATCTCTTGAATACTGACAAACTATATACCAATCTTGTTTATTAAAATAATAATTGTTTGGTAAATAATTGTTTCCATTACCCAAGTTTGATAAGGTTCCAAGTTTTTTATCTAATATTTCTTCAATGAAAAACCAAACACTACTGTTAAAGCTTTCAGGATTAGAACAACGGTGCTCTTGTGAAAGGCATGTTTTGATGGAAATATTGTCTATTTGATTATTGCTATGTTTTAGAATTGCTTGAGCAATCATCATATTGATTTGCATTTCGCTTATTTTTTCCTCTACATAATAATCTGATAATTTTTTAAGACTGTTACAACTAAATAATAATAATGGAATTAAAAAAAGATATTTAGCAATCTTTATATTCGAAAAAAATACAAATATGCTCATTTTAAAAATAAATAGATAGGCATACAAATAATGAAAATATACTGAGGTATGGTAAATTCCAAAAAAAATAATAGATATCAACATTGCCACAGTCATTTGATATATCTGTTTCGATTGTTTTGAGAGTTTGACGTATAGCAAAAAAAATGAAGTAATCATCATTAAAAAAATAATTACTAATGGAGTTTCTATTTGAGTTAGAAATAGAGATCCATCTTGCAGAATCTGAAAATTTGACAAAACGTTTTGAGTAAATTCTTTGGCATTTCCATTAATAAATATACGTTGAAATATTGCGAGAACACTCGTTGATTTATTGAGGAAGTTTCTTGTTAACAATGTCCAGATAATAATATTTATTAATATTAAAATATAACTATAAGCAAAATGCTTATGCTTTTTTTGATTAAGAAGAGAAAAAGTAATTAAAATTATTGTTGTAAGTAGTAAAAATATATAGCTAAAGTGAATATGGGTTGCTATAAAAGCAAAAAGAAGTGACCAGTAATAATAATAACTTTTTTTTAATCCTTTAATAAAAAAAATGATAGAAATGATTTGAAACGGTATTAACAAATGTGGTTGCCAGATATTTCTTGAGAAATAGATAAAATCTGCGGATATGGCTATAAAGAATGAAAATGCTAGAGAGGAAAACTTATTTGCGATTTCTCTAAATAGAAAATAAGAAAGAGGAACGATTGAGATTCCTGCTATAGCGAAAAATAACTGGATTGATTCAGGGGATCTGAAGAAAAAATAAATGATTGATAGTAACCAGTAGTAAAGCGGAGAATTGCGCAACAATCCAAGGCCCCCAAATGCATCTGGAGCAATCATGAGGTTTTCTTTATATAAAGATAAATGCTTTGCTACCAAAATATCTCTGCCAGGATCTCCAAACCAATGTGCATTTTGATGGATGTGTTCTAGTCTGAAATATGAGCCTAACAATGTAATAGAAAATAATACAAAAAGGTGAAGGTTTTTTTTTAAAAATGTCACAATTTATTGTTAAAAAATTTAACTATATTATTTTTTAATAGTGAAACTATTATTTGTCTATAAAGAGTTTTTTTGATTACTAATACATTTTCGGATACATTTTTAATACCTATCGTCTGAACTTCTAACTCCATCCAACTCTCCAATGAATCATGTCTCCTGTCATCTAGTGTCCAATAACTAAATAATCCAGGCTTAACTAAAAATCTAAAATCCCACTTTTTTGATAATTTACTTGCTTCGGGTGTTGGTAAGGGCCTAGGCCCAACAAGGCTCATCTCACCTTTGATTATATTTAGCAATTGAGGAAGCTCATCTAGTCCGGTGTTAGATAACCATCTGCCAACTCCAACAAATCTTGGATCATTATGAATTTTAAACATTGGTTTAGGGGCTTGATTAAGATGTTGAAGCTTTGATTGTTTGTCTGAGGCGTTAAGTTCCATTGTTCGAAACTTGTAGATTGTAAATGGTTTTTTGTTTAAACCAGATCTTTTTTGAAGATAAAAAACAGGACTTCCTGCTGTAAAAAAGATTATTATCGAAATAAAAATTATTAGCGGTAATGAGACTAAAAACATCAATGAAGCTATAAATAGATCTAGCAAACGCTTCTTTTTTGAGTGGTGATATGAATTAACTTGGATTGACACAGGGAGATATTATATCCAAATATATTTGAACTAATGAACCAATTGTAACTTTACTTCTTAGTAATGGCTTTTATGCCTGGTAAATCCTTCCCTGCCAAGAACTCTAGTGCTGCTCCTCCGGCACTTGAAACATAATCGTATCTGCCTTCAAAACCAAACTTTTTGATAGCGCTGATAGTATCGCCCCCACCAATAATTGTTTCGGCTCCTGATTTAGCAATAGCTCTAGCCACCTCCTTGGTTCCAGCTGAAAACTGTCCTTTTTCAAAAACTCCCATTGGTCCATTCCAAAAAATTGTTTTTGCTTGAAGCAATAGATCTGAGTAAAGCTGGGTAGTTCTTGGGCCAATGTCTAAGTACATCAGGTCATCATCGTTGGGTGTGTCTTCCATGCCCGAACTTAAATCAATAATTTGTGTTTTTTTACTGTCTTTATCTTGAGCAGCCACAACATCAATTGGAGTCATTAGTTTTGGTAGTGGAATATAGCCATCTTTTAAAACTCGCTCGGTTTTATTCTCGGTAACAAGTTGGCCAGCCACGTCCAGATAATTTACTTTTTCATCTTCATCTGCTTCTTCAAGATAAGATTTGTGAGTTTCAATACCCTCAGCTTTTAAGAAGTTGTTGGCTACGCCTCCACCTAATAAAACCATGCTGGAAACTTTGTGCAAATTTTTCACAGCCTCGACTTTATCAGAGATTTTGGCTCCACCAATAACCATAATGAACGGTTGGGCTGGATTTTCAGTTAACTTTGATAAATACTCAACCTCTTTTTGTAGATGAAGGCCCGCAAAAGATGGTAAATATTTTGTTATGGCCTCAATTGATGCATGAGCGCGATGACAGGCTGAAAAAGCCTCATTTATATAAACATCAGCCAGTGAAGCTAGTTGTTTGGCAAAATCAGCCACATTCTTCTTTTCTTCTGAATGAAATCTGAGGTTTTCAAGTAATAAAATCTCACCCGCTTTCAGTTCAGCAACGGTTTTTTTTGCCTCATCTCCAATGGTTTTTGGTGAAAATTTAATTGGCAGATGTTGTTTGTTTTTTAAATAGCTGGCCACTGGTTCCAGACTTAAATCAGGCTTAACCTCTCCTTTCGGTCTACCTAAATGAGACATTAAGATAATTTTTGATTGAGCTTTTTGCAACTCCTTAATTAATGGCAGTGAGTTTTCTATGCGCTGAGTATCGGCGACTTGCCAATGGCCCCTTTTTTTAACGAGAGGCACGTTGTAATCAACTCTCACGATTACAGTTTTATTAGCAATATCTGAAGAGGAGAATGTTTTTAGGTTCATTTTCTTTGTGTTTAAGTCGTTTTATTAATTGTTGGCAACAACCTAACTATAAAATAAAATCAAAAATTTCTCTAGATACTCTTCGCTGACTATGATATACTCTGCAAACTCAATGAAAGGAGACATTAACAGTTCGCAAATTATTTTGTGCAAAACACATTATTATGACGCGATACTTATGAATATTAATTATGGCAACAACGACTAAAACTAAAAAGAAGGCTGCTCCTAAAAGTAGCGAGGAAACAAAAGAAATTAAAAAGACAGCTAAGGTAGAGGAAAAAGTAGAAAAAGAAACAAAAAAAACTGCTAAAAAAGTAGCTAAAAAACCTGTAGTTAAGAAGTCAGAAAAACCTGAAATTACAGACTCTTCAAAAAAAGTAGAAGAAACAAAATCTTCTGAACCTAAAATCAAAACCCCAAAGTCTGAAGTAAAACCTCAAACCATGGAGGAACTTTTAAAAATGACTGGCTATAAGCTAGTTGTTCCAAAAAAGGGTGAGAAGATTAAAGGTAAGATCATCGAGAAAACTAGTAAGATGATTAAACTTGATATCAATGCTAAAAGCTTTGGAGTTGTTTCTGAGCAAGAGTTTGATTTTGCCCAAGATTTTATCGAAGATCTAAATGTTGGAGAAACAATTGAGGCTACCGTAATCTCGGTTGAGAATAATCGAGGCCAGGTATTACTCAGTCTTAAGGGCGCTGCCAGTGATGCAAAATGGGAGTATTTCGAGGAAGCTCTAAATAATGAAACTACTCTAGAGGCAAAAGGTATTGAAGCAAACAAGGGTGGTTTAATAGTGGTTGTTAATGGTGTAAGAGGTTTTGTGCCTTCAAGCCAATTCAGTCGTCGTTATTTAGATCATATCCAAGATCTTAATGATAAAAAATTTGATGTTCGAGCTGTTGAAGTTGATCGAGAGCGTAATCGCTTAATCTTTTCAGAACGACATGTGAGTGAAGAAAAACAACTATCACAACGAGATCAGGCTTTAGATGCGGTCAAAGAAGGAGGAGTTTATGCAGGAGTTATTTCTGGAGTAAAAGCCTTTGGACTATTTATGACTGTTGAAGTACCTGTCGATGGAAGTGACTTGAGTTCTCAGGTTGAAGATGGAGAGCTAAAGCCAGAACATCGCTCAAAAAATGAACTTCCATCTGAAGATGTTGGTTATGTTGAAGGATTAATCCATATCTCTGAGATTAGCTGGGAGAAGGTTGATCATCCAAAAAATTATCACCAAGTTGGAGATAGGGTTATGGTAAGTGTGCTTGGCATTGATGAAAAATCAGGTAAGTTAAATCTTTCAATAAAACGTCTTAAACTTGATCCCTGGAAGAAGGTTGCTAAAGAGTATCCCGCAGGAACCACCTTTGATGGTAAAGTTTCTAGAATTGAACCATTTGGAGCTTTTGTTAATGTTATGCCAGGAGTTGATGGTCTAATTCATGTTAGTAAATTGGGCTCGGGAACCGACTTTAAGGAAGGCGATACAATCACGGTTAATGTTGATAGTGTTGAACCTGAAAAGCGTCGCATGAGTTTAAGTCCAGTATTAACTGAGGTGCCAGTTGGATATAAATAGATTGAAACCATAAATAGCTTCTTACAGCATAACAACTCAATCTTGAGTTTGTTGTATGGGATGATTTAGTCTTTTTCTCTGGTATAGCTGGATATTTTTCACCAATTATGTTATAATTTGACCATGGCTAAACAAAGAATGATTGTTACTGACGATCAACTACTTATTGATATGGATCTTCTTTTTAATGCAATAAGAGAAGCCAATGGAGATTGGGAGAAGGTTGAAAAAGAGATGCAACAGTATCTTGAGGCTATCCAGTCAATGGTTGAAGAGTAAAGAATAATTATCGATACTTCTGAGTTTATCTTTTGTTCTGCCCACGAATTATTTAAAACTATGGCAGAGAAATCTAATTTACCCAACTTTGTTATTTCAGATGCGGATGAAGGTGTGCAGATCAATGAAGGTACTCGCCTTGGTTTTGTAGGAGCTGGGTTCAAATTAGATGGTTTTTCAGAGGCAGTAAGGATTCTCAAAAAACATTTAGCTAAAGACATTAGAATTGTATCTTCAAGTGAAAGTGATTGGTTAAAACAACAACTTAATCTTCAGGAATGGGAGCAAGTAGACGCCATGTCTCAGCAGCATATCCAAGCACTGGCTGATGAACATGATCTTTTGTATGGTGGATTTATGCCATTTGCCGATCCCCAGGATGTAGATCATGGCATTAAAGGTCACATGGTTCGTCCTCATGGAGTACATTTGGCTAATAAGATTTGCTTTACTTTTGGTGGAGGTGAGCAAGAGTATAACTTGGGACAATATTTAATCAGCGCTGATTGGGTTTTTGATGCAAATTCTAAGACTGTTAAAAAGATGATGGATGTTCAAATAGAGTTTCTTAAAAAAATCTCTAATACTGATTTAAAATTTGTTTGTCAGATGGATGGAGTTTTGGGAGAAAAGATTGCTCAAAAAAATAAAACTGTCATGGAGAAGTTGGGGTTTACCATTGAGGAATAATAATGTGGCGGTTGTTGTTAATAATCCAACGATAATTTGTACTTGCATAGTGATGTAATTTTGTTTAAAATGCATCTTCCTCTTAATAATTATTAAGAGCGATTACCGCGACAATGTTGCCAAGGCAACATTCCCTCCGAAAAATGTTTCTTAAAGGACTTGGCTAGTTAACAGGTCGTATTCTATTGAAAGCTAAAAGAAGCGAGGTTATAATATCGCTCTAGCTTTTTTTAGGGCCTGTGGCTTAGCTGGTTAAAGCGCTTCGTTTGCAACGAAGAGATCGGGAGTTCGATTCTCCCCAGGTCCACATTATTATTTTTTCTTTTGTTCGTTGCTTGCGGCGCTTTGCGCCGAGGCTTCCTCACAAAAGTCAAAATAATAATACTTAAAAACCGAATATGATTTTCGAACCTTTTGAGCTTTGCTCGTTAGGTGAGAAACTATAAGAGGTTTTGCCCTTTAAAAAGTAAAGAGAATAACATGGACTTACTTTATAGTAGGTCTATCGTCAGATAGTTCAATTGAACTCAATATCGTGAGGTAAGGCACTTGTGTCTTATCTCATAAATTAATTATGTGTGAATTAAAGCAAAAAGTGGATGCCTAGGCTTGTTTGGCCGATGAAGGACGCTTAGCCCGCGAAAGTTAACGGTTAGCTGGCAAAAAGCTATGACCCGTTAGTGTCCGAATGGGGTAACCCGGTTTTGTGAAAGCAAAGCTACTGTGTTGTTTACAACACGGGGGTAAGTCGGGGAACTGAAATATCTTAGTACCCGGAGGAAAATAAAACGTAAGAGATTCCCTTAGTAAGCGACGAGCGAACAGGGAAAAGCCCAAACCATGTTTACATGGGGTTGTAGGACTCTCACCCGGAAAGTGGCGGATAGCAGAATATTTTTGAATGAATAACCAAAGAACGTGAAAGTCGTGTACGCAAAATCCAATATAATCTCGAGAGATTCCTGAATAGGGCGGGAGACGGCAAACTCCCGTCTTAAGCTGGGGTGACCACACTCCAAGGCTAAATACCAAACAAGACCGATAGTGAA
>CAYTIA010000002.1:32151-101185 GCA_964437755.1 uncultured Pseudomonadales bacterium | reverse complement strand
TCAAAAATAGTGTGTTTTCATATGTTTCTTTAGAATATTTATATTATTCTGTTTCAACTCCGCTGACTTTTCTAGGAAACAACTCATCAAATAAACGTCTGGCTCCCCCTTCTAGTTTTTTAAGCATTGCTTCTCTGTTCATCATCAAAAAATTCTCAAAAGATTTAAAAAAAGCTCCTTCTTCGCCATAAGAAACTGCCATCATTAGTCGGTCTGCAATACTAGTTCTTTCGGTATATCTATATAAATAACTTGCTACCGACTCAAAAGTTTTAGCACCAATCTCTTCAATGTAATCAGTAAAAGCAACTTGCCCCTCTTTTAAACACCTGGCTACATAGAATCCACACAGCGCTCCATACAACAGCTTATCAAGTATAGGAATATTTCTTTCTCTTAAGTCTTGTCCATACTCTCTTTCAGCCTGAGGTATTGATGAACACAACAATGTTACTACTATTATGTCCTGACCAAGCTCTCTTGCTCGATCAATAATTTGAGAAGCTAGCTCTCCGCCGTAATCATATCCAATCTCATTGTCCAGAATATATGCATTTGCTAATTCACCACTATCAAGTTCTTGCTTAAGTAGGTCACAATCTGCTCTAGACTCAAAAATAGCCAGGTCACCAAAGCCCTGAGAAAACATATCGGCAAACATTTCTCTCCAGCCCTCACTATCTTCAATGTGTACAATTCTGTATTTTGTAGTTTCTTCTGTTGACATTATTTTTTGTTAAATTTAATAAATGTTCCAAAATAGTATTATACAATATATTTATCTTTAACCTGTTTAATAGATAGACACCATTGTACCTAGAAAGCATTAATAATTTATTAATCCATATATCTTTAACTCAAACAGAACATGAAGCAGAGAAGCCAACACAAGCAGCGAGTGGTGAGATAGTTTCCAAAGAAACCTTGATAGTAGGCTTTGAACAAATCTTAGAAATTCTAAAACTTCCCACGCTTGAAAAAATGAGAGAATCAGTAACTAGTGCTTTTGAAAGAGAGCAAAAAGCCGAATATTTATACGCAGAATTGTTGGGAATTGCTGAATATCTTTCGAGTGATTTCCTCCCAAATGTTCACGATACGGATGAAGACGGAATGTATACCCTACAAATGGAGAGTGTCACATATAAATACGACAAGGCGTGCTGGGATCAGTTAAAATCTTATAAAACTGAAAAATTTTACTACATCAGGATTATTGTTAAGTTTCTCGGCCGATTTTCCATCATCCTTAATCTACTTGACCCACAACAAAGCGCTCATAACATCTACCTCAAAATGATATCTTAACTATAAATTATCTTTTGGAGACTGTAGGTTTTTTTGATAATATTTTCAATGACCTGCTCACACTTAACGATAGAAGTCATTTAGAATGTGGATACTAAGCAAAATTCTCCTTCTCCCTCAATCTCACTTAAACAATGTTTTATGGCGTTAAATTTAGATTGATATTATTAATCGCAAATAAATATATCGCTGGTATCGTAATCAATGTTGCCAACAAAAAGTATTTTGAGCTAAGTGTATTTTTAAATGCAACAAAAAATAGAGGCAACAAGGGAATGCTATACCTCGCTAAATCCACATGAACCAAGAAATACAAAGGGATTGCATAAACTAACCCAACAAAACCCAGTAAAAACTGTTTTTCTTTGAAGAGTTTAATCAGGGTATAAGATATTAAGAAATAATAAACTAAATAAATTTCTTTCCAACTTTCAATTGCCGATGGTAAGTAGTGATTTTCAAGTAATACTTTGTATGGAGGAAGCTGAAGATGAGATGTAGAATTTGCAAGTTCTTGCGCCCTAAAAAAGGCAAGAAAATCACCCAGTTGAATGTGATATATCAAAAACAAAATCAATAGCGAGACCGGCATAATCATCAGCGGCAAGATTCTTTTTATTAACTCTCTTGAAGAAATTTTCTTTAAAACCCTCTGGTATAAGTAGTAAAGAAAAATCCCTCCGAATATTAAAATTCCCTGCATCCTTGTTAGTTGCAGCAACATAGCCACTATCAAAATTGGCACGGTCTTATTTTTCTTAATCAACATCAATAATACACACAGTAAAAATAAAAATAGTGGTTCTGAGCTACCAACATGACTTACCACAAACCATCTTGGACTGATAAAAATACTAAGTAGCGATAACAAAAAAGCATTGCCAGCCGACACATGATCTTTAAGAAAATAATAAAAACTGCACAAAAATAATGCCGTACTCATCAAAGATACAACAATCATTGCCTGAAAATAACCAATAAATGAAAAAAGTTTGATTAATATTGGGTAAAAGGGAGGATGAGCTGCGAAATACTTAACAGGGATACGCAAAGTATTAACCTGAGGAATAATGTCTTTATTATAAAATGACTTAGCAATCACCACATAACTAGGACCATCCCAATTCTGATAAACTAGTTGCAACCTATAAGGGCTGAAAAACAAAAAATACCCATAAAGTATTATTGAAGCGATAGCAAAAGCCAATAGTATTTTTGCAATGTTTTTGGCGTCTTCAGTTGAAAAATAGCTAATTAATTTGAGTTTGTGGTTGGCCTGTTTCATTAAAACAAATTTGTTAATTATTTGAACTTTGCTTACGCAAAAATGCCAGAGCGCTTAAATTTTTATTATAACTTCATATTTACTAATTGATCACATAAAAAAATTTCGAAGAAACTAGCCAAAGAACATTCCTAATCTTTTTTCTCTAATACCTCACGTAATTTTGAAATAACGATACTCTCCTCATACCTAAAAACCTAGAAATGACATTGTTCTCATCAAATAAAAGGCTTAATTAGTCGAACACCTAATTGTTTTTGTGTGTTTTTAATACCATCGAGCGAGTGTTGAACCTCAACGTATAATTCACCAAGCCTTATTTCAAAAGAAGTGTGTAAGGTTTGCCATTCATTAAATGTTAATAGATTTTCAGGATCAGCTATTGCTTCTTCAATCTTTGACAACACCTCTGAAATGGGGGGTAGTTTTTCTTCAGACACAAAATCCCTTTGGAAAAATATAGATAATGTTGCTAAAACATAATGAATTGGTTGATCTTCAAAATCGTAATTTAAAAGAGAGGTAAATATTTCTCCGCTGTTTTTTTCTTTAAAAGAACAAAAAAACCTCAAAATACGAAATAAAATTGGCAATACTTGTAATTTATAATTTGCTTCTGTTACGTGATAGGAAAATTCAGATAAAATTGACAATGCTTCGCTATAAACACTTAACCTTACTACTAGTAATTTTAATTCACCAATCTTTTGATCCAAGATATCTAGCTCTTCACTGTCGCTCAATTCTTCTCTTTTTGTAGCTAAACCCAATTCAAGACTTCTCAGGTATTTATATACTTCCTCTATAGATACTCCTTTTGAACAAGAGAGGTGATGTCTCATGTGTTCTAACTCATGACTAAGGACAAATTTTTTAATTTGAGCTTCTAGTTCATCTGGAGACATTGAACGAATCTCACTCGAGAGTTTTCTAGCTAATTCTTGAGCTAGTTGCCAGACTCTCTCTTCCTCACCGCCCATATTTATTGAAAAGGGAAGCTTGTTTTCAAAACCATTTTTGAGCTTAATTCTAAAATGTACATCTTTTACTTGCTTTAATATTTCTACTAAATTTAAATCCCCAAAACTAATAACAACAAAATGATTTTTATCATACCTTAACATCTCAACTCCCAGCTCATCAAGAACCTTTCTCTCTCCATCTGTAAATAATGTTGGACTAAAAACAAATTTTTTTTCAAAAACTCGAAAAATAGATAAAAATAGTTGTGCTTTTAAACTTTCTGTGTCAATAATTATCAAATCTTTTTCTTTTCCTGCTTCATGAGTGTGATTTGATTCTGGAGAAACATATCTACTACCCGAACTATTATAAGCAAGAGAGTCAAATGGATCGGGCGTTTGCCCAGTAATGACTCTTATACTTGCAGATTTTCTAAACGAATTGCTTCCGCAGGTTTCTGAACCCATAATATAATTCTTTTAAAAAAATTAAGGCTTATTAATAAAATGTAAGGATTGTTAAAAAAAATTCTAATTAATTTAATAACCCACATCCAGCAACTAAATACTCTTCTTCGCCAATAAATATCCGTCTACTCCAATAAAAATCGCAATGCAAATAATGACTATTACCACTACGCTTGGATAATTATTGTTAAAGTAAGAGGCTGAAGTATGTTTTAGATAAATTCCGAAATATGCCCAAATTGGCACCAAACCATAAAATAAATTTCTTTCTTTAATTGTTGTTATCGATGCAATCACCATTCCAACCAATAAAATAATCATTGTCCATACTTGATCAGAAAGAATAAAGTTCTGCCAACCGATGCTCACTAAGAAAGTGGTGATGTTGGCAATGGTAGCAATAGTAATCCAACCAAAATAAAGACCAAAGGGAATCTTTGTATACAATTTGTCTTTTTTACTTAAATCACCTTGATTTGTTAAGGAAGAGATTTTTATTAGGGAGTATAAAATCACCAGCATCAAAAACACTGAGAAACCAATCATTTGGTAATGCCAAAGAAATATCCAAGCAGTATTGGCTATAGAAGATAAAATAAAATAAATATTTATTTTATTAATTAAAGTTACAATTTTTTTACTTTTTGGTAAAAATTGATAAAACACATAAACTGCCAGTGAAAAATAGATCAAACCCCAAATTGAAAAAGTAATTCCAGCTGGAGCAAATAGATTGGGATAGGCGTCAGATATTTCTCCCGTTGTGATGCTGTTGATTGGCAGAATATTGGCCAAGGCATTAATTAATATCATCACTAAAAAACTTAATAATGTTGAAATTTTGATAAAAGTCTTATTTTTTAGCATATTGTGAAATAGAATAATTATTTGCATGATCTAGTAAAAGACGTTAGAACCTATCTATTTTCTTCCCAAACCTCACCTATTCTAGCTGACTTCCATACATCGGCATCTTGAGCCGCAGTCTCTAAATAATATTGCAATTCTGCGGCTACTTCTGGACCAGCTGCTATTGCTACCTCCATAATCTTAGTCATCTGATCTGGTCTTGCATGCATTACTACTCGATCCGATAATACAACTGCAAGATCGATACCAGGGCCAAGCTTATTACATATCTCTCTTAATTGTTCTGGCGTCATATAACTAATTACATTAGTTGTACCGAACCTTCAACTACCCGAAAAGCTATTTTTTCCAATTCATTTTTTTCAGCCACATTACCGGCTATGTGATCAGCAATCCATAAAAGTGTCTCTAATATATATTTCGTATCCACCTTTTTTGCGACTTTAACTCCTCCGCAATCTAAAAATAAGTAACGTCTAGTTGGATAATCAAATTGAAGCTCAGTATCATTCAAACTAAGTTTGAGCGCTATTACCTCTTTGGCCAATCTAAGCATTTCCTGGATCTTTTCTTTTATATCAATATTAATACTTTCTTCTTGTTGAAAATTTACTCTTCCCATAACCAAAATGCTATGCTCTAGTCCCTGGGCTTGAAATTCTGTTCTCATCATAAAATCATCACCAAAGTAATACTCTAAAAATGGTTTTAAACTATGTTCATCTTGACCCCTTGAGTCAGGATAACGGTCATAATATGTATCTTGTCTTGAATCTGCGGGAATATATTCAACAAAGGTTGGAGCAATACCTTGTTGAGCCATTAAATAAAGAGCTCTGGCTTCGGCCTCACCATAAAGTAAGCGCCATCCTTGAGTAACTTTATAAACCACGTCTGGCTTTCCTTCTTCAACGAAAATCATTCCATCACTTCCACCAGTACCATCAATTAATTGAAAATTTTTTTCTGGATAAACCAACTTCAAAGCTGCCAATCTATTCTGAGCTTGTTCATTAAGGGTTACTGTATCTGCATGAGCTTCTTGTTCTGTCATAGAAAAATTATACTAAAAACGACACCAGTTTAATTATTTAATAAACTATTTTTTAAAAAGCTGACCTTTAGTGTCGGTTTTAATTTGAAATTCTGTTGAGTTTTGTCTATCAATGTTTTCTTGTCTATCCTGGTTTGGATCATACTCCATTTATTATTAATGCTAATCAATAATACCATGATGGTGATCTCAAGTACAAATAATCCAGATTATGAAGAAAGTTTGTATTAAAAAAAGTAAACTTAAGATAGAAAAAGCTTTGCAGGGCGGGAAGGATTTGAACCCTCACGAGAGGTTTTGGAGACCTCCATGCTACCATTAACATCACCGCCCTTTTCAAACGTTTATTCTATCATAACTATCTTGAAAATCTCTCAATTCAAGATATAAAAATATTTTCGAATAATTGTATTTTTATCTTCTCTAGTTTAGACTTATATTCATCTTTTACTATTAATCATTAGCCAACACATGACTTTACTTCTTGACCCATCACTTAAACACACCCTAAAAAAAGACAAACAATTACTTGAGAAAACAAAGTTACCAATAGTAACCGTTTCGGCTACTTACGTTGAAGATCTCAAAGGATATCATCAATTTCCCGAGATTGACTCTACTCAAGATGTAGTTTTTTCAAGAGCTCACTACTCAATGGCCTTGGCTGTGGCGGTTGAAGCTTGGCAGACAAACATTGATCCAAAAAAAGCCTGGATTGTTGATCCAACCAACTATATTAATTTAAAGGATAGATCCTCGGTGTATTTTACAGAGATGATTGGAAAAATCCTTGCCAGAACTCCCTTGCTCAAAATGCTTAAGGATTTTGCTGATCGTTTTGCACGCAACAAACTTCCAATCTTAGCTAGTATTACTCCGCCCCTACTCGAACTTACCAAAAACGTTTCTCAACCAATTTTATCTCTCCATATTGCCTCAGGTAACATCTTAGCTGCTAAAGGAAAACAAGTTGTACAAATGGTCACCGATCCACACGTGCGCGAAGATTACCTGAACGAAGCTGAGCGAAAAAACATGACTTTTCTAGTTTTTGACAACAATACAAAGCTTGAATTTATGGAAAAAGCAAGGTTATTGAACAAAAAAATTGATCAAAGTAAAGTAATTGTGACTGGACCGCCCATTGATCCAAGAATTGTACATTCTGCACAAAACAAACAAATCTGGCAAGATGGTCCATTAAAATTATGCATAACCACAGGTGGATTAGGAACCAATAAAAATGAAATTAAGCAGTTATTACAAAAACTGTTGCCAGAACTGCATAAAAATCCCTCTCCCTATCAACTATTAGTATATGCTGGAACCCATCAAGATATTTACCAAATGGTGATTGAGTTGGCTAAATCGCATGAGATTGAACTCAACAAAATCGTTGCTAACGATCCAGCTAACTTTTCAGCTTACGGAGATCTATTACAACTTAGCAACAATCAAAAATCATCTCTCTCAATTAAGAATGAAAAATTGAGCGTTATTTATCATCCACAAATAGTTGATGCTAATGAGCTATTAATACATCTTGGTTTTCCCTGGGCAGATGGTTTTATTAGTAAGCCGTCTGGAGATATGGCATACGATGCGATTGCTAGCGGAAGTTTTTTATTAACACTCAAAGAGTGGGGTGAGTGGGAACACAACATCAGAAAAATATTTACCAAATTAGATGTGGCAAAGGTTGCAAATACCAACAACATCATCAAACAACTTGAATCTCTTAAATCCAAAGATAATCAAAAAAGTTCTTGGATTGAACAAGCCATGAAGTCAGCACTGAACATCAATGCTCTGTTCACTCAGGGAGCGAATAATATTATCAAAACGGTTGAAGAGATAAAAAAAAATAAAACCAGCCAGAAAAAACTCAACTACTTGAGTTTTTTAGCCATCTTGTGCTCAGTTTGCTTGTTGCACTTTGGGCAAAACTTCATAATGGGGAAGGTTCCCTCTCCATCTTTTTGTTTTTTGAGTACCTCATTATTTTTGTTGTACTCAGTTACATAATTAAATTTTTTGCAAACAGAACATACTAAGCCAACTGTTTGTCTTGGACCTTTTTTCTTTGATGCCATATTCTTCCTTTATATTTTCTTGTTTTCTTGAGAGGATGGGATTATAACACAAAACCAGCCATCCCTCTTGTTAAATTTCATGAGCCAACGGTGAGACTCGAACTCACGACCTGCGGTTTACAAAACCGCTGCTCTAGCCAGCTGAGCTACGTTGGCTTTAATTTCCAAAGCCAGTTATTTCATTTTTTTCTGAGCCGAAGATGGGATTCGAACCCATGGCCACCATCTTACCAAGATGGTGCTCTACCCCTGAGCTACTTCGGCACCAAGGCCAAGCCAAATGGGAATTCTACCACAGATAAACACCCGTAATAAGTAACTCACTCTAAATACCTTAGCCACCAAGTGTGGGAGACAACAATGTTCCCGCAAAATGGAAGGTGGGTAGGGCGCTAGTAACTCCACGGAGTGACCAGACAACCCATCAACCCTTTCGAGAACTGTTCAGGAAAATTTAGTTATCCCCCACACTTGACTGTTAAAGAACTATCATAATTATACGAAATAAACTACTTATTTAAAAGATGAATACAACAAATAATATTATTACTATGACCAGAATAGATTATTGACCACCCTCAGTGCTTGACTATTCAGGGGTAAATCGAGTATTCTATTTATTAGTCGCATCTGTTGAATTATTTATTTACTTCATCTACTTTCCTATGAACACGCCAACCAAAAAAAACAATCTTTTTTCTCAAGTTGCTCAAAAACTAGAAATTCCCGTAAGTGCAGTTTATGGAGCCTTTGCCATGATCGTGTTTATGTCTGCCTTAGTAGTTACTTCCCAGGCTTCACTCCAAACTCAAAACTTGGCTTCTCAAGCAAGCTATCAAGTTGTTGGTTGTAATCAAGCATGTGCTAGCAATAGAAACTGCCAAGCTAATCATTTTTGTTATCAGGGCAGATGTAGATTAGCTGCCAACCCTCAAGATGAAACATGTGGCGGCATGGCTTCCGGGTATGATGCCTCTCAAGATCCATCACAAAAAGGTTATGATCCTGTTATCGAAGAACCATCATCTCCAGAAACAACTGACGGCACTGGTTCAAGTTTAGATTATGATCCACTTAATCCGACAACTCCTCTATCTAAACTTAATGACTCATTTAATATTTTTGATAACATGGGCGGAAAAGATTCAAAAATTATGCTGTACATCGGTATTGGATTGATAGGCCTGGTAGTATTAATTACTGTTATCAGTATGTTAGGCTCAAGTTCATCAAAAAATAACTCAAACACTATTAAAAAAGTTAATACACCCCGACCTGATTTTTCCAACCTAGAGAGAAATCAACGAGGTGAGATTAAGTTAGAGAAAACTAAAACAATTGAGTAATCTTAGTCATCATTTTAGCTATTTTTTCATTATCAAAACTCATAGTTAATTATTTTTTGTTTTGTGTTAAAATTATCCCTTCGAGAAAGCCTCTTATCAGCTGACGAATAAATTGATTTATATGAAATTCATCAAAAAGTACATCAAGCAGGTTATTATCGAACTCAAGAAAGTAAGTTGGCCAAGTAAGATACAAACAATTAATCAAACTGTATTGGTAATTGTAATTAGTATCGTTACAGCAACCTATATTGGCGGAGTTGATTATCTACTCCAACAAATAATGCTGGCACTGGTCAATTAGTATTAACAGTTAAAATCAATGTGATGACAGATCAAACTACACAAACAACTCAAGATAAACAGCCAGAAGAAGTCCCCGAGCAACTGGGAAACACAGATAACACCAATACTCCAAAAGTTCCTGATGTCCAGGAGGTTGAAGTCAACGATCCAAATTTGGTTCGTATTGCCGATGAGGATAATGACAAAGCTCATTGGTATGTAGTTCACACCTATTCGGGTAGAGAAAACAAAGTAGCTGAAACTCTAAAACAACGCGCCACTACCCTAAATCTTACCGACAAAATTATTAAGGTTTTAATTCCAACCAGAGAAAAAATTCAGATTCGTAAAGGTCAAAGAAAAACCATCACCGAAAAGGTTTTTCCAGGATACATGTTGGTCAATATGATTATGGAAGATGATGCTTGGTTAGCAGTTCGTACTACTCAAGGAGTAACGGGTTTTGTCGGTGCTAGTAGCCGTCCTAGCCCAATTCCAGCATATGAGGTTGATGCCATCACTAAGTATGCTCAACAAGCAACTCCTCAATACAAAGCTGAGTACACCGAGGGTGAGGCAGTTAAAATTACCGATGGTCCATTTAACGAGTTCTTGGGCACAGTTCAAAAGATAGATGAGAACAAGGCTCAAGTAACTGTATTAATTAATATTTTTGGAAGAGAAACCCCAGTTGAGCTTGATTTTTTACAAGTTGAAAAAATCTAGTTTCTAGTATATTTGACCGTCATTTAATTAAATTATGATAGAATAACCAACTTAGAAAGAATTATGGCAAAAAAAATACTTAATGTTCTTAAATTAAATTTACCTGCAGGAGCAGCCACGCCCGCTCCGCCAGTTGGACCTATTTTGGGTCAAGCTGGTATCAACATGATGGACTTCATCAAGCAGTACAATGATAAAACAGCCGATAAGCGTGGCGAGATTATTCCTGCAGAAATTACCGTTTATCAAGATCGATCTTTTACTTTTGAACTTAAGTTACCTCCAGTTTCAGCCATGATTCTCAAAGTCATTGGCAAAAAACAAGGTAGTAAAGAACCAAAAACTAATATTATCGGTGAGCTAACCATGGATCAGGTCAAGCAAATAGCTGAAACTAAATTGCCAGATCTTAATACCACAGATATTGATGCTGCAATTAAAACCGTTATGGGTTCAGCTAAAAGTATGGGTGTGAAGATTGTATAGAAGACAAAAGAAATTATCTTCTAACTAAAGAAAAAAATGTTCCAGCGTCTGTTTCCTCAAGAGCGGATGCGTTACGAGAACAAAATTATATAAATAAATATTACTATTACAAAATAATTATCTTAAGGAGATTTTTTTATGGGATCAAAAAAACCAGTTGATATGTCTACAAAAATGACAGAAGAAAAAAAAGAGAAAACTAAAAAAGTTGCAAAAAAAACCAAAGCTGAAAAACCAAAAGCTGAAGAGAAAGTAGTAAAAGAAGTTACGCAAGTGGCAGATGGTGCTGAAACAGTGGTTGAATCAAATCAAGAGGAAGTAAAAAAGACACCAACTTTAAAAAAAATAAAACACAGAAGTAAAAAATATCAGGCAGTTCGCTCAAAAGTAGATCGAACAAAAAGCTATGATGCAGAGTCAGCTGTGGAATTAGTTAAGAAACTTTCATATTCTAAATTTGTCGGTACTATTTCTGCTCACCTTACAGTTAGAGAAATTGGTATTAGTAAAGAAATCTCTCTACCCCATTCCACCGGACAGTCAAAAGTGGTTGAGATTGCCTCAGAAGAAACTTTAAAAAAGATAGAGAACAATAACATCGACTTTGATGTCTTGATCTCTACCCCTCAGTTCATGGCTAAATTAACCAAGTTTGCTCCAGTTTTGGGTCCAAAAGGCCTAATGCCAAATCCAAAAAGCGGTACCCTTACTACCAATCCGGAACAAAGACAAAAAGAGCTTCAAGCAGGTAGCATGATGCTTAAAACCGAAAGAAAAGCTCCACTCATGCATGTATCCATTGGTAAAACAGATATGGAAACAGCTCATTTAGTTGAAAACTTACAGGCTTTATTTAAAGCTTTTAAGGGAAGACTCGTTAAGGTGATTATTGCCGCCTCCATGAGTCCCGGAGTTAAAGTTGAGTGGGAAGAGTAAAAGATTTGGAGTTGACTAAATATAGAGAAAATTGTTGTTAGCGAACTTTCTCATTCTTTGATCGTTCAAACTGATTTCTTCTTGACTCAACTCCATCTGGGTCTAATCCATTTTTTACAATACTCGCTGGTATATCTCTATCAACATAGTAAATTTTTTCGACTCCATCATTATTCACAATAAGAAAATTTCCTGAGTTTAAGTCATATAAATTTTCTTCTCCAATTGGCACTACTAAAAGAGCCTCCGCTGCTTGATAGCACCTCAATTTTTCTGCCTCTGTCTGCGGAGTCTTTCCATTTATCCATTCAATTAACATAACATACTCATTATTTCCAACTGCAATTATTTCGGTTTTTGGAATTATATCTGGCATATTTAAAACATCATTTTGAACCTG
The DNA here is from genome assembly GCA_964437755.1 of uncultured Pseudomonadales bacterium. GTDB lineage: Bacteria > Patescibacteriota > Microgenomatia > UBA1400 > PJMF01 > DAOLOF01. The sequence continues at coordinate 88,966 of CAYTIA010000002.1, read as the reverse complement.
ATCTTGTGACCTCTGGGAAGATGCTAGCCTTACAATTTGTCTTGAGCCATCATCTTGCTCTGTAAGCACCATTGTAAAAAAATTCTTTTGTACTCTAAAAATAAACTTCGAAGAATCTCCCAGACTTTTTTTAATTGCTTCTAAATGGAGATACGGCCATTTTCCGAGCTCGTCATCTGTGTATTCTGCCTCAATTGGCTCTCCATTCCATGGGTCATTATTAAAAGCATTGATAAATTCACTATTATGCTGAGCGATTCTTACTCTTTGCACATTTTTTATAAAACCACTAAATTGATGATAATTTTCAAAAATATTATCAGAAATATCATTGAGGTCAATTAATTTCCAAAGCACCAAACGATCTATAACCAGTTTCATTAATTCTTTAGGTAAGTGAGCATTATCAACCAACCTGCAATACATTGTTGCTTTTTCAACACAGTCTGCTGGAGATATTTTTTCAGCTATTTCCTCTTTACTCTTCAAGATACTCCCCTGTTGTTCTTGATGCTGCTGAGCTTCTTGATCATCTTCTGATCTGGGAATCATTTTTTGAGATTCAACTGATCTTAGCTCAGGATTCCAAAAGATCTCATCACCTGGAAAAAGATCGAGTTCTGCGTCATCAGCATTTTCTTCGCCAACGGGTTCTTCATCAGGTACAACTTCTGCCAAAATATCTAACACCTCTGACCCCCTACCCTGATCAAGAAGAGCTCTTAGTTGTTTTATAAGTGAATTAAGTCTTTCCCCAATTCCCAATCTTTCATTACGATCTTCTTTAGTCATAATTGTTCAAAATACAGTTTTCATTGATACTGATAAGTATAACAAGGATGAGAGCTCCTCAACAAAAGTTGGTGGAACCTACTTTTTTTAAAACCTATTTCGGTAGCCCTACGACCAGACCAACCAGAAGAAGTTCTAGTTTTTTGATCTACGGCGGCATCTTCAATAATTGCCAAAATTTTTCCTGAAAATTTACTTTTTGCTATCAATGCTCTTGTTAAAAAATGAGCCAAAAGAAAAAGTTGAGTTGGTAAACCTCTCGTTATTTCAACTGACCTCGATCTTGAAACTCCTTCAACTAGTGTTGTTGATTTTTTTGAGTTAAATCTTATCTCTCTACAACAGAGCTCTCCAGAGTCTAAGATTCCCATTGGTTTATCAATCATTGGTGATGAAAAGGGGTTATCGTTATCTGATAAATTAAAACTGAGTCTCGCGGTTAAACATCTGTCTAATTTGTCTGGATCAGTTTTGATTAACAAACTTAAACTCATGGATACACCATTGATAATTATCGGCTCACTTATTTCAAACTCATCGTTCCTTGAAAAATCAAAGTTAGGAAGATTATGGACAATCCTTGTGAAAGCAATCAATACTTCACTTGACATTCTTGGATCAAGAAGAACCTGTTTTTCTACTTGTTTTAACTGATGATATATTTCTAAAGCAGAAGTCGTTCCATTGCTTTTTTCAGCTTGTGGGGTAGCCAAAATCGTCAACAACTCTTCTTGGCTCATAATTCTTTTGATAGTTGATTTAATAAATCTAAAGCTTTTTGTTGACCATTACTATCTATCTCATTAAGAACCCTTTTGATTATCTTTGCTTGTTTAGAAGCCTCAGGTAGATCAATTTCTCCTTTTTCAAGCCTATTTAATATAGTCATCAAGATTCTATATACTTGAGTTGGTAATGCTTTTTTCATATAGATTTTCATTTTGCTAACTAGTTTGAAAGTGCTATCAATATGCGTGTTCTATAACCAATTAGAAATATGTTTATCTCTAGGCCATCTTATAAAAAGTATTCACTTCCTGCGTTTCAGTAATATTAAATTGAAAATCAACTTTATTTTCTTCTTTATAAAAACGAGAGGCAAAATATTCAACTATTCCCTCACCAACTCGATTGGTTAGTGGATGCCAATTATTTTGCTGGGGTATTAAAACGTGTTTTATTCCATTGTCTGCGGCAAGCTGCCTCACAATACTTACCATTTGATCACAAATAACCGCAGCATTAGTTGAACTAACAATGCTGGATGAAGGGTTAAAACCTCTAAATATTACGGCTCTTTCGCCCTCAAAATCTTCGACCAAATACCCTTGAATATTTCCCACCACAACATCTTCTTGATTAATTAGATTTATATGAAAATGATCTGGTCGATGATATAAACCAAAGTCTTGAGCTGTACAAATACCAGCTGTAGTTTTAGCAAAAAAGGAAGCTGCATTTTTTGTAGCAAAACCTCTTAGTAACAATGATTCATCTACTGCATCCTCTCCCTCTTTATCTACTAAAACCAACTTGGCCAACTCATTATCTACTTTTTTACGCAAACCCTGGCTACCAGCAAACAAACCCCTCTCTGATAAAAATGCTAACAATCCAGCCAATGCTTTTCTTTTTACTTCAGGAGTTTGAGGATCTTTTAAATTGATTATAATCTGCAAAAATTCTTGTCTTTTAGCTTCACTTATTGTTCTCGAAGAACCGATGTTTTTTTCTAATGCTTGAATTCTTTTTGGTGATAGCTGTCCTAAAAGTCGCTGCTCAATATCTGAATTTTGAGTCAAGAACTGATCAATTGCCTCAGTTGCATTATCCTTATAATAAATACCAAACAACTCTTTAGCTTTTGTTAACAACTCTGCTTTACTTTGTACCTGAGAAAGATCCCTTGAGATCATTTCATAGAACTGTTCAACTTTTTCACCCATGGCCACTCGTACACAGGCAATAGCCTCGCTCATAGCTGTAGCTAAAAATACTTCACTTTTAGTTGAACCAGCTTCTTTGATTAGCCTTGACCAACCTTTAGATGCTAGTTGAGCCTCTTTGTCCTGATTTTGTGGTCTTTCTTGGGGAAGAGAAAATACTGATCTTAATAAATTGATTATTCCCTCGTCAATTGGCTGATTAGCCTCCCTCAAAATAACCATCTTCTCTCTAGAAAAGATTTGACCAACATAACCTTCATCCCTGATAGTTAGTTCCTTAAGATCATCACACCTATCGCCTGCCATCTCAATCTGTGACAAGATACCACCTTGATTTGTTCCAGGAAAGGTAAGAGCAATCATGTCAGCAATAGTTCTTCTATCTTCATAATTCTTTACAAGGTCTAAAATCGGTAGGTTCCGATGAACTCGTCTTCTAAACTCGTTAATTTTTTCTCTAAAAGCAACTCTTTCATTTAAATCGTCTTCTAAAACATAGCCGTCAATTAAAGATGGAACGACATTCTTAAACTCTCCCATCGCTTCAAATAACCTTTCTTGGTATAAAGGATCTGTAAAAAGTAAAGCTCTTTTTCCTTCAGAAATCTGACTAAAGGTTAAGGCGCAACTATTCAAACTTGTTGGCTTCTCATTAAGAATTCTTCTAAAAAATCCAACACAAGGTTCAACTGAAGAATTCTCGTACAACCATAACAACGAGGTACTATTCACATAAAAAATATTATTAGCATTTAACCCAATTTTTGGTGATATTTGTTGCAAACGAACAATATTTCCTTCATCACTTAAAATTTGATTAACAGCAGAATTTTGGACGAGACTCCTAAATCTTTCAAATCCATTAATTGTCCATTTGAGTTTCCTTACTGCTAAATATATTCGTATATTTTCATTCCAAAAGGCCTCTCTATCTGGAATGATAGGATTGTATTTTTCTTCTTGAGAATTTTCTATATACTGATCAAGAGTTGTGACAAACTCTTCATCAACCTCCATGCCATAGCCCTGATTAAACATCTCTTTAATTGATTCACTTATTACACCCCTGTCGGCAATCTCTCCTTTTAATAAACGATAAACCATTTGAAAATATGGATTCTGAGTATGTTTATCAATAAAAGCTTGTAAAACAATTTCTCTAAATCTAGTTCTCTGATCTAAGTCAGAGGCAAGATCATTGATGTCATAGTTTTCCATGAAATGTTCTGGACTTTCTTTAGCAACCAATTCATAGAAAACTGCAGTAGGAACGCCTTCAACAACTAGCTGGGAAAAGCGCTCATTATTCGAAGTAATCACCCTCCTCTCAACAGCTGAAGATGTTTTCCAAAAAGACCAAAAGTCTGTTTCATCTTTCGACATCTTTAATAAAGCTGGTTCAATTAGTTTTTGAATCGTTCCGATTCCGGCAAGATTGTTTCTAGCTAATTCCAAGATAAAAGCGTGTGTCGCCACTCCATCCTGAATCCACTCAGCAAATCTTGATTTATTTTCAAGCAGATATCTTTGGAAATTTGTATCATCATTAAAAGTAATCCAAAATTTCCAGAAGTTTCGATCGTCTTCCTCCATCTCCTGCAAGGATTGATCAGTTATATATGGTCTCACCCAGTGTAAATTTGTAAGATTGGAATTAGCTAACTCAAGTAATAACTTTGAAGTAGGTACTCCCTGTGGTGTAATATATTCATTAAAATTAAATTCTAAATCTTGTTGATGATTAGCTAACAAAATTGCACATATTCTAAAACATTTAAGTCTGCCATTAGAATCAATCGAATCGTCTTGTTCATCTAAAACATGAGAGATAAAATTCTCAAAAGTCACATAAAGTGAGTCGCTTGATACCAACTCACATAAAAACCCAAGAGGAAATCCGATAAGATCATTAGTATCACTAAAATTTGCCACACTAATGTGCAATTCCGCTTCTAACTGAGTTACCATCTCCCAAACTTTGTCTTTTTTTTCAGAATCAAGCATAATATATTTTCTTAGATCAGTAAGGCTTAGTCTTGTATCGTAAATACTTTTGATTGCATTTTGATACTTTTGACTGCCAACACCATCAAGCAGTTGTTGTTTTTCAGCATCAGTGAGAAGTCTGTAAGAGATATATCTTCTTACAGCATCTGAATTCACCGTTAGATGTAAAGAGGCAGACTCTTCTGACATTTCGATTAAAACCGAATCTGGTATTTCTAAAACTAAAAATAGTAATTGCAAATCTCTAGTGACAGAAACTCTATACCCTCCTGATTCGGGGTGTTCTAACAGATGAATTTTTGCCTCTAATTCATCTTTTTTTTGAAAGAGCTGATAATATTGATCCAAATTGGAAAGAATCAATTCCCAGTCTCTTGCTCCAGAGATTTCTCCACCAAAAACAGTATCCATAAAAGACTTATCAGACACAATTAGCCGCATCTCATCTGATAACAATTTCTCCAAACGGTCCTTAGCTTCAACCAATGAGGGACTTAATCCAATAACATCAGAAAGCTTTGGCTCCATCTTAGCTAAAACATCCACAAAAGAAGAGTCTTTTGTTGCTATGAGTTGAGCAAAAGGGGTAAATAACTGATTGAGTTGTTCAATTGATAAATGATCTAGACAGCCAGTTTCAGTTATGTTTTGCCATAAATAGTACCTATTTATGTCAGAAAAACGCGATCTTTGAAATATCTGTCCAAGTGAATAAGCTGCAATATAACTCTTCTCAAGAGTTTCTGGATCGGAAGTATAACGATACCTTTTATAATCAGAAATATCGTCAAAGGAAGATCTTGCCTCTAATTTTTCATCATCATATCTAGCTACAATCTGTGCATTTGTTACTAGTTTTTGACTAGCCAATATTTCTTGAAACGAGTATCTACGCTGAGCTATTTGCGAAACATCAAGAGGATCTGAACCATACATACGAGGATAGTCAAATGACCATGAAATATCAAAGCCAGACTTAAGTAGATCCCATAATTCAGGCACTTCATCTTTGAGTTTTTTTAATCGCGCAATGGCAATAGCAAATTGTTGAGGTTCTTGTTCGTATATCTTCGTCATTAATCGACCATCGTAAGCAAGCATTTCTTTAAAACCAATTGCAAGCTGAGTATCATTAGCTAGGGTTAATAACTCTGGAATATACTCTATCCTTAAACTCTTTCCTTGAGACATTTCATTCCACAGCTCTTTTGCTCTCCTTACATTTTCTCCATTGGACAATCCCTTAAACTCAACCTGATCCATGTTAGATAATACAATCACTGGATCTTGAACTGCTCTATATACTCTATTCAATTGTCTTTCGTCTCTTTGAGCTTGTTCGTTGAACCGAAAAGAAGAATCGGAGAAATTAATCTTAACTGACTCACCTGAAAACTCCCCTATTAAAGAAATAACCTCAGGATAATGTGGAGAAAGTTGAGCTTGATAAAATGATTCTGCATATTCTGCAAGATGATAAATAAATCTTGATGGATAGGAATAATAACCATTAAAATCTAATAATTCCCCCATATCTATCACAAGCTGAATTGGATCATCAGAAAGAGAAATCAATTTACAAATATATCTAAAATCTCCTTCTTCATATCGGTAATTTTTACAGATCTTTTCTCCCGCACATGACTTATCTTCACCTTCCTCTTTCTCTGAGCAAAACTGTATCTCATTCTGAAGATATTCAATTAAATCCAGAGCCTTTTCAGGATTCACTCCTGCCTCTTTAAATTTTCGATATGTTTTTCTCTTTTCACCAAGATCCCAACGCAATTCACTAACTAGCTGCTTTTGTTGCTCAGTTGGTAAAAATTCATCAATATTAACAAAAGTTGCAAGTACCACCCGAGGTTCTTGTCCTGCTACTCTTTTTAAAACACTTAATAAATCGCGTAATCTAAACTCTCCTTCCCTTGATTGGGCTGCGTTTACTTCTTGATGAGGCGTTTCTGCTACCATTTCTTTTGTTGAAAAAAGGTATCAATTTCAGGTATTTCTATTAACTGCGATAATACCTCAACTGGAAATTCATCTTTATCACACTTTTCATCTGGAAAAACAGCCAAAATCTGTCGAGATATTTTCTTAACTCTACCTATAGATATCTCATTTTTTTCAAGTTGATCAATTAAAAACAGCGTGATCTCACTTAAAAGTTTTTTTGTGGTTATCTTAATCATTAAAACATATATACGATTAACTTTTGCTAATTAAAATGTTAACATTATTAAGATAAATATTAAATGACAGTAAAAAATTTATGACAAACCCCCCAGAAGCAAATTCACGTCCAGACTTACTTAAACAATTTGAAAATGAAGTTCTAGTAGAAGCTGAATTTAGAAATGAGGTCGTAACGTTAGCACAACAAGCAGCAAATTTGGCAAAATTTTTGTATCCGGGCAAGGGAGCATTCCCAAACAGCTTGTTATTTTTTTCACCCATGGATGCACAAGCAGCAAGAATCACCCCTGATGCAAAATTCAGACTGATTAGATGTTTACAACTTGTAGATCATCAAACTAAAGAATCAAATGCATTAGAATTCGCTTTAGAAAGAGTTTCTCCAATAACAGAACAAAGAGCTGGGGTAATTGACAGCCTATCAACAACGTTGGGTGATGGTCTAAGAGCAAATCTTAATGAAAAAGGAGGCCCTAAACAAATTAGATTTCGGGTGACATATGGAGAAGAGGCAGAGATTTCTCAAACTTTTCGTGATGGCTGTGAGGGTGGACCAATAAACACCCGCGCTAGAAGACTTTGGCCCAAAATAAAACATTCATTACTTGGTCTTAATCGAATGATCCAAGAGCCATGGGTGGCTGACGCCGAGGCATTACAAACTTATGATACAGCTACTAAGGCAGATTGGCAAACAATTCACCAGCTACTTTATGGTCTAAATAAGGCTATGGTCGCCGAACTAATTAAAACAGGAAAGATGGAAGAGTATGTAGTCTTTAGTACAGCAGAGTCTCAAGAAAAACTTCACCAATCAACTCTTGAACCCGATCAAACAGCTGAGATACCCGATCCCTACTCAACACAAGATCCACCAGAAAAAAAGCAATTTTCGATTAACGACATTATTGAAAGAGCTAATGCAGAAACAGATCCACTCAAAAAGTTAAGAATTTTGCAAACAGCTATAGAAGATATCACAAAAGCAACTGCAATTATAATGAGTGAAATTCCTCTTGAAATACAGAGAGAATCAACAGAGTTATTTTCCACTTTACAATGCATTTATAGACTATTTGATATCAAGAGATCATCTTTCCCTGGAGCAGATGAGTTAGGATCATTTTACAAGGGGAAACAAATTCATAATACAACTTTTGAATCTGGAAAGATCGAAGCAAATCCTCAAGAATTATGGGGAGGACGTAAATGGCAATCAAAACTAAAACGCTTAGCTCATCCCGACAGATTCTCCACTCTTGATCTTGAGCCTAAAACAGCTAGTAGATTAGAAGAAATATCTAAAGATGTTGGACAATTGCTTGAGAAAGAGGATGATCAGCCTGATGTAATTCGCCTAGCTTTATTACTTCATGAAATTCATTCTATAACAGCAGATCAACAAGCTTTAGAAGCATACCAAGCAGTCATTCCCCTTTTTGCAACAAAAGCTGAACAAGCAGTTGAATTATTAAAACAAAAAGTAGAATACTTTAATGATTTAATCAAGGAGATAAGTTTACTTGATACTGGTGAACATCCTCTTCAAAAAGGAACAAAAGCAATGAGAGAGCATTTGTTAAAATTAATAAATGTGGATGCTCTAAATACAAAAGGAGCTTAAAAAAGAATTGAAGCAAAATTTTTAAATACCACCCACTTATTATTTTAGAACTTTTTCAACAAGAGCTAAGCATTGATCCACTGTCTTGTTAACCTCTTGGGTGTCAATATCTTGATCATCATTTGCCACCTCTCCATCTGAGTTGAAAACTACTATCCTATTAGCATCCATATTTCTCACCAAGATCTCTTCTGACTCATTTGATAATGTTCCTTCTTGCTCAATGTGTATGTTGAGCCTTGTTTTAGAAACCATCCCGCCACCTCTTGATAAATCTGGTTCATAAAGAACTACATTTATACTAACATCTGGCAGCAAACCCTTCTGAACCCTGCGTTCAACATGCAGTTGAATCGTTATATCCTTTTGAGATTCAAGTTCATAAAATGCATTACTTCCTAAGCCAGTAGCTGCTTCTGGATCTCCTTCATATCTGCTTACAATCAATTGTGGCCTAGCATAATCAGGCTGTTTTTTCTTCAAAACCGAATGTGATACCACAAAATCAGAAATGGGAGGATAATCTTCCCCTTCCCACTCTTCAAGAGATTCTTGAAAACCTTTGCTAGTAGCCCCAGCAGCTTCATTACTAATTGCTCTATGTTCAAGAGACTTGTGCAACATAACCTCATATATTGCTCTAAGTCTCTCTTTCGAGAGAGCTTCTAGTGGATGGGTCAGTTCTGAAATTGGTGTTTTTTCAGACATGTTGTTTAGTGTTTAAAAATTAGCTCTTTTCTAAATGTTTCTTTATTTCAAAAGCTGCTCTTTTCACATCAGTCTCTGATAATAGTCCACTTTTATACTCATCCTCTAAACGACCAATAACATCTGCAAGAGTCCAATCACCTATGCGATTTGGAACAAGCCTTGTTATCCAGTAATCCGCTCTTGCTTGAGAAAGTGCTTTTTTAACAACCTCTAACTCATCACCTTTTAAATACTCTTTTTCTTTTAATTCATAGTGCAAATCAATAAATCTAGACGCTCCGAGCTTTTCATTATTAATCCATTTTAGATACTGTTGAGCTTTTTCACTCATCAGTGACTCACTTTTAATAGGCACCTCCCCTTGATCGATTGATTGAGTCCAATCTGAGCGATCTTTTTCTCTAGATTCGTCGACAGTTCCTTCTTTATGCCTATCCTCTTCATCTAATAGTAGCATATCAATTAACACTTCTCTTTCAGGAACTTTTTCTAACTCTGCATTAAAAACCATATCTTGTTGTTTTGTTTCTGTCATGTTTGTTCTTAATTAGTAATAATAATACTTTAATCATAATAAAAGATGCTGATTAGCTTTTCAAGATTTTTACACTATATCTTTCAATAACAGCTCCACCCTCACTACTCTCTGCTCCTTCTTATCTCTCTCCCTTATGCTCACCTCACCTCTTTCTGCTTCTCTAGCACCAACTATTAACATCACTGGAACTCTCTCGCTTTCAGCATCACGAATCTTGCCACCCAAAGTGGCACTGCGATCATCAACCTCAACCCTAATATTTTCTTTTCTTAACTGATCAACTACTGAATTAGCGTATTCAATCTGCTCATCGGTAATCGGCAATACTTTTACCTGTACTGGTGACAACCAGAAAGGAAAATTGCCAGCCGTGTGCTCAATCAACACTCCCATAAATCTTTCTAGAGAACCCAATAAGGCTCTGTGTAACATAAATGGCTGTTGTTTTTCGCCTTTTTCGTTGATGTAGTACATTTCAAATTTCTCCGGCAGATTAAAATCAACCTGGATGGTGGTAAGCTGTTGCTTGCGACCCAAAGCATCCTCAAACATAAAATCTATCTTGGGACCATAAAAAGCCGCTTCACCCTCAATTCTTTGATAAGGCAACTGTTTTTCAATTAAGGCCTCCTCAAGTGCTTTTTCGGCTAATGACCAACTATCATCATCCCCCATATACTTAGATTTATTTTCTGGATCACGAACAGACAAACTGATTACTGGATCATTAAAACCAAACCTCGAATAAATAAACTTGGTTAAATCGATTACCTCTAATAGTTCGGCCGGAAGCTGATCTGGGGTACAAATTATGTGTGCATCATCTTGTGTAAATCCACGTGGACGCAAGATTCCATTTAACTCTCCAGATTTTTCATATCGATAGACAGTGCCCATCTCTGCCAATCGAACTGGCAAGTCGCGATAACTATGAAGATCATTGTTATAAATCTTCACATGACCAGGACAGTTCATTGGTTTGAGCAAATACTGCTCACCATCGACCTCCATTGGAGAATAAATCGAGTCGCGATAAAAAAACCAGTGTCCAGAAGTTTCCCATAAGCCTCGCCTGGCAATATGTGGCGTAGAAACTGGTTGGTAACCTCGCTTGAGATATGTTTCAAAAGCAAAATCCATAATAAGTTTGCGCAACATTGCACCTTTTGGCTTATACAAAGGCAAGCCTTGCCCAAACTCCTCATCAAACATAAACAAGCCAAGCTTCTGACCAATTTTTTTGTGATCTCTCTTTTTAGCTTCTTCTATTTGCCACAGATAATGATCTAGTTCCTCTTGAGTATTAAAAGCCGTACCATAAATACGAGTGAGCATCTTGTTTTTTTCATCTCCATGCCAATAGGCACCGGCAATTGAGAGTAACTTAAAAGCTTTTATTTCACCTGTAGAGTCCACATGAGGACCCTTGCACAGATCAACAAATGATTGCAGAATAGAAGGATCTAAGATCTCTCCATCCTGGGCTTTCTGGAACAATGCTTGATCATTCTCTAACTGTTCTTTGGTTCCCATTAGATATAAACTAACTTGCTCCCCTTCACTTTCAATGCCATCAAGCCACTCTTGCTTATAAGGATTGTTAATAAAAACCGATCGAGCCACTGGCAAAGTGACTTTAATTTGAATCAGAGATAAATTTGCCTTGATTAACTGTTTCATCTCTTTCTCAATCTTGCCCAGCATTTGCTCATTAACAATAAAATCTTCCGGAGTATCAAAATCAAAGTAAAAACCATCGGCAGTAGCTGGCCCCATTGCCATAATAACTCTGTCTTGACCATAGAGTCTCTGCATGGCGTAGGTAAGTACGTGTTCGGCGCTGTGACGTAAAGCCAAGAGTTGTTGTTCGTTGCTTGATAAATTTGGGTTTGGGTTTTTTGACATATGTTGTTCTAAGTAATTTTAATTGATAATTTGGATTTTCGCAGGAGTAAGTTTCGCCAATAAGCTACAAAAAAACCTCCTGTTTGGAGGTTGTGAGTATTAATAAGCACCAACACCACACCCTCCGTCAGGAGATGGCAGTAGTGGTAGTAGTTATTAAGTATTGCTGCATTGGTGGCAAAATTATAACACGCAACTTAAAAAAGTGTTATACTTTTTTTAAGTATTAATCATGGTTTTTATTGACCACTTCATAACTATGCCAAAACCATCCATTTTTTCCTGGATTAAACAAAATAAATTAGCCACAGCCTTGATAGTGGTGATAATTTTTTTACTAGCAAGGTCTAGAGCTTCAGCTCCTTTTGTTGGTCAATCAAAATATTCAGTTTATCAAAACGAGATGGTTAGCTATGACATGGCAGCTCAAATGCCAGCTCCCGCCAGCAGTTCAAGAACATTTCTTGATAATTTTAGTTCGTCAGAAGAATCAATCGGATCAGGTTATGATAGCGCTGATAGAAAAGTAATTACCGATACTTCCCTGTCATTAAAAGTTGATGATGTTGGTTCAGTTCTAGATCAAATTAATAAGCTAGCCGTTAATCACCAAGGCTTCATGGTCAATCAAAACATTAGTCGACCTGAAGAGGGAGCTTCTGGCTACATTTCCGTAAGAGTTCAAAGTGAAAAACTTGATAATTTTTTAGCAGCCGTTAGAAACCTCGGAGTTAAGGTTGTTTCTGAAAATGTATCAGGCAGAGATATCACTGAGCAGTACACAAATATTGAAGAAAGGCTTCGTGTTCTCAATACAACCAAAAGAAAGTTTGAGGAGATGCTTGGTAGCGCCTTTACAGTTAGTGATATGCTTGAGGTTCAGCGTGAGTTACTCAACTTGCAAACTCAGATTGATTCTCTTGAAGGTACTCGTCGTTATCTTGCCGAAAGCGCTGACTATAGCTTGGTTTCGGTTTATCTGGCCACCGATGAGATGGCTCTTCCTTACGCCCCTGCTGAAAGCTGGAGTGCCAAAGTTGTCTTTAGACAAGCAGTTAGATCACTCGTATTAACTGGTAGAGGTTTAGCCGAACTAGGCATCTGGGCAGTAGTTTACAGTCCAATTTGGCTAGCAGTGCTGGGAATTGTGTTAGTTGCTAGAAAAAGAAAAAAACAGAGTCAATATTAACGAGATTCTAAAGGATATTGCTTATGAGTTCTGAAGCTAATGTTCAAAACCCAGAATTACTGGCTGTTGAAGCCAAGGAGCTTTTTGATACTGCTGTAGAAATGTTGCAGCGGATCGCTAGATTTGATGAAGCAACTGTTCAGGCAAGTCGTCTTGCTGAACAGATTTCAAAAGATATTGGATCAAAGCAATACAGAATTAGAGATTCAACTCAACACCTGGAGCGTTTGCAGCCGGTTCTTGCCAAACTAAATCTGTTTGACCACGAAGTTCCAGTAACTCCCGGGTTACTGTTAGCTCTATATGATACTGAAAGAGAACTTCGCCAAGAATATCTCAAAACACATCCAGAAGCAGAAAAAAATGAGATTTTAGAAAATAACCCAATTAGTATTGTGCTTGGAAAAATTATTAGAGGAGAAGAAAGACAACCCAGATTTGTTGATTTAAGCCTAGAGCAAATGAGTTTAATAATTGACTCAGTTAGAAGTAAAGTAGAAAAACTTTTATTAGAGGTACCACAGCTTGAAATTGAGGTGGATGAAGCACAAACTCGACTAGTAACCCTGCAAAGAGTATTAGCAGAAATTCAGGAGAATCGCTTAAAAATTATGAATGAATTTAGAAAGGTAGTTGAAAATTTAAATACTCTTGAGTCACAATTAACCAATTTGGAACCTGAAGAAGAAAAACAATTACATAATTATCTCGTTGCTTTGAGTAAAAGAGTCGAACTCTACCAACTTACTCCAGATGATGTTAGAGTTGATTATCGAGATGCTTTAGTTGGGGAGTGCACCCTTTACTCTGACGATGGCACATTACTTTTAGACTACTCGATTCTAGCTAACGATGATTTTCATCAAGTCTGTAGCGATCGTAATACAAGGGCTGTTATATCAACAGCATATGATCAAATTGGGCGAGTAGGAGCTCTTCTCTTACGCCCAGTTCCTGAGCCAGAAAGACAAGAAGCTACTATTAAGCTAAAAGGTGGAGTGGGTAATCTACCTTATGGAAAAATTGATGAGTGCGGAATATTTATACAAGCTGATCCTTTTGAAGACGAAGAAGATTTCGGCTAAAGTAGCGCCTAAACAATCTTAAGAATTAAAGATCCAACCGCGGTAACTCAACAGGTAATAAAATATTATCCAAATCATCTTTTTCACCGTGAATCTTTGGGTCGTACGGTTTTTTCCAGATTTCAGAGTCAAGGTTGTATTGCTGATAATAGCGCCAAAAGTACTCTAGAAAATTGTCTTGCATACAAACAGCTATCGGCCACAACGGCTGAGTAGAAGGAACCGGCGATAGATTGTTTTTCTTTAATAGAAAATTCACAAAATTCATAATCAAAGAATGATTTACTATAGGGAAAGGATGAGCAGAAGCCCAAAATTGAATTACAGATCCAATTACCTTGACCTTTTGTTCTTCTGAAGCAAGTAATCCTATTTCAAGCAATCCTAAAGAGGAACAAACCTCAGACAATAGGCGCGGTATTGAAGAAGATTTGGGATAAACTATTGTTTGCCCTGAAAGTAACGTTGGAAGAAAATCTTTGGATACTCTCTGAGATTGATTAATGGACAAACCAACAGACTGCAACCAGTTTATTATTTCTTGCTTCGTTAATAAATCTACTCCACTAAAAAATACTGCCCGATCTTTTCTATCATCGCGATATTTTCCTGGGGATACTCCATCTACTGGAGACATGCCATTATAAGAAGCTCTTTTTCTCTCTACTCTTTTGGGCTTCTGTTTCCCAGTCATTGCGATTACATGAGCTTGAGAAAAAAATGACATTAAAGAATCTATGTCCTCTACACTTTCTGGTGAATAACTCTCTTGAAAAAACATCCTAACCTTTACCATATTAATCCAAAAAAGATAGTCGTTCAAAGTTTTTAATTCATAATGGGGATGGCGAAAAACTTCACCCTTAGGCAGCAAGGACTCCAAAATAGCATCAACTTCTTCTTTATGCTCATCAAGAAATTCTTGAAATTCTTTAGGTTTAGTTTCTAAAACTCTTTCTGCAATCATTAGTATTTATATACAAAAAATATAATCTCTCTATCCAGCTCCACCACCGCCACCACCGCCGCCTCCACCACCACCTCCAGAAGAACCTCCAGAAGAACCCATTCCGCTAGCACCATAACTTGAACTACTTACAGATGATAAAGAATTTATCGCTTGGCTAACTTCAGTCAAACTAGATGAGATTGACGAGAGATCAATCGAGCTAAGGCCTCTCGCTCCAAAATTATTGCTTACACCCCAATATGAAAAAGTATGAGCAGTGCTCTTGTCTAGTTGATCAAATTTCACCGGCATTTGCGAAAGAGCCTTCATTGAAACACCCAACAATGTTCCGTAAACCAAATACTTTTCCCAAATGATTATCGAGTCAATTGAGTATTCCTTTGTTTTTTTATAATGCTTTAAGTGTTTTTTAAACGCCTTCCAGTTAGCAGCTTCTTGAGCTCCTTTCTCAGTTCGTTTTAAAACTTTCGTACTGGTAATACTCAATACCACAACACTTAACCCAAATAAAAAATAGCTTACTATCGCATTAACTGAATGAATAGCATCAAACTGGGAGCTTGATTGAGTTTTTGTGATAATTATTCCAGCCAAAATAAAACTACCAACCATCGAGATGGCAAAGATCCACCATTTTTTATTACTCAGTTTATCAAATGCTTCTTGGTCAAAATAACCCTGATTTAAATTAATTTGTTGAGCAGATTCAGACAAACCCTTAAAAAATGCTTGAGCGACAACGCTGTGCAACCGACAATAACTAGTTAACTCATTAAACCAAACAGTTTTCTTTCCTTTGCCAGCTCTTTCAAAGATAAAATTAAATACCTTAACTTGGATTCTGTCTAGGTTGTTGTACGCCTTAAGTTGATACTCGTCACTCACCTTCTGCAAGCCATATCGATATTTTTTAAACAAAAAGCCTTCTTTCTGATCACTTCTGATAATCTTGGCTTTTTTTGCTTGAACCAACGACAAAACTAATGAGGTAAAAGCCGATGGACCAAGATGTTTACTTCCCGATATCAGCTGCATCACTTGCGCTGGATTTAAATCGCTTGGAGGCTCCCACACCCCTACTTTTATCTTTGGCAAACGCTTACCAAAACCATACCTTGCATAATTTGAGATTTCGCAAAAAATAAAATAGAGTAATCCCACATTAAAAACAGCCAACAAGGCTGATAATCCCAAAAATGCATACTCCATCATCTGCGTTTGACGAATAAAGCCTTTTTCTTGCTCTAGAATTTTATCTCTATTCAAAGTTCCAGTAGCTGTATTAGCAAAAGTTTGGTAAGGAAACAAAACTCTTCCCTCAAAAAAATTGCCTGCATTTAATCGGTCAATCTCAAAAATTATAGTGTTGGCATTGCCAATACTTACCATTCCTCCAGTTTGCCCATGTAACCAAGCTTTTAGTTGATTGCCAAAATCAGCATCATTGGAATCGATAAAGTTAAGCTTAAGCACCGCCTCAATTTGATGATGCGGAATCTCCCAATCATCGCCAATAAACTGCCAATACAACTCATCAACATCTTTATGCTGAGTAATAGCATTCTCTACAAAATAGCTCAGGGTAAAAGATTTTTTCTGATTGTTGGCTCGATAAAACCATTTTATGTAATACTCTTCTTTGTCTTCACGGATATAAAAACTCTTGTCATTTTTGTACGATTCTCCTGAGTTGGCATCAACCAACTGATAACAATCACTGTCTTCACAAATCGTAAAATCTGACAATTTGTAAGGTTCTGTTCTACCTGGGTTTTTGACTAAGTTGAGATAACGATTCAGAGTTAGATATGCAAAAGTATAACTTCCGTCAAAATCATAGGTTCGAGTTTCTTTAACTCTCATCGAGCCATCTTGGCTTAACTCTGCCTCAATCTTTACTCTGTCAATTTTGTAAGATTTGGCAAAAGTATTTGAAGGGAAAATTAAAAACAAAACCAATATAAAAAACAGATAAGTCACTATCTTAATTTTGTTATTCTTCATCCAATAATAATATCAAAAAAGTAGATGTAAAACAGCCGTTTGCATTTTTCTTTCACATCACGTATAATTGCTTTCTGTTTCCAAAGACAGCGTGGGTTTTGATTAAATAAAAATTTAATCAAGAATTAAAAATCGCGCCGAGGGAATTGGTTCTTTAGATAGTATTTTTGACAAAATACTTCCTCTCACCTCTTCCTCAACCCTTTGTAAACCAAAAAATAGTATTAATTGTTTTATTCATTATGCCAAGTCAATACAATCAACAGCAGATTGAGATTATTAAAGAAAAACTAGCTCAGGCGAAATCTGTTGCTATCGTTGATTACTCTGGAACCAGCGCTTCAGAACAAGTTAAGCTTAGAGCCATGATTAAACAAGGAAATGGTGAAATGTTCGTCACTAAAAATACCTTGATTAATCTTTCAGTTGGTGAAGATGCCCTTAAAGAGTCGCTCACTGGGATGAACGCATTGGTTATTTCTTACGAAGATGCCGTTTCTGCCTTAAAAAAATTATTTGAGTTTAATGAAGAATCTGAAAAACTTGAAATTAAACAAGGAGTTATTTTAGAAGATGGCAAGATCAAGGTATTAAGCAAGCAAGAGGTTGAGCAGTTAAGCAAACTACCAGGAAAAGACGAGTTAATGGTTATGTTAATCCAGCGTTTACAAGGCCCAGCTTATGGATTGGTTAACGTACTCAATGCTGGTCCAAGAAATTTGGTTTATGCACTTAAAGCAATAGCTGATAAAACAAACTAATAAGTAATTATCAATTAAAAACTAATAAATTACCAAGGAGGTACACAGTGGCAGACGAAAAAACAAAAGAAGCCAACACTGAAGCAAAAGCCGAGTCAAAGCTTTCTGCAAAAGTACAAAAAGTTGTAGACGCAGTTAAAGAACTTTCACTAATGGAAGTTTCTGAGCTTGTAAAGGCTCTAGAAGACGAGTTTGGTGTCAGTGCAGCCGCACCTGCTATGATGGCCGCAGCTCCTGGCGCAGTCGCTGGAGCTCCAGTTGAAGAGCAAACAGAGTTTGACGTTATCCTTAAAGAAGGTGGTTCAAACAAGATTGGTGCTATTAAGGCTGTTCGCCAATTAAAACCAGAATTAGGTTTGGGTGAAGCCAAACAATTTGTTGAAAGTGCTCCTCAAAAAGTTTTAGAAGCAGCCAACAAAGAAGATGCCGAGAACGCCAAGAAAGTTTTGGAAGAGGCAGGTTGTGTAGTTGAAATGAAATAAGATTTATTTCAAGTTCAGAAAACTGAAATTAAAACCACCCCATAAGGGGTGGTTTTTGTAGCTCCAATGTTACCAACTATTTACAAAAAGTCTAGCTATCAATCTTCTCTAACTCATTAATCAGACTTTTTTTAACCAAGAAATAAACGCCAGTAGAAACTATTGCTCCAGCTACATATAAAGCAAATGAGGCAATTATTCTTTGCATCTGTCTAGCCTGATAAGATACATTACTAGATAAATCGCTAATATTGTAACCACTACTAGAAAGACCGCAGCCAGAATCAACATAGCGAGATCTTAAATCTGAGTATGATTGCTTGTAATCAGGAAGCTTTGAAAAGTTGTAAAAAGTACCAACTGGTGCCCAAATGTAGCTAGCCTCCTCTACCATAGAATCTCCACCTCTTGTTTCCAATCGTTCGCCAGTTGAAACCTTTTCAACTTCGAGCGGAGGAATCATTATTTGGCAAGTAGCCACATCACTTTGTTGGTTTTGGTCAATGATCGAAAGTTGAATATAATACAAACCAGGATCACTAAAGGTATGATCAAGTTTTTCTCGCCCAACCAAAGAAGTACCGTCATCAATTCTCCATATATACTTTTCAATCTTATCCTCAAAGGCTTTTGACATTGTGGCATCCAAATGAACGGTATTAGTCTCCCAGTTCATGTTAGCTACGAATCTTGCCACAGGATCATAAGCTGACGGCCAAATTTTTATACCAACTACACTCACTAAGTCATAAGTTGCCAGCACTGCCTTTGCCAAAATCAGCCCAATGGTTACAAAATAAAAAACTTTCCAAAACATTAAAAAAAGTTTATAAAATCCTTGTTTCATTTTGTTTTGAGGAAGATTAAATTTTTTGAAAAAAGAGTTTGTTTTTTGTTCTAACTCTTTTTCAGTTTTTTTTGGAGATAGCTCTTTCATAAATAAACATTTATAGTTTTGTAGATGATCAGATTATAATAAATTGATTCTTTTTGAATGACGACAGTTTTATTCTAAATATGACCAAAATTTTTTATGAAGCTTATCATAAGTTTCAATAGTTGGCGTGACTGTTTTTGCAGCATTATTAAGAAACTTACTTAAACCCACGCTTGCCAGAGTAGTTCCGACAACAAAGGCTGACATAACAACATTCTTTAAAAAATTGCGACGCGTGCTTTTTTTCCTTAACTGGCGATCAATTTTTTCATCGATCAGCAAGGCAGCATTTGCTAAGATTGAGCCACCAACAATCTGACTGGTTGTGCCACTCAGTCCCTTTGGAAAATCTTTGAACAATGGGAAATTCTTTGTTGGATAGCTTTTAATTCTTCTTATCATCAGAGTACCATCTCGACTAACGAATATCTCAACTTCTTCTGTGATATCAATAGTAGAAAACACCATTTTCATCCGATCTGGATAATCATAGGGAATCATTCCCAAATAGATAGTTTCATCCTCAACTAGATGTCTCATATATGTATGAGATTTTCCCTGAATATTCGCACCAGCCTCACTGATACTCAAATTTATCTCTCTGTTAGCAATTCTTACTCTATCTCCAGATTTATATGCTTCATAATCGCTTATCTGAATATCCGCCTCATCCTTTTGATGATCTTCTGTATATACCAATACTGATTCCATCTCACCCTCATTCCCTTGACTTGGAAATTTTGTATAGTAATAAAACCTATTATCACTTCCAAGATACTCTTTTCCTGTCGTTTTTTTCTTTTCCAGCCAATACTCAAAATTAACGTTGTTAGTCATTGAATCTCTCCAGTACTGTGCATCCATTAATCCCCCAGAAAAAACATATAAAATATCGGCAACTGCTATTAACTTTATAGCTAACTCAGATCTGGGATTATTGATTACTTCTTGAATAGCAAGATGAGGATAACCAATAAGATATGACATCGTTTCTGCAAAATTCTCTTGATTATTGGTTGCTGCATACATTGAAGCAAAACCCTCTGGGCGAAACAAAATAAATGGTGCTGGTTTACCACCAACTCCAAATTTCTCCGCAAGTTTGGTTCCAAAAGTTTCTACTGGCATTTCTTCAGGCTTTTGTGAGACGAAATTTAGCCAACAAATTGAGTCATGAATATTATGGGCAAGCTCATGATAAAAAGCTGTTGGAAAAAAAATCTGAGGTAAAATAGATCTGAAAAGATTGCGCGCTTCACTTAATGGATATGCAACCGCAGCTGCTTTTTCATACGGAAATTCTTCATCGCTATTAATTTGAATTCTTAGAGCATTAGTTCTTCCATGTTCTTTCTCGGGTCTAAAGAAAAATGCCTCATTTGAACTGGATTTATCAGCTTCATAATGCGCCATTATTGTATTAATAAAGATTGGGGGATATCTACTTACAGCAAATAGAGCTGCCTCTAGATTAGCCTTCCTTAGTGAAATGCTTACATTTGCAGAAAAACATATTTCTATGTTGTAAATCCTTTTTAATTGTTCAGTATGAAAATCAATAAATTCCTCATTCGTCATTTCCTGCTGTCTCTCTTTTGTTTTATTGGGGTTTATCTGATGAGCAACTGCCGATACAGCAACTGGGAATAGAATTTTTAAAGCTTCTCTTCGACTAAATCTTGGACCTTGACTTGATTTGGGTTCCTCTACAGACATCTCTTTAAATCTCCCTCCACATATACACAAAATCCTGATACTGATCACTTCTTTTTACTCCTTTGGGTAGCCGGCCAAACTCTTTAAAACCTAATTTTTGATAGAGATGAAGCGCCCTCTGGTTTGTAGAAAAAGTAGTTAATTGAATTATTTCTAATCCAGAAAGCCACCGTTTAGCAACTTCAATCGCCAGCTCGATTAATGTCGTCCCCAAACCGATATTTCGATACTCTTCTCGAATGCTAATCCCCAGTTCACCCAGATGTTGTTGTAATCCTGGCTCAAGATTGATGTTAATTCTCCCCGCAAGCCTCAATTTGTCAACATTTTTGCAAAAAACAAAAAGATATATTGATTCATGTCGCTCAATCTTGCCAATGATTCTAGCTAAATACACCTGAGCATCTGTAGAATTAATTCTTTCTTCTGGAAATAAGGTAAACTCGCTCTCAGCATTAAACTCATTGGAGTACTCAACCATTTGAAGTGTATCGCCTTGTTCAGGAAAACGAAATAAAAAATCTTTTCCATTGATCTGCTTTTGATAAATAAACTGCGGCAGTGAGTTTTTGATGTTATTATTCATGAAAAAGTCGCAAATACATTAATATTTTATCTTCAAATTCGTTATTTCGACATATTCCCTTTGGAAGCCTTCCATACTCAATAAAACCCAGTTTTTGATAAAGATGAACTGCTCTTAGATTATCAGCCTGAACTGATAAAGTGACAATGCTGATATGTGTTAAGTGAAGACGGACTTGATCCAACATCACTTGAATCAAAGCTTTTCCTATTCCTTGATCTCGATATTCTTTTTTTACTGATAGTCCAAAATCTAAAACATGTTTTTCTATTTTTTCTTGAGGTCTTAAACCAATCATCCCTACTAGAGTATTTTCGTGCCAAGCCAAAATCGCACCACCATTTTTCTCCTTCATTGCTTTAAGCAGACTCTTTAAATACTGTTCCTCTTCTTCTAAAGATATTTGTTCACCTTGAAAACGAATAAAAGTTCTTTCAGTTGAGAGAGTGTTGATATACTCCATCAATGCCACAGCATCACTTAGCGTGGGATATCGAAAGACAATTTCTTGACCGTTGATGTTTTTTGTTGCAGCTATTGTTCCTGGATTCATAAGAGTAAATTATTTCTTTTTCTTTTTTCTCATTTTTTCTCTAATCACAATACTCTTAGCAGATCTTCTATCAGCGCTGAGTTTAATGCTAGCAGTAAATCCACAGTCCTGAAAAGGAGTAACGGCCGGACCACCAAAACCAGATAGATGTATTGCCCCAATTTTGTCAGGGATAATTGATGTCATTATTTGACCACTAATACCTTTATCTATTCCCAACAATCGTGCAACCTCATTTAATCTAACCGCTAGCGCAGCTGGTAACTTACTCAACTTACCCAAGATCGCCATATTACTAGCTTCAGCTCTATACAAAGATAGTCTTCTTTGACCTTTGTAATCTACAAGATAGGGAGCTATTGCCTTCATATCATTAGCCAGTAAGGCCTCTAACAATTTTGATGCATCTCCAACATCATAATGATCAAGTTGTTTAAAAGGGTCAAGACGAAATCCTAAAACTCCTCCCTTAACAGTTGTCCCATTTACTCCATAAGTTGCCAACATCAATAACTGAAAGAAGTCATTATAAGAAACCACACACTCTGTTTGAGATATCTCAGAATAAAGATGGTTAATCTCAGCAACAAGCTCGTCAGGTAATTGCAGAGAGTTAACCAAATATTGATCAGGGTTTTTTAAAGTCGCCCTCTCAACTTGATCTCCAAGAATAAGGTCACTTTCTAATAATGTTGCGGGCTTGATTTTTTGCCCCAGTTGATCACTAATAAACTGTAGGGTTTGAGCAAACATGTGTCCAGCGGGAACCCCATCTAAATATTGATGATTAGCTATCATTAATACCATTGTTTTTTCAGGATTCCCCCCAGTTGTTACCCTCACTATTATGAATGGTCTAAAAGAGATTTGATTATACAGAAAATCTTTTTGCTCTTGAGAAAAAATAGGACTATGATTTTCACCATAGCTTATTTCCCCCAAATTGATCACAGCAGGAATTTCGCAACTGTTCACTAAGAAAGAGTCTTCTTGGCTAGTTACGGTTGGTAAAGATTTAATTCGATTTGAAAGCAGGTATTTTTTTACTGGATCCATTCTGGGATCAAAATAAATAAAATCTTCATTTTCCCAAGGAAAACCATTCATCATGCTCTTAAAAAAACCTTGGCCAATTAACTCTGCCGAAACATTTTCTTCAATAACCATAAACAACGAGTATCTTATGGCAGCAAGTTTATTTTCATCTTCCCTGGGAATTCCCAAAAGATTAAGCACTGAATATATCCCCCAAGGAGAACCTCCATTTTCTTGCATAGTTCTAAGCCTATCAACTAAACTCTGATTAGCTTCAGTTGCCTCGAGATAAGGGGCTAATTTTCTTACTAACCCAACCACACCATCTATTTTAAAAACTTCAAGAAAAACGTTGGTTAAAGCTTGTAATGAAAGAGGAATTTTTCTTATCTCTGGTTCACCAGTCAACAAAACAAGTTCAGCTTGTATTTTGCGCAACATCTCTCTGTGATTAAATAATGCCTCATGATCATGCCTATTGATAGACTCTGTATTCATCATAGAGAAATTATCATCCACTCAGAATGTTGTTTCAAGTGGAAGCACATGCTATTGCACTTTAATTATTGTTATTTTTTAAAGTAGCTATTTTTTCCACACCTTATTCAGCTGTAATATTATGGGATCCTGCTTAACACACTATAAGATATTTATGTGGATAACTTATCTCCAAATGGTTAGCTAATTATGGAAGAACAAACATTACCCAAACTTATAAATAAGGCCTTCTCAATAACACTAATTTTGGCTCTGCCCTGCGCTGAGTTTATTCCCATTTATCTGACTATATTTCACTTTTTTTACATATATGTGAAATTACCTATTGACCTAGTTTAGGTTATTCTGCTACTTTATGTATAGAGATTGAAAACCTTTGATATTGTTAGCAATCTTTAATTTGTATAAATCATATTTCCTAATTATTACTATTTGAAAGGATCCATCTCATGCCCGACACTTTGACAACTACAACTAGCCAAGAAACAAGCTCTAATGCTGATGACCGTCAAACAGGTCGTGCTAAGGATGCGGCCAAGCTCGATTTAAGCAACCTACCGGACTTATTAACAGTCAGAGAAGTTGCTGATTTACTAAGAGTATCCCCTCTTACAATAAAACGATGGGGAAAAAGAGGAAAACTTCCAGCTATTCGCATTAACTCTCGAGGAGACAGAAGATATAAAAAAGAATCTGTTTTGTGGCTCTTGGGAATCGATCCTAGCGAAATTGAGTAGTCAACTCTCTTGTAAGAGCAAGCAACACTATCTCTTGAGAACTAGATAATACCAAAACTTTAGTAGTCCCAGTTGTCTTTTCCACCTCCATGGTTCTTGAATCAGTCTGAATAACCATTCCAGTCCAAATACCCTCATAATTTTTGGGGCTCTTCTCAATCTTCCAAAGATGATATCGAAGGCTCCTCCCACCACCATCACTAATTTTACCCCAGATTCAGAAAGTAGTTGTTGATTGTCCAGGCTCCACTTTTCTTGATTTGGCGCTCCCAAAGCCACCATTACTACTGCTGGTTTAAGATTTTTAATATTGTTGACAAGGGTTGCTCGTTCTTCCTTAGACGAATTTGAAAAATCGCCGTATGCTGGAGTCCAATAAAGATTTTTGTCTAGTTTCCAGAGATTGAAAGATTTATTTACTTGGCTACTAGAATCTAGTAATAACTGATAGTCTTTCCCTCCCAAAATCAAAATATCCTGATTATTTTGTTCAGTTATTTTTATCAGATTTTGTGCCAAATCAACTCCAGCAATTTTTTGACTAATTTTACTAGATTTTCCCAAAAGAGAAAGTAAAAAGGAAGCTATTACCAAGCTAAATCCGTCAGGAATAAGTATATCTGCTTGTTGTAAGTTCCGTCTAAAGTTTGGGTTTTCTAAAGATAAGACTATTTGCTCAGCATTGGGAGTAAAGATAAAAAGTGGCTCATTTTGCTTAGTCAAGTGAGTTTGCAAAATACCTAGCAGCTCTCTCTTACTACTGCTAAAGAGACTCAAACCAAAAATACTCACTATTCCATGCTCTATTTCTACTTTACTCATACCTAAAAAAAGATAATTTTAATACAATCTATACTTATTAGTTATGTAATTTTTTGTTTAGAATAGAAACAACTTAAAAATGCAATTTATTTATAATAAAAAATTAATATTAAACCTTCGTTCTTTTTCTATTTCACAACCTATATTATCATTGTTGCCGAATATTAGACAAACATTACAGCTACCAATTTGAACAAAATTGCTTTTCTTCCTTTCACCACTAAATTATTTTTCACCATTTTTGTATACATTTTTTCTTGACTAAATATCTATTTTATTCATAAATGATAGATCTCTTAGTTATACCAATATTACTTTCAGAACTATTCAAAGAGATTATAATAGAGTTATATGACAATTGACAGTCTGCGACAAAAACATTCCGCACTTAGGTATCAAAGTTTTGATTATGAATTGAATCCTAATAAAAACATTCAGCTTAAAGTTAACTATACCTTTCTGCTTGAACCCAACATAATCTTTTCCCCATCTTTTATAGTTTCCGGAATTGATCCCAGCCAGCTTAGCAACATACCAAAAAGCTTTCTAGACTCACTTATTTTCCAACTCGGACTTGCAGAATTGCCCAGTTATTGGAAGGCCGCTTGTCCTCAAGAAATAATTATTGAATCTGGCTACCTTGATGAATACCAAGTTAGCTGGTGGCACAACCTTTTTATTCATGGGCTGGGTGAGTTTTTTTACACTAACCAGATTGATTTTAACCAACCCAATTTTTTAAATATATCGTCAACTGCCAAGTCACCCACCGCTCAGCCAACACCTCTAGCGCCAGACCATTACCACACCCCTTACTTAATTCCAGTTGGAGGAGGAAAAGACTCTGGATTAACTCTTAACTTAATAGCTCAAGCCAGTGAAACTTATCATACCCTAGTACTTGAACCAGCCTCACCAGCAGCATCAAAACTTGCCTCAAGTAGTACCTCTAAAAAACAGATAGTGGTTCACAGAACTATCTGCCCCACTCTACTCAAACTTAATATTCACGGCTATCTTAATGGGCACACTCCTTTTAGTGCTTATCTTGCTTTTTTATCTACTCTTGTGGCTCATCTAGAAGGTCATCAGCAAATTCTATTAGCCAATGAAAGCTCTGCCAATCAACCAAACTTAAGATATAAAGACATTGAGATTAACCACCAATGGTCAAAAAGTTTCGAGTTTGAAACCAGTTTTAGAGAGTATGCAAATCAATACTTAGGAAGCAGAGCCAAACAAGCCGAATACCTGTCCTTTTTAAGGCCTCTTAATGAGTTGCAAATAGCTGCAAAGTTTGCTCAATATCATAGTTCTTTACTTGATTTTAGAAGTTGCAACGTTGGCCAAAAACAAGATGCTTGGTGTGGTCATTGTGCAAAGTGCGCCTTTGTTTTTTTGATGTTATTTCCGTTTGTTGAAAAGGAGTTATTAACCACCAAAATATTTAGCCACAATCTATTTAATGATAATTCTCTTATACCCACCTTCCGAGCCTTGGCTGATCCGTCAATTAACAAGCCCTTAGATTGTGTTGGTACTGATCTTGAGGTTCAGTCTGCTCTGAAATTATCAATTCATAAGTACCTTGATAGCAATCAACAATTACCCATCGTTCTACAAGAGATTGCAAAAAATCTCCCTGAAGGTAACTCTGCTGGCCAACTCATGAAAGATTGGAACAATAAACATTTTTTAGATGAAAAACTAGTTACAATCCTCTCAACATAAAGCATTAAAAAAATATGAAGATAAACCAAGAAATAATTAACTCACTTGTTAAAGAAAAAATACTTATCTTAGGCTTAGGAAGAGAGGGTCAATCAACCTATAAATTTTTGCGTCAAGTTCTACCCTCAAATACTATTGCTGTTGCTGACGAAAATCCTGAATTACCAGATTTATTTTCATCAGATAACAATCTCATAACTCACCTTGGATTAAACTACCTTGAAAATCTTAATTCTTACACACTTATCTTCAAAACACCTGGGATACCTTTATCCACTCCCCAAATAAAAAATGCTATTGATGCTGGTGTCAAGATAAGTTCAAATCTACAGCTTCTGCTTGAAATTATTGAAACAGAAAAGCAAAAATCAAAAACAAAGATGCTAAATTTACCCACTCCTTTAACCATAGGAGTAACAGGCACCAAAGGGAAAAGCACCACTGCCAGTCTCATCAATCACACTCTAAGCTCAAACAAAATCAAGTCTGTTTTGGTGGGGAATATTGGCAAACCAGCTTTGGAAGAGATAAATCACATTAAAAACAATGGTGTATTTGTAATTGAGATGTCATCTCATCAACTTTCACATTTAACTATTAGTCCCGATATAGCGGTTGTTCAAGAAATAACTTCGGAACACCTTGATTACTACAAAAATACTGATGAGTATGTTCACGCAAAAGAAGCTATCACAAAGTATCAAAAGGTTAATCAGTATGTATTATTTAATCCAAATAAAAGAAATACAACAAAAATTGCCAATCTTTCGCCAGGTATTAAGCAAAAATTTATTGTTGGAGAAACACAAAATAATAACAATATTGATATAGAAGTTTATCTTAAATCATATTACTTAACCTTTAAGCATAATGAGCTTGAAAAACAAGTTATTCATCAAGATAGTATTCCACTCCTAGGTACCCACAATCTTCAAAACATTGCTCCAACCATTATTATTGGCAGATTATTTGGACTTTCGATCTCACAAATTTCAGATGCAATCGGTTCCTTTACTCCCCTGCCTCACAGATTGGAGAGGGTTGGGATAATAAATGATGTTGTGTATGTAAATGACTCGATGGCAACCATGCCAGATGCCACAATCTCGGCACTTTCCTGCTTCGATAAGAAAGAGATCATTCTTTTAGCTGGAGGACATGAACGTAACCAAAATTTTCAAGCACTTGCTGAAAAAATCATTCATTGCAATGTTGTTGCTGTTGGCCTATTCCCAGAAAACGGAAAAAGACTGGAGGAGAAGATTCAAAATGAACTCCTCAACCAACACCTTAATAAAAAGATTGAAACAAAAGTTGTCAACTCAATGGAAGAAGCCATGAATTTTTCCAAAAAATATATCAAAAAAAACTCGGTTGTCTTACTCTCTCCGGGGGCTGCTAGCTTCGGAGTTTTCAAGGACTATGCTGATAGAGGAAATCAGTTTAAGAAATGGGTTGAAAAAAACAAAACAGAGGGCCAATCATCTTAATCACTGTCAATTGGCCGATATCCATAGCCCTGTTTGAACTCATCAAGATGGTCAATGATCTCTCCAACACCCTTAATCACAGCTAAGTTGGGATCATCAACTACAAAAGTTGGCACTCTCAACTCTTTTGTTAAATATTCTTCTATACCGTGAATGTTGGCCAATCCGCCAGATAATAATAATCCCTTATCAAGAATATCAATTGTCAAGTCTGGAGAAATATTTGATAATAACTTTTTTACCAAGTTTACATACTCCAAACCATATTCATTAAAAAAATCTACTAATTCATGAGAAAAAACAATTTTTTCTAATGGTTCTCCAGTTTTAACATCCAATCCTGTCACATTCATTGAACGCTTAGTGTCTGGGGCAAAAGAACCAACAGTCATTAAAAACTGCCTTGCTATTGTTTGACTAATTGTTAATTTTTGATTAGTTGCAAACCAATAAATAAGTTCATCAATCAACCTATTTCCGGCTTTATAACTCTGCTGAGTTGCAACCACTTTACCCAGTGATAAAGCCGAGGCCTCAACCACACCCTCCCCCATTTGTAAAACAAATATCCCTAAAGCATCCGACAGAGGTGCTCCTGAACCGAGTACGGCAGCCAAAGATTGATCAATCATTATCACTTCTCCAGCCCCAATCTCAGTTAGTACTCTTAATAATACTTCTTTCATCGAAGGATAAAAACTGTCAGAGAGAGCAACAACAACCGTTGGACTGAAAAAATATACTTGGTCACTAACCTTGGCCAAAAACATTTTTAACATTGCTCTTAATAATTTTTCATCGGAAAACTTGGGAGTTAGCGCTGGAGAATAGATCTTGATTGATTTATCAACCCTACCCAACATGTTGTCAGCCCGTTTGCCAACAGCCACTACCTTATTGTTTGCTTGATCAACCGCGACCAAGCTTGGTTCATCAAGTAATAAGCCCCTACCTTCAGCCCAAATTCGTAAGTTTCCTGAACCAAGATCTATTCCAACTGAACGATTAAGAGATTGAGTGATTTTTGAAAAAAAGTTCATACAAACTCCAAGACTGATTGACAATCATTTAATACATGCCACAATACTTTATTATAACAACTCGATAAGTCAATGGCAGTCACTTATTAACTTCAATCAAATTAAACTGATAGACCGTAATCGCATTCTAATAAATCAACTACCTGTTAATACTATTCCTAAAACATTATTATTTTTAACCACTGGAGTCATTATTGGAATAATAATTTCTTCAATTTTTTGGATTACTTATGACAGAAGAAGTGGTTCTCCAGATCACAAAGAGTTAAGAGAGCAAGGATACCAATATATAAGTCCTTTGCTAGAGTGTGAGTCATTTTCTCAGTCAGGCTCAATCCAAACAAAAACCTCTATTAAGACTCTAAACACCCTAATAGAAAATTATCAGCAACAAGGTTATGTAAAAGATGTCTCAATCTACTACAGAGATTTAAACAACGGGCCGTGGTTCTCAATAAATGATGATGTTAATTATGATCCCGCAAGTTTGCTTAAAGTTCCAATTTTAATTGCGTACTTAAAAAAAGCTGAAGCGGAACCCAACATTCTTTCAAAAAAAATATCTCTTAATCTTGATGAAGGTGTAATCTCCCAAAAGTTTAATTCTGCTGAAAAAATAATAGAGGGACAAGAATATGAAGTAGAAAAGATGCTTGAACAACTTATCGTTGACTCTGACAACACCGTCTTAGAAACATTGGCAGAATTCATTGGTGAGGATGCAATCAAATCAACCGAAATAAAAATGGGCTTAATAGATGATGAGCAGGCTGACATTGATTTTACTATTAAAGTAAAAGATTACTCAAGTGTTTTTCGCAGACTTTATAACGCTTCGTATCTAAATAATGAAATGTCAGAAAAAGCTCTCAAGCTATTGAGTAAAACAAAATTTGATCAGGGACTCAAGGCTGGCATCCCTGAAAATGTTGAAGTAGCTCATAAATTTGGTGAGAGGACATTCGTGGATAGATCTAATCAACCACTCTTTAAAGAATTACATGACTGTGGAATCATTTATCATCAAAAAAATCCATATATTTTATGTGTAATGACTTCTGGAGAAGATTTACTTAAACAAGCTTCCTTAATAAAAGAGGTATCAACATCAGTATATAAAATGGTAGATGTGCAAACCTTTGACACTCAGTAGATCTCTTCCTGTCTATAACAGGTTCATTTTTCCAGCCCGCCGATGAAATCGCTAGTATATAATAGCTCAGTAAACACATATACCGATTTGATTCATTATGAATAAAATGTCATTTTTTAGAGTTCTTTATACTTTTCTTTCGGCTCTTATTATTTTGGGCGGATCGTATTTAGCTATCATGTATGCCAGAGGAAGTTACCGTTTTTCTGGAGAAAAGATTTTACCTGAATCAGGTTTGTTGAGCGCCAACTCATTTCCAACAGGGGCTCAAGTTTATATTGATGACGAGTTGATAACAGCCACCAACGACACAGTCTATCTAGAGCCGGGAGAATATCAAGTACTATTAAGAAAAGATGGTTATTCCCCATGGGAAAAAACTATTATTCTTGAAAAAGGACTGGTAACCCAGACAGATGCGCGATTGTTTCCAATCGCTCCCTCGCTTACTCCCCTAACTTTTACAGGAGTTGAAAATTTATTGCCTTCACCTGATGGTCGTAAAATTGTTTATTACACAGCCAGCGCCAGTGCCGAAACAAGAAATGGTCTTTATATTCTTGATTTAAATGACAACATTAATCCTTTCCAAAAGACATCGCGCCAAATAGCAGCTGATGTACCAATTTATGAACTGGGAAACGCAAGTTTTATTTGGTCTCCAGATAGTTCTCAACTAATGATTCTCTCAAAACTGAAACAGGTTATTGTCGACACTAACCAAAATAATAACTTACAGAGTTTGCCAGACATTAGCTTCCGCCGATCACAAATTTTGTCTGAGTGGGAGGAGGAAATATATCTTAGAGAAAGACAATATTTGGCCGAGTTCCCAATTGAAGTAATTGAGATAGTCAGTCAATCAGCAAAAAATGCCTATATCTCACCTGATAAAAAAAAGTTACTTTATACAGCCACCGCAAGTGCAATTCTAAAAACCGAACTTGTGCCTCCTCTTCCATCAACTAACACTCAGCCTGAGGAAAGATCCATAAAGCCAGGTAATATTTATGTATACGACAGAGAGGAAGACAAAAACTTTAAAATAGCACAAGAAATTAATGATTCGCAAACTATAAAAAAGGCTCTGCTTGCCAATGACCTAGATCAAAAGAGCCCTCAAACACTGCTTACATCGCCTGATTCATTTTCAAGATTGCAAGCAGAAAATTCGGCTTTAACTGCCTTGCTTTTTAATACCTATCACACCTCGCTTGCCATCAACACCTTGCAGTGGTTCTCAGACTCAAACTATTTACTATATGTTAAAGATGATCAAGTTCAAATTATCTCTTATGATGGAACCAACAACACTACCCTATACTCAGGACCTTTTGATAGAAGTTTTGTTTATCCTTGGTCTGATGGTACTAGGTTAGTTATTTTGACTTCTTTTAGTCCGGACACACCAAAAAATCTTTACTCAATTGAGTTAAAGTAAGATTGTAAAGAGTTTGTATTTGAAGATTATCACAGATTTCGGAGTGTAGCTCAGATGGCTAGAGCGCGCGCTTCGGGTGCGCGAGGTCGCTGGTTCGAGTCCAGTCACTCCGACAAGTGGGTTTTATTAAGACCTTTGAGTACCCTCCACGTAATGATCCGAGGGAGGAGTGGTTTTTGCATAAGCTATAACCCAACTGTAATCTTCTCGCTCAAGCCAAACTTGATAACTATCTCCATTCTTGTGATCTCCAAATTCATACGTCCCCGTCACCATCTTTTCAGGATGAGAATAAGCAATCTTAACCTCGTGACGTACAATTTTTGCTCCCTTAAGTGGGTATTTTTGCGACATCATTTCTAACACCCTACTGATTCTTTGATCATCCATTCTAGTTCCTCTAAATTTCTCTGCAGCATCTCTTAAAAAAACTTTTACTTCTTCGATGTACTCTGGAGGAAGAACGTCATCCTCTTCTCGAAAAGAATCGGCCAAGGCCTGAAGTTCATCCATTGCAGTATCGTCACCACCTTCGTCTTCAGAAGCATCCATTCCTAACTCCCTCCTTATTCTGCTAACAAAGATTTCTATTGTTGCTGGCCCAGAAAGATGACTTCCATTGTCGTCCTTCCAACCATTAATAAATATTTCTCTATCCGCTTTGCCTTGATATGAGAAAATCAATTTAATCAAGGCTATGTCATTGATTTCGGGGTCAAGATTAATTTCTAAAAATCCTTCTTTTACAAGATCTTTTGCAAAAGCAGCGGCCTCACCAGTTACCCTATACACTCCCATGCTTACTAACTCTGGGGACAGTGTTTCTAAAGCTTTTTTTAGATTTTCCCTAGCCAAAGTTTTTTCAAGTTCTTGTGAAAGATGTTCAGATTGACTCATAATAATGGATTCCTCTTACTCTCTTAAATTTTGCCATATTTGGCAAAGTCAAAAGAACTAATTGTTGTAGTATTTTTAATCATAAAATATTTCTCAATAACAAGCAATAACTCTCCAGTTCTGATTAGTTCCCCCCAACAAGCTAGCGGGGTATAATTATAATTAGAATCAAATGCAAAGCCACCCCTTCTCAAATAAAAAAGCCTTACTACTCATTTTTTTTGCCGCGATTCTTATTTACCTTCCTTTTGTTAACAGCCCTCTCTTCTGGGATGATGAACAATTTATTTACAGCAACCAATATGTGCGCCAGTTTGCTCTAAAAGAGATCTTTAGCCAAAGCACAACGTCAGGTGCAGGTGACTCATCAAGCTACTATCGACCCCTCACCTCTTTGTCGTTTGCCATTGATTATCAGGTTTGGGATTTAAATCCCATTGGCTATCACCTCACCAATCTATTACTTCATGCTGGCGCAGGCATGATTCTTTTTCTGGTTCTCAAACAATTTAAAATAAAACAGAAACCAGCTCTACTAATCGCTTTGCTGTTTGTTATTCATCCAATTCAAACTGAAACTGTTTCCTATGCTAACTCCAGAGGAGACTCTCTTTTTACTTTATTTGGTTTAATGGGCTTGTGGTGCTTACTGAAGTTACTTAAGACTCAGCAACAAAAAATAAAAGAGCTTGATATTCAAATTGGATCTTTTAAGATGCAACTTAGCTCCCATAGCTTGATTTTTGGGGCAACAGGTTTTTACCTTCTTTCAATCTTAAGTAAAGAGATTGGCTTGGCAATAATGGGACTGTATTTTATATCAGTAATTTTTTGGTGGCTGAGACATCACAATAATAAGGATTTGCGCCCCCAACTAACAATAAATACCTTTTCATTGGTGAGAAAACATGCAAGCTCTATTGTTACCCTAGCATTAACTGTTCTTGTAGCTATTAGCTACTTATGGATTAGGTCAGGACCCTTAAAGTTCCAGGAAACAATTAATCCCTATCCACCCGGACATCCTTATGGAGATTCGTTAATAGTCCGTCTTGCCACATTTTTTAAAGTGATTTTTATTTATCTAAGGCTGTTAATTGCTCCCCTTCAACTTCATATGGAAAGAACCACTCAGTTAGTTCTTACTCCTTTTTCTGTTTGGACTTTAGGGATATTTGTGCTTGGAATAGTCATAATCTTTTTGGGGTGGAAAGAGTACCAGCAATACCACCAGTCCCTTATTTGGTTAGGCTCTGGCTGGTTTATAGCAATGCTGATACCAGTCTCTGGAATCATACCCATTAATGATATTCTCTATGAACACTGGCTATATTTGCCCTCAGTTGGATTCTGGATAACTGTGTATGGTTTAGTTCGGCTAATTACAAAATCATTTCCTAAACTATCTCAACTCGGTTTTAAATACCCAATAAGTGCTGTGTTGCTCGTGTTTATTATTTTAAGTTGGAGACAAAATTATCTTTGGGCAGATCCAGTTCGCTTTTATCGTTATACCTTGCAGTTCAATCAAACCGCAAGAGTATATAACAACTTAGCCATGACCTATGCAGATCGAGGTCAAGAACAACTTGCTTTAGCAGAGTATCAAAAAGCAATTGAACTTGATAATAGTTATCCAGAAATTCACAACAACTTAGCCAACACCTACGCTTATCTAAAAGAATGGGATAAGGCAAAAGCATCTTATAAACAAGCTCTAGAGTTAGATCCGAGCCTGATTCAATCCCATTTGGGTTTAATTAAAGTGTTTCTAGAAACTAAAGAACCTGAATTAGCATTGGGCCAAGTTCAAATGATGAAAGAAAGAGGTTTACCTGAAGAAATAGCCAAACAGTTAGAACTTGAGATTAAAACAGCGATTAAATAAATATTTCGCTACAAGTCTAATATAAAAATGATAAAATCAAGATACCAAGATAGCCTCCATAGTTCAACGGATAGAACAAAGGTTTCCTAAACCTTCGATCCAGGTTCGATTCCTGGTGGGGGCACATAATTATTTAATGACAATAGCTATCACAAGTTAGCCAGTTAATCTCTCTCGTGTTCTGCATATACTAGCTCGCCCATTGGCCATCTATAATCAAATAGCTCATCATCTCCAAAAACTATACTTATCTCATTTTCGGCGGCCTCATCTTCAGAAGAAGCATGAATTAAATTAAACTGCTTGCTCATTCCAAAATCACCTCTAATTGAGCCAGCCTCAGCCTCTCTACCCAAAGTTGTGCCAACAAGCTTTCTTACCACCGGTATAGCATCGATTCCCTCCCAAGCCATGGCTACTACTGGTTGAGAACCCATAAACTCTTTTAAGTCAGAAAAGAAATCTTTTTCTCGATGCTCGGCATACCATCTATTTAACATATCGTCGTTCATGATCGTCATCTTCATGCCAACTAGCTTTAGACCTTTTTTTTCAAATCTGGTGATAATCTCTCCAATTAATCCTCTTTGTAAACCATCTGGTTTAACTAAGACTGCGGTACGAGTGGGTTTCATATATTCCTTACTTAATTAGTTATTAATAATTCTTCTAATTATGAGGAGATTCTAACTCAAGTTGTAAGAAACTCAAAGCTCGAATTGCCTACATATCTCTACTTACCTCTGCTTACTACAGCAATTCTTAACTCATCTGGTTTGATGATTTTTGGAGCTAGACTCTGAAGCTGGTCAAGAGTAACGCCTCTTATACCCTTAATTACATCTTGGGGCTCATCGATTCTATTTAAAAGCAACCAACTCAACCCATAGTGCTGTGCCACCGCCCTAGAACTTTCTAAACTCAGAGTGATTCTTCCCGTTAAATATGCTTGTGCTCTTTCAAGCTCTTCTTGATTAATTGGCTTCTTGTTTGTTGCCAACTGATCAAACTCATTTTTAATTAACTCAATTCCCTGCTCTAGTTTTTTACTGTTTAAGCCAGCACTCACTCCCAACAATCCCGCATCTTGATACTGATCAACATCAGCAAAAACATAATATGCTAAATTTGCTTTTTCTCTAATGGTTTGAAACAATCTAGAGCTTCTATTTCCACCCATAACTGTTGCTAAAACTGTCAATACATATCGCTGTGGATCATCTCTTTTTAAAGCTGGCCAGCCCATTATTAAATGAGCTTGTTCTGTATCCCGTTTTCTTTTGATAGATTTTTTTGTTGAAAAACAGTTTTCTTTAAAAAACCCTAGTCTTCTTTCATGATGATGATTAGCTCTTTTGTCTATTTTTTTACCTTCGTCTTCTCCAAATAGATTTTTATCATTAAAAATAGTGTCTATTTTGCTTGAGAGATCGTTTTCATCAAGCACTTTTTTATCTCCAGCGATCACTAAAGTTAGATTCTCCAGTCCATACCATTTATTGAGAAATTTTTGTAAACTACTTGCCGTTTGAAGACTTACCGACTCAATCGAACCACTAATGGGATGCTCAAGACTACTACCCTGATAAACCATCTGCTCAAATTCATCAGCAATAAAATCCTCTGGAGAATCTCTATGCATCTTGATTTCCTCAATCACAACTGCTCTTTCTTGCTCAACATCTTCAGACCTAATCAAAGGGAAAAACACCAACTCTCTGAGCATTTTTAGACAAAACTCCAGATGTAGGCTTGCAGCAGTTACATAAAAGCCAGTGTATTCTTTAGCCGTAAATGCATTTGAACTAGCCCCGATACCATCTAGAGCAATTGATAAACTCAAACTATCTGGATATTTCTGAGTTCCTCTAAAAACCAGGTGTTCTAGCAAATGAGCCAAACCTTGTTCAGTAGACTCTTCATACCTTGAACCAGTGTTGACTAACAACAGGGTTGTTATAGATTTAACCGCCGGCATTGGTACATAAACCACCCTCATACCAGACTTAAGTGTTTGTTTTTTAATCTTCAACATCTATCTTAATATTTTAACACATGGATTTTCTTAAAATATACAATATATTGTATTTATCTAAAATCAAAAATAAACCCGAATAATTTGTATACATTTATTGTTCTATTGAGATGATGAAAGTTAACAACATTCATTCATCACCAGAGGTATGTTATTATTCAATAAGCTAAATAACAATTATATTTATCAAATCGATGATACAAAAAATAATTGTTAGCCTGGAAAGTAGCTAGTAAACAATAACCGAAGAACGCCTATATTCAAAATAATAGTTTTGTAGAAGAGAATATTTAGAGCGCGATGACTAAAACACTCCTAGAAAAATAATTATTATTGAACACATTTTAACTAGATATAAATACACTTTTCGTTAAAAATACATAGTATAAATAATTGATACTTGTCAATCAAAAAATTGTGTGTCATATTATTTGTTAAGCCCTTTAACAACCAGTGGAACATTTTTGTCGCATTAATTATTTTAGTTGCGACAACAATATTTCGGATTTTGTACAAATTAATTCACGGTGAATTTTTTAAACCTCAATTTTTAATAATTGATTAGTTTTTTTAAAACACAAACTTTTCAATCCTCGCCCATCTTCTTATTCTGCTATTATTCACTTCGCAAAATAATTAATTAATCAACAATCCAGTATGCAGTTCCATCGGTAATGAGCTTAATTGTTCCAAGCTCATCAGTTCTAAGTATTTTTACTTGATTTTGATTTAATATCTTAATCACATCAAGAGAAGGGTGACCAAACTTGTTGTTGTAGCCGCAGCTAATCACGGCTATTTCGGGTTGAGATTGTTCAATCAAGTCAACGTGCGTACTAGTATTTGACCCATGATGCCCCACTTTTATACCCTCTACCTTTTCAATCAGTCCTCTTTTCACAAGTGCTAACTCATTTTTAGAAGATGCATCTCCCATTAGCAGAAACTCAAAATCAATATATTTTAATAACAAGATAATTGATCGTTCATTTGGATCATCATTATTCTTAGATTCTAGTAGCGTTACGTCCGATAATAAGGTTTCGGAAAATTTGTTTGCGCTGGCATTTATTGGTGGCAACTGTCCTTCGTCTGGTCCCAAAAATAACAGTTGTCCACCAGGGGAAAAAGCAATCATTTGGCCTAAAAAAGCGGTTTTAATCTGAGTATATCTAAACTTCTCAGCAAGAAGCTCATTAAGCATGTTTTTGTAGCTTGTACTGGTTCCTGTGTCAGCTAAAAAGATATCGTTTGTTTGATAATTTGATAGCACGCTTGCAAATCCGCCAATGTGATCAGCATCAGTGTGAGTAATTAGAATAACCTCAAGAGTTTTATCCCAAAATGACATATTTTGTCGAAGACACTCTAGTACTTGATCATTTGGTCCAGTATCAATTAGCATCTGCCAAAACCCATACTTGATCAATATCGCATCACCTTGACCAACATCGCAAAAAACTAACTCTAAGTTTTTTGATGGCCAAAGCCTAAGAAGTTGGATACATAGTCCTAAAGTGAATATAGTACATATAAGAATTACTTGTTTGAACATCAAGATTCACCAAAAAGAAAAAATATTATTTAAAGTATATTGGGCAGAAATCTCAGTTTTTCGCCTATAAACAAAAAACTGATTGATTAAGAATATTGCTGTGTACCAAGCAATTGTTGCTATAGTTGAAAATTCAGGAATTCTTAACGCCATCTGATCAATTTGTACAAATTGATCAGATATCTCGAAAAGCCACTCGAGAGGAAACATTAATAGTGAAGAAAGTACCTTTGCAAAAGCAAAGGAGCGTAGCCAAAGAATGTAAAAAACAATCCAGACACACCAAATCAAGCCTAAATAAAAAACATTTGGCGCTACTCCAGCCATTAAAATATTTAGTAAAAGACTCATTAAACTAATCTCCCCCCAAGTTAAAGATATTAAGGGGAGCATTCCCAGTTGTAAAGATAAAAATAAAACAACATTTTTAAAAAATACACGTAGCATTTTTTTAATTCGAAAAAGAATTTTTGACAAAAATGAAGAATTAGAAAAGAAAGTGGTTTGGTCCATTTTAAATAAACTAGATAAAAATGAATTGAGACAAATCACTCCAAAAACAGCTCCTACAGAAAACCACAAGGAAAGAGAATTAATAAGTGTTGGTTGAAGCAAAATAATAATGATTAAAATGTAGACCAATAAACGTAATTTAGATAATTGAAAACCAAAATATTTAGAAAAAAGTAAGAATAATAGAATCGAAAGAAACGATCTTTGCAAAGAAGCAGATTTTGGACCGACGCACCAGAAGAACAACAAGCTGAGAATAGATAAAAACGTCTTTTTATTAAAAGAAACGTAGCTAAACAAGGACAAAAAAGAGTTGATCACCTGAATAAACAAATAAAGACTCAAACCTGAAGCTGACCATAAGTGTGACATCCCAATAGTTTTTAATTTAAGACTTAATGAGCTGTTTTGTCCAATTTGTACACCAAAAACTGACCCTATGGCGATTTGAGCTCCCAATCTACCAACTGCAGACTCACCACTCCTTGTCAAGTAGCTGATAACAGACAAAGCTTTACTACTAAAAAAGTCATACCAATTATTTAACGAAGCTTTAATAATGATAAAAGCAAAGATTGTTTGATTGCATTGACAAATAACGAGCAAAAAAATGATTAGCAGAGGTACTAGTGAGAGTGCTAATTTATAGAAATTTCGCATAATTCCAATAAAAATTCTATAAAAAATGTTAAATAATATTTTATCAATCACTCGAGTAATCTGTTAACAAGTGAATTAATAGTACATTTTAGACAACCTGATTATTTAGCTTCGGTAGAGATATATTACTCGTATATTTTGCCTAACTATAAACATATCTTAATATATTTATATATACTAAAGATGATATCTGCGTTAATAGTTTGTCTATCTTTCTACCGCTATATTTCTATATGTTTATATTGTT
Source organism: uncultured Pseudomonadales bacterium (assembly GCA_964437755.1). Taxonomy (GTDB): domain Bacteria; phylum Patescibacteriota; class Microgenomatia; order UBA1400; family PJMF01; genus DAOLOF01. The sequence goes on along the minus strand of CAYTIA010000002.1, from coordinate 49,219 downwards.
TTGTTAGAAATGACAACATATTTTTTGATTTTTTACCTCTTCTGTGCATTAATTTGTTTACTTCAAATGCCAATTTACTTTGTCTAGTTCGACCTATAATTACAACCCATAACTTTTTTTATAAACAAATCTCTTTCTCTATTTTTTCCAGTGTCGCCTCTCCAATCCCTTTCACATTTAACAACTCAGACACTTTTGAGTACGGTCTGCTCTCAATTATTAGTTCTGCAGTTTTTTCTCCCACTCCAGTTAATTTTTGCAGATCGGTGCTACTAGCATAATTAATGGATATACAGTTTTGATTACTGCTGGTTTCTATTCCAGCTTCTTCTGTTTCACTTTGATTGTCTTGGGCATCGTTTTCAATCTTCACATTTTCCTCTATCTGTTTTAAGTTGACACAGTAATCCCTAAGCAACTCAGCTAGTTCTTTACTTTCTTTGGTAGGAATGGTTATTTTTTGCTCATCAGATAGTTTTTGAGACATATTTAAATGTTTTTTAAAATATTCTTGATCGGCATTTTCTGTTAATCCTCCTGCTACCTCTATTAATTCCCCTAACCTTGTATCAGACTTTAACCAATAAGCTCCTGGATTTTTCACCGCTCCCTGTATCTCAACTTGAATTTTTCCAAAGCTATTAACAATTTGATCAACTTCGTTTTCATTTCTAGTTTGAACTATATTTTCTTCAAGTTGTTCATCTACAAAATTTATACAATTTGGGACTTCAATTACACTCGATAAATGATGTGATCCTAGCAGTACTGCACAAACACCACATAAAAAAAATATGACGGCAACTAGTGTTCGCCATTTTTGACTATTTGTACTCTTTTGTTTGGAAATTGAATCTATTAGGGACATTACCCTAAGATAAATAAAGAAACTGAAAAGAAACCATTGTTATGCTCTATTTTGTTCTTTGAGCAAAAACTAGCAATCTTTGTCTGTCACTACCAGGGGGCCAACAAGTTTGAAGAACTATCTTTTCTCCATCATACTCTTGATACAAAAACTCCACATCATTTGGTTCAACTATCAGTTGCCCATATACCTCGTACTCGAACTTCTCGCCATGATGCCAAATAAATATTTTGTCACCTTCTACCAACTTGCCCAAAAGATAAAAAATGGCGTTGTTTCTTAAATTAACCTCTCCGATTGAGGAATGAGCAAAATAGTAACCAAGTCCAGCATTATCAGGAAATGAAGTACTTGAGGCATGGGCAATACCTTCTTTTAGAGCTTGTTTATACTGACCTGAATCATTGGGGTCTACATTAAAAATAACGGGTTCGTCCAAAAAAATCGCTGGGATTCTGATTCCATATTCTTGATGCTTGCTATGCCCTTCCCACGTCATCCAGCTAAAATCCGGAATAATTAGCGATTTCAGGTCGGGAACATTAAACACTGTGGTGAGAGTGTGATGATATTGATACTTAACCTCAACCAAAGCAACAGGAACAACGGTAGTTACAACCCATCTAATGAAGATTAGAAAAAGAAGAAAGATTAAAAACGGTAATAAATATAAAGAGATTAGCCTCTTTGCTTTTGGCCAGGCAATTTTCATAGAGTTAATGAAGGATCATTAAGAATGACTAAAACCAACGCTTCTTAATTGTTCTTAAGCCTAATCCTAGCACACCAGAACCGATACTGCCTAGTGTTACCATTAGTGGAGTTCCTGTTTTTGGTTGGACCACAATTGGCTTGGTGTTAACGTAAAGAGTTTTGCGACAGCTTCCATCTCCACCCTTCCAGTTTCCTTGAGAGTCTTGAATATATGCCCTAATCTCATACGAGCCTGGCTGAGAAAAATGTTTAGTGAAAAAATTTGAGCTTTGCTCTTGTTGTTCATTAGTGCTGTAAACTAATCGGTAACGCTGAATTGTTCCTTTGTTATCAAAACCAGTTACTTGGAAAGTGGCATCTGTAGGAGCTTGATTGTGTTGACCTGATAGAATAAAAAGATCGCTACAACCCGACTTATGAGTTTCAATCGGAGCTGACTCAACCTTTAAATTAGTTGTACAAGCCTGACTTGTTTTCCAGTTACCTTTTGAATCCTTAATAAATACTCTTGCATAAAAGGTTCCAGATACTTCGTATGTGTGTTCTACAACATTTTGTGTAGTTTCAAGGGATTTTCCATCTCCAAAATAATATCTATATAACTGAATATCTCCATCGGAATCACTGGCTCTCGTTTCAAAAGTTATTTTTGCAGGAACTAGAGAGTTATTCCCACTTACCACTCTCAAACTATCACATGAACTATAATGAGTTGGAATGGTTGGTCTAGGCGTAGATGTTGGTGTTGGTGTTGAGGTAGGACCTGGAGTACTTGTAGGAGTCGCAGTTGGAGTTAGAGTGGGCGTTGGTGTAAATGTCGGGGTTGGAGTTCTCGTTGGTGTTGGAGATGGCTTTTGGCCACACTCAATTAGATAAGTTTTCACATTTCCAGCAGGAGCACCCGATATATCTCGGCGAATATCAAGTTGAGCTCGGCAGTCTGTTCCCCAATCGGCACTATCAAAACAAATTTCACCACCATTGGTAATACTCACTCTTTTTCTAAGGTGAGTTTCTTGGTTTCCGCACGATTGAATTGGATCGGTATAAAGTTCGGCAACATAACAACCAGAGTTGTTATACTCTGCCGGAATTCCATCTAATTTAATACACCAAGAATTTCCATTGCAGTTAGCATAGCCAGCTCTAAGTGAACCCGTTTGAGTAACATAGCCAGTTATGTCATAAAGACAGCTGTCTGAGCCATGAACATTAACAATATCATTATTTGAAAAAGTTAGGTATCCAAAAACCAAAGCTGATAGAGAAAAGGCTGATGTTAGAATGCGAAGAGTTTTAGTTTTCATATGGCGTATTATAGTATTTTTCTATAAAGAGAGCAAATTATGTCAAAAAAACCGAGCTTTTCCAAAATTAGTTACAGCCAGTTCTCCAAGCGTCCCTCGATTAAAAGCGGTAGAGTTACCGTCTGGTAACTGTGAGTCATAGGGCATTTGATGAGTAGACTCAAAAGAAGCGCGAATAGCCGGAATCAAGTAATGAGCTATACCATAATAAGTTCCTGCCACAAACATCAATGCTCCTACCGATAATGCCACCGTGTGTGTATGAATCTTAGAACGTGAGGGAGTAAGTAATGATTTTAAAAGTCTGGTTATCTGCTTGCAAAAACCCACCCATTTTTTAACAAAGCTATGTTTTAAGTTATTTGCCCACTTTTTTGCAAAATTGCAAAAAGACCGTATCTGGAAGACACCTTGCTCACCAACCACTTTTTTGTCCAGATCATCCATCTTTTTATGCGGCGGGAAGCTGATGAGCTAGGCAGGCTGATCATTTTGTATTTTTGTTAACTAAATGTGTTCAAATTTTGATATTTTTTTGCCCTGCTTTGCAAAGTAAAAAATATCTATTTATTAAACTATTTTCTAGTTATTGAACAATAAAATATATCAAAATATCACAATAATTTGGAAACCTGGAAGATTACTCAATTCAGCTGTAAACAATGTTTTACAATCTTTTTATCAAAACTCAGCACCTTTGCTTGATTAATAAGAGAAGAACTCAATAAAAAACTATCCACAAAATGCAATCCTTTAAGATAATGCTGCCAGAGGTTATTTATTTCTTTTCTATTCTCAACTTGGATCCAGCGCTGACTTAACAAAACTTGCATCTTTTGGGCAATAGATTCTTTAGGAACTTTATAAAATGATTCAAGTAGATAACAACATTCAGCCACCACTATCGGTACTATTATCATTTTTATCTTCCCTTCTTTTGCTTGGTTAAACCAAATTTTGGCTTGTTCAAAATGCTCAATGTGATCCTTTACCAAAAAACGAATAATCACATTTGTATCCAGAAAAAAAAGATTATCATTTTTCATCTTTAGCCCAATCACTTTCAAATGATCTTCTTGCTTTTCTTAATTGGTCATCTGACAACTTAATATTCGAGGCTAAGCTACCAGCAAGTTGTTCAAAACTTAGTCGTGGTGTTATCACAATTTTTTCACCATCTAACTGCACTAAAGCTTTTGTGGCTTGAGTAATATTAAGAGCTTGACGAATCTCAAGAGGAATAGTTATTTGACCTTGACTAGTAATTGACATTGTTTTTTGCATTTTATCTTTGTTAGATTTTACACCACCAAACTGACAATTTTACCAGGGATATAAATCTCCTTCTTGAGACTACTTAGAAGTTTACCATCTTGATCAACTAGCCATTTTTTTACTGAAGTCAGCTCTTTGGCTAAATCAAGAACATCCTGAGCTGTCATTTCCGACAACTTGTCTGTTTCCATCTCCAACTCTCCTCTTAACTTACCGTTCACTTGTACTGGAATAGTTACCGTCTCCGCCTGAGCCAGCTTTTCATCAAACTTTGACCAAGATTGTTGATGAATGCTAAACTCATTTCCAAGTTTAGCCCACAACTCCTCTGCCAAAAATGGAGCCAGCGGAGCTAATAACTTAGCAACTCTTTCCAAATCATCTTTACAAAAAATAGACTCTTCTTGTTCAATTAAGCTTTGCCACTCATTACTCATCTCCATCAAACTGGCGATACCAGTATTAAACTTCAGTTGTTCAATGTCATTGCCCAATTTTTTAATGGTGCTATGGAGTTTGCGCTCCAGCTTGACATTTGATTTTTGAACGTTGTTTTGTTCAATTCTCTCGAGGGTCAAAATAAACAATTTGTAAATTTTGTTCAAAAATCTGGCAACACCCTGAACAGCTCTATCATCCCAAGGTTTATCCGCCTCTAGTGGACCCATAAACATCTCATATACTCGCAAGGTGTCAGCACCATACTTCTTGATCACTACATCGGGGCTAATCACATTGCCTTTGCTCTTACTCATCTTTTTGTGGTCTGGACCTAAGATCATGCCTTGATGACGCATCTTGGTAAAGGGTTCACCACTGGATAAATCCAGATAGCCATGATCTCGCAAAAACTTGGTAAAGAAACGGGAATAAAGCAGATGTAACACAATATGCTCTGGACCAATCAAGTACATATCAACCGGCATAAAATGATTTAGTCTGTCTTTTTGTGCAAATAATTCTTGGTTGCGCGCATCTAGATAACGTAAATAGTACCAAGAGGAATCGACAAAAGTATCCATTGTGTCATACTCTGGGCGCCAATCAGAAGCATCTTGAGCCCAACCATTTTCTTGATTTTGCTTAATCAGTTCATCATATTCGCGCAGGGCATACTCACTAGCTCGTTTGGCAAACTCTTTGCTTGAAACCAGTGGTGACTCACCCGTTGGCTTGAAATCAACATCGATAGGCAACAACCAGGGTAAATTATTTTCATTTATTGGATGAGCCTCACCATCTGGGTCATAAATGATCGGGATTGGTGCTCCCCAATAACGCTGGCGCGAGATCAGCCAATCACGTAATTTGTAGGTAGTAGTCGGTCTCATAACTCCAGAAAAATCTACCACAATTTTTTGTTGAGCTTCCTTTGAACTCAAGCCGTCATACTCTTCAGAGTTAATCAGAATCCCATACTCACTAGTGCAAACCTGAGGTTGTTGATGATTAAACTGCTCGGTTTTCCCCTCAATAATCACTTGATTATTTTTAGGTGCAACTACTGGCACTATCTTTAAACTCTGCTTAACTGCAAATGCCCAGTCACGCTCATCATGAGCCGGCACCCCCATCACTACACCAGTACCCACATGAGGCAAAACATAATCAGCAATAAATAATGGCACCTGTTCACCATTAACCGGATTGGTTGCCTTCAAGCCAGTATTAACCCCCGTCTTATCTTTTTCACCAATACGACGCTCTTCTTCTGTTTTTTTAGATGCTTGCTTTAGATACTCTTTGACTTGGACTTTCTTATCATCACCCACAAGCTGAATCAACTCAAGTTGATTGAATTTTTCGGGAGAGATAACTAAAAAACTAACCCCAAAAATAGTATCAATGCGAGTAGTAAAACAAGTTAGAGTTTTGTTTGAGTTTTCGCTATCATCCGCCAACATAAAATCAACCTCCGCCCCTTTGCTTTTACCAATCCAGTGAAGCTGTTGTTGCTTAGTTGGTTCTGGCCAATCCAACTGCTCCAAGCCATTGATTAGCTCATCTTTGTAGTCAGTAATCCGAAAGTACCACTGCTCCAACTCTTTTTGCACAACTTCGCTATCACAACGCTCACACAAGCCATCAACAACCTGCTCATTTGCCAAAACCGTTTGACAAGAAGGACACCAGTTAACCATTCCCATTTTCTTGTAAGCCAAGCCTGCTTTAAACAATTCCAAAAACAGCCATTGAGTAAACTTGTAGTATTCTGGATGACAGGTAGCTACTTCACCGCTCCAGTCGTAACTAATACCCAGACGCTTAACCTGAGAGCGAAAAGTGTTAATTGCTTGCTTGGTTGTTTCAACCGGAGGCACACCAGTTTTAATAGCATAGTTTTCTGCTGGCAAACCAAAAGCGTCCCAGCCCACCGGGAAAAAAACATCTTTACCCTTCATGCGGTTGTAGCGAGCCAAGATATCAAGAGCCGTTTTACTTTCAACGTGACCCACATGTAACCCTGAACCAGAGGGATAAGCAAAAGCAAACAGTAAATAAAGTGGATCTAGTTTCTCTCCCGCATTTTCTTTGGCAACAAACTGGTTAATTTGATCCTGAAAAAGTTTGTGATCTTCCCACATTTTTTGCCAATGGGTTTCGACTTGAGAGTGGTTATAAAATGTTTTTGAGGTAGAGCTTTCGGTTGAATTCTGGGTTAATTTCATACATAAAAAAATAATTTCTCCGAGTATATGATTGTATCACGCAAGTAATTATAAAAAACAGCGACCTCCAATTGTCTACACAACTCAACTAGGTTATAGTTGATATAATCCTACTATATTTTTATATCAACAGCTGCTGCCCATGACGAACCAAGTTAGAAAAGTTCTTGCCCAATCTCTCGCATTATCGGTCTCAATTGTGGTCGCTTATCTTTGGCTGTCATTTCCCTCACTTGCTCAATACTCGCTCCAAGCTTTTGGCGCCTGTTTTGTTCTCTATTTCATTTTAAAAAAACTTAATGAAGCCGCTGTCTGGGAAATTTTACCCACCACCGCCGTTGACGAGATGGTGCTAGTCACCTTTGCTTTTTTAATCTTGATCGGGGCAACTGGAGGCATATCCTCAATCTTTTTTCCGCTGGTATTTGTTTATCTATTTTTTGTATCGATGACAATGGAACGCTGGACCTCAATCGCCACCACCCTGCTTACCCTGTTATTTTTCTATGCCCTGAATCCAGCAGTCAGCTCCAAGGCTGATTTTTCAAATTTAATCAGCATTCCTCTGATAATGGTTTTCTTTTTATTTGCTAAGTATCAATATGAGCAAGCCAAAGAAAAACAAACTTTGGTAGAAATTGAACACAATGAGGTTCATAGCTACAAGATTTTTTTGGATCAAAAGGAAGATGAGCTAAATCATGCAGAAAACACCACTTGGGATTGGCTAAAATATTTTGATGGATTTTTGTTTGGATTTTTACAACCAAAGTTAGATCAAACCATCCAAATGATGCAGTTTCCGCAAAACCATGATGCAGTAAAAGGGCAGTTAATGCTTATTAGAGTCGAACTGGAGAAACTAAAAGAATGGCTGTCAAAACAAAAAAGCAACACTCAATGAGAAGAATGCTAGTTCATCAGTGGTCACGAGCCACTATTTTTTTAACATTTTTCTTATTGTTAATAGTTGGAGCTCTACTCTCACCTCCAACCTCACTAGCCGAGCGCCTTGAAAGCGCAACTTATGTAATTCAGTTTGGCAACTTTAATATGGGAGCAGGAAAACGAGAAGGCTCCTTATATAATGTAAGCTACACTTTAGGACAAACCGCCGCTGGCCCTTATGGAGATTATGGAGCCGGTGGCAGCACATACTTTGTTGGAGCCGGTTTTCAATATATCTATCAAATTGGAGATTTTGCCTTTTCTATTTCTGACACAGATTTGGAATTGGGATACTTAGTACCAGGAATTCATGCTAGTGCTCAAAATACTTTAACCATTAGTACTCGCGGTGCTGGCGGATACACTGTTTATGCTTATGAACAGCATCGCTTAGCTCATCACGGAGGACTTGACTGGATTCCCGACACCGAGTGCGACTCGGGCACCTGTGCTGTCAATCTAGCCAAACCCTGGATCAATGAGTCTGTCGCCGGCTTTGGTTATAACGCTCAAGGAAATACTGTTAGCGATGATTTTACTGCTGCAGGTAACCTGGACTGTAGTAGCGATGATGAGTGTTTTCGCCCATTTGCTGATGCAAGTCAAGGAGGAACAATGCAAGTTGTAATGAATAGTGACGTTATCGCTAGAAATGAACAAGCACTCATCACCTATAAGGCTGGGGTTGATGCCTCACAAACTTCAGGTCGATATCAAACTGGAATTATTTATATTGCCGTTCCAGGCTATTAATATATGAAGAAAAGAAAGTTTATTAATACTATCGCTACAACTTTTGTTGTGGGGCTTATTATTCTTTTTAGCCAGCAATCTTTTCCTCAAGTCAATGCTCAGCAAACAACGAATCAAAACCAAGATGAAGAGGTTGTTGTTCCTAATAGTGCTGCACTTTCGCTCTCAGTTCATCCACCGGTTGCTTATGTAGCTGTTAAACCATCAGAAAAACTCAAGCATACTTTGGTTGTTAAAAACCATGGCAAAGAACCACTTGAAATTTCGGTCAACATTACTGACTTTAAGGCTGATGGAAAAACAGGACAACCAGTACTTCAGCCTGGAAAAATCTTTAATCGAACTGCAAACCCAGACTTACAGTTTGGAGAGTCATTTGTTTTACAACCAGGAAAAAATCACAGTATCAGCTTACAAATTGATGTTAATGATGTAGCATCAGAAAAAGAGTACCCTCTGGCAATAATGGTCAATGCTCGTAGTTTAGCTTCTAGTGAAAACGCCGACAGCAATCAGGATAATAGCTCAAGCCAAGTCGCAGGAACCGTCGTTAGCAACTTAATCGTCTACATAGGTGAAAGCGAGTCCAATCAGGGAAAACTCGGTATTGCCAATCTCAACATGCCACTGTTTATTGACAGTTTTACCGGCATTCGCTTTGATGTTTTAGCAGAAAACACCGGCAATACCGCCACCCTGATTCAAGGTTCCGCCACCATTAAAAATATTTTCAAACAAAGCATTGTTGAGTACATTTTTTATCCTGATTTTGTTTTGGCCAACTCCACAAGAATGGTAAGAGGTACCAAACTAAATTCTGATATGTTAGATGCCGAGGGCTTACTTGATCCAGAAAAAGTAGACACACTTTTTACTCAGTTTCATTACAAACCTCCGTTGATGATTGGCCTCTATGAAGCTCATTTTGTGGTTGGTGAACAGACCCAAACCAAAAGCATAATTGCTCTGCCGTTTTCACTTGTGGTTTTAGTTGGTTTGGGCTGGATGATGCACTGGGGTTGGAAGCAGATCGTAAAAAGAGTAAGGTAAATACAAATTATCTCTTGCACTTATCAAAAGATCCTGTTAATAATATTCGTAGTAGTACTTAAGTGTATTTAGGGTTGGATTGCCCTATCAAGTAGCTTATAAAAGAGCTTTAAAATTATCGTTTGTTTTATTTAACTAACAACATCATGACTGAAGTCAAACCCCTCTATTTTCGCCTCGTATCACTTGCTCTATTAGTTGTAGGATTAACCTGGCTAGCCTATCTTAACAAGCCACAGGCAGCAAACCTTACTTCTGTATCAGTTACAATGAGCAATTCAAGGGTTTCTTATCGAGGACGAGTTAGTGGTACTCCGGGGTCAGATACCATTATGGATATAGTTATTGACTCACCCGCAATTACTGATTACACAGTTAATCTCAACACAGAAATTACAGATGCATTAAAAGTTACTGACTCTCTAACCTTTACTACTTCAGGAGCAAGAACCATTGCTGACGTTGTTGATACTAACACCATTGCCATTGATTCTGCTATTGCTACCACCAATGAAACTTTTTATCTTGCTGAAACAAGTGCTCTGGAGGTAGTTTTTGACACAAATACAGATGTTACAGCAGGTTACTTTCAAGTATTGGTACCAGCAACTGGCACTAGTGCTACTAGTGCAGATGGCATCCCTGATCAGGCTTATTTTGATTTTGGTACTGGCTCTCCAACCGTATCCTGCGAAAAAACTGGTTCTCATACCTTTGGCACCCCAACTGCTTCTGCTGGTCAAACTGGAGGCATTCTTCCCACGGGTTATTGGCACGTTTATACTTGCCCTTACACAACGGGTGGCACCGGTGGAACCATCACCATCGGTATTCCTACCATCATCAATCCAGCCCCAGCGGCAGGTCATATTACAGGTATTGCTGATACTTATGAGGTTGTTGTTCGCAATGTAAGAACTTCTGACAACGCAGTAATTGACTCAACTACTGTAAAAATTGGCGCCATTGAAGCAGTTCGCGTCAGCGCTACTGTTGTTCCCTCACTCACTTTTGAAATTATTGGTGAAACCGCCGGAGCAACCAGATGCGGTGAAACAACCGATATTACTACCACCGGCAGCAGCGTTCCTTTTGGGGAAATTAACACCGGTGATTTCAAATATGGATCTCAAGAACTAAAAGTTACCACTAATGCTCTAAGCGGTGCCGTCGTTACTGCCATTGCCAATGATCAACTTGGTAGAAATGGTGAAGTCTGCGCCGGCGATACTTATAACGCTGGAGTTGATGCTTTTGAGTGTATATGGGATGCGAATGTAGCCAGCATGTCTCATACCGTAGAACAAGATTGGACCGTCGAAACAGAAACTGGTTTTGGTTACTCAATCGAAAACATTGACAGCGATAATCCTGCTTTTGAATACAATGTTGGCGGAACTTTCGTGGCCAGACACTTTGCTGATTTTGAATCAGCACAAGATCCCGTTGATGTGTTTGGGCCAAGTACTCCAACCAATAGCGACAGTATTTATGCCTGTTACAGAATCATCGCCGATGCCCTAACCGCCGCCGGTGACTACTACAACTATATTACTTATACAGCTACAGCTACTTTTTAATTAACAAACAAAAAATACAAGCCTGCTCATGAAAAAAACACTTCTTGCCTTTTTTATTGTACTTTCGTTGATTGCGATTGCCAGAATCAAACCTGCAAAAGCGCAAACAAGTAATGTAGCAGATGCCGTTTCACTGGTAGTTATGCCACCAAGAGCTGGTGATGAGGGCCAGCTTCGCGCCGCGCCAGGAGAAACAATCCAGACCACCGTTCGTATCCGCAACGCAACTAATAAAACCATGACCCTGCGTTCTTACGCTCTAGATTTTATTGTCAAGGAAGACGGCAGAACCCCAATTCCTGTACAGGAAAGTGTTACCAACCGCTGGAGCTTGGCTCACTGGATGACTATCGTTCCTAACAAGCATACTCTTGCTCCAAAAGAAACAGCAGAGATGGCAGTGGTAATCGAGATTCCTGAGGACGCTATGCCAGGAGGACGATATGCCATGGTTTTACATGAACCAGCTAATCCAGATGATATCACTCAAGCAGAAGGTTCTGGTACTGGAGTCACTCAAAGAGTGGGTACTTTGTTTTACGTAGTTGTTGATGGACCAATCAATGAGGAAGCCTACATCAGAGAGTTTAAGTTCAATAAATTTCAAGAGTTTGGCCCTGTGCCCTACTCTTTCACTATCCGCAATCAATCTGACATTCACATTCGACCCCGCATGAGCATCGATATCTTTAACATGCTTGGTCAAAAATCTGACTCAATTGAGGTTGAGCCTCAAAACGTTTTCCCTTTAAATAGTAGAGATTTTGCCGGCAAATGGGACAAGATTTGGGGATTCGGTCTTTATACTGCTAAACTAACCGCCAGTTATGGCGATACTGGTCAAGTAATTGTTGATACTGCTAGCTTCTGGATCATTCCTGTTAGAATTATTCTTTCCATCTTCTTTGGAGGTGTGCTGATTGCAGCTATCGTGATGGCTATCAAGCGCCATGCAGAAAAGAAGTATCAGCTTGAACAAGAAAAAGTGAGAGAGTTACAGATGGAATTAGATCAAAGCAAACAAGAACCAGAGTTAAAGAAATAGGTAGTATATAAATTCGTTTAAATCCAAAAGGCAATGAGTTAATCATTGCCTTTTTTGTTATGATAGACTTGATGAAAATGTTGACCTGCCCACCTTCAGTTAGACTCGTTTTAGCGATAATTGTGACTATATTTGGAGCAGTATTTTTTCACCCATCGGCACAAGCACAAACTCTCCCTCCACCAATCACTCACGGAGCAACCGTTAGTGCCACCATGCCCGACATTGTTCCTCCAACAGCACCAATTCTAATTTCGCCAGAAAATGGAGAGTTGCTTAACACCAACCGACCTCAGTTTGTGTGGCGAGAATCAACCGATAACGTGCTGATGTCGCATTATCAGTTTTATTTAAACGGCAAGCTTGTTTTGGATAATTTAGATAATAGTGGTAGTTTTTCTCAATATAAACTTAGTTATAACTCAGAGCTTGGCTATTACTACCTTGATGTAAAGTTTGATGTTCCTCAGGGTAATAATACTTGGAAAATCGTGGCTGTTGATGCGGTTGGCTTAACCACTAGTTCAGCCACTTGGAGCTTTACTGTTGATTCCGTAGCCCCTTCATTTGTTTTAATCCAGATTGGAGATGTTGTCACTTCGATCTCAGCTCAAGATACCAATACCATTCCCGATGATCCAATTCAGATCTCGGCCAATGAACCAAAGTTAATTGCTAAAGGAGAAGCTAACAGTTTAGTTCAGCTGACTATTAAGATTCCAGGACAGGACGATATTAACAAAGAGATCTGGATAGATTCTCAGGGAAACTGGAGTTATACCCTACCTATTTTACCCAGAGATACCATTATTACTCTTAATTTTGTGATTATCGATCAAGCCAGACATATTAGCGTACTTGAGGGAGTAAAAATTGTTATTCCTTCTGCCGTAATCATCATTCCTCCTGTTGGCGAGGCCTCGCCAACTCCAAAACCAGGAGAGCCAACGGTTGCCCCAGGTATGCCAACAAGACCTCCAGAAAAACCTCCGATAGAGATTCCCTACACACCTCCAAAAGAAATTGTACATGAGGTAATAAAGCGTCTCACTCCCACCCCCATCTGGAAAATCGCATCAAGACCCTGGTTTTCTAAATTGATGAGCTTTCTTGGTCCCTGGCTTGTTTTAATACTTGCTAGCTGGCCAATTGTAATCTCAACTTTATTATTAATGCGTAGAGTGGGTAGTGCTGGCCTACTATCTTTCAAACAACTTTGGAGAATCTGGGTAGCACTAGGTCTAGTACCTTGGAAAGAGAACGAGGGTTGGGTATTTGATCAAGATTACTATTCGCTTGAGGGAGTTGAAGATGTATTGGGAGTGCCATTTGCTACGGTAACCGCCATCAGTCAATCAGAACCAGATGGATTTCCCCCGTATTATGAGCAAGTTGTCACAAATAGGTTTGGACTTTACACTCACACTAACTTGCCAGCCAAAATGTATAAAATAGCAATCACTCATCCGGATTATAAATACCCCACAAAAGTTGATAGGAAAGAAAAGGTCGTTTTAGAAGATTTCTACAAAGCAGATCTAACAGAAGTCTCATTGCAAAATGACAACTTGTCACTGATTATTCCAACAGACAATGACCTAGTGGCAGAAATGAGAGTGCCAAAAGATAAAAGAGATAAAAAAGGTTACTCCAAAATAGCGTGGTCATTTTTAACAAAGGTTCAGATTTGGATAAATAAGGTGGCCATCTTTAAAAACTGGACCACCCTGATCAATACTCTAGTCATAATTTGTGTAGTTGTGTTTTGGCCTACAAATCTTAATAAAATCTTAATTTTTTTGTATGTTTTGTACGGCTTGATACTTTTGTTGTGGAGCAAGATATTTGCCAATATTAAGGGCTTGGTAATAGATGAGAAAGGACAACCAGTACAAGATGCTCTAGTACGATTAACAAGCATTGAATCAAGTGAAGAGAATAACAAAGTTATTAAGGGGAAAATAGTAGCTGTCTTAACCGACAAAAACGGGCGTTTTAGTTATAACTTGAAGAAGGGAGAGTTCTTGATTGAGGCTACCAAGCCCAACTACATTCGAAGCCAGCACCATCACGATGACGACAATCATCTAGAAATTGAACGCTATCTAGATCAACACAATCTTGTACTAGGAATAGTTTCAAACTAAGAAGGAGTTAGTTAAAGATTAATTAGTTAACAACGCTAATGATTGCTCATAGCTAACTCATTTTCCATAAGAGCCAAACCACTCATCAAAACCTCGCTTCACCGCTAAACGGGAGAGTCAACAACCTATCCATTGTTAACATCAATAGGTTTAGTCATTAAAGCACATATTTAGACTAACTACCCCCACCCAACTTTAATCACATCAGCAAAGACCAAGCAAATAATGGCAATAAAATCACAATCCTATAATTAATGTGTGCATTAATGATTCTATGAAAAGAATTATTATCCTCTCAGCCGAAATAAAAACAGCAGAAAAGTATTCCAAGTTGTTAATCTTCGCTTTATTACGGTACTTAAAATTTTCTTATTGAGTTGCAAGAATAGATTAAGATATTCTTGCATGATTACAGAATTATTCTTGCAAAGCCTGGTAATTTATTATCGCAGAACGCTAAGGACAGTTATTAATGCTTCAATGTATAGCTAAATATTAACCTAACAAAGTGACAATGACCTGACCCGAAAGCAACTCATTAATGATAATTCATAAGCCTTTAACTCTATTTTTCGGGTATTTTGTATGGTCTTACTAACGAAATGGGGGCTGAAGAAGCCGACACTTTACCAATTTTCCTCTTGTCTGATCTGGAGAAGTACTCTTGTACCTGAAATAGCGGTGGGGTGATAATATCTAATGATTCCAGCGTCTTGTTCAAATGCTACAACAAAACGATCGTAAATTGAACATATTCTGATTTTTTGCTGATCGCTCAACTCTTTTTTGTTTGTTTTTTTTATTAGCAGTTCTTTAACCTCTTTGCTAATTCCTGAGAATATTGAAATTAAGTCGTTTAAGCTATTACTTTGACCTATAACAATCTGTTCGTCACCAAACTGCCAATTGGCAGTTTTGTACATTAATAAATTTTCACGATACGAGTCATGGAACAGTTTTTGTAGCTCTTCAGATACTACTCCAGCGTGAAGATACACTCCTCTACTTAGTTGAAAGCACAAGTTTTTTACCAGCTGAGTTCTCAGATATCTAAAGCTTTTATCGGTTTTTGGAGGTGATAAAAAGATTATCAGATACCAATCTCCTTGCCACGGCTGGTCTACCCTTTTAAGAGCTGGAAAATCGGCTTGTAGCTGTGTTCTCCCATGAGAGCTTAAGCTTAAAGAAGAATAACCATCTAATTCATCAGTAAACAACAAGCGCTCAGAAATTAGATGTCTTATTAATGACTGTTTGCCGTCTTCTGTTAATTCTGGCAACAACCACGCAACTTCTGAATATGGAAGACGACGCTTGTTCTGAGTATCAAAAGAGTAAAGCCATAAAAGAAGTTTTTTGCTGGTGTGTTTCATTGTTAATAAAGGATATTTACCCGAATTTATAGTGATTGATATATTAATTGTTCAGTCCTCATCTAGTTGAAATATTTATTCTTGTAATATCAACAATAAATATTTCTCTATCTTTTTGTTCAGCTAAGCTCAGTTTTCCACAATCTCCATCACCCAAAGTGGTAAAAACGGGTTTTTTGTTAATAACTGAGCATAACTAGCCTTAACTTTTAGCAGTAGAGCGCGTTCGTACTTGAGTAAATCACGCATATTTATTTAGTAAAATAGTTATTCAACAGCTTTCGATGTTAATTTCTCTTCATATACTACAATAGTTTTACCTTAATCCGCAAGACTCACTTATTTACAACTTACCAACATCAAAAACAGTATTTAGTACATGTTGTAATACAACTTCATTCGAGATTGTTGATGCTGATATTATTTGATATCTTTTGTATATACGAAACTACACCCAAACATTACTGTTTTGTTAAAAATAACAATGGCTATCTATTTTTGCACGAGCATTTTTTAAGTGATTCTTCCTCTAGAACATTATTTTCTCAAAATCGTCTGGTTTTTAGCCTTAAAACCAGGCTTGAGAACAGTGTTTGATTTCATTAATATTTATCTATAAAAACAAGCGTCTAACGAACCTGGTGTTAGACAAAAACTAATAATTAATCAACCAACAGCCGTGCCTGCCCAACAGCGATATATCAGAAGCATCTTGTCCACATTTGCCACTTACTTGGCAAATGCTGACGTTGGTCAACTCACTAAAGAGAGTGGCATACCCGAAACTAGACTGAATATCGCTGTCCAAGAGCTGTTGGTTGAGTTCTTGCGCTGGAAAAGTGATTATTTAGCCTGGACTGCAGAGGAGGTTGAACAGTTTTCTCAAGAAAGCTCACTTTCAGCGATTCAATTAACCACCTTGCCACTTTTGATCCAGTTTGTTAATGAGTATCCACCCCACCAGACAAACGTCTTTCTCCAGGAATTTCTATTAGCACTCAAAAGGGACGGCTGCTCAAACTCAACCGTTAAAAATTACCGCAGTGATATCAGTCAATTCATTGAATTTTGTGATGAAAATGAAATTGAATCGCTACTAACAAAAACCAAACTGGATAATTTTTACCGATTTCAGAAGGAAAATAAGCTAAAGGACTCCACCATCAAAAGAAAGATGAGCAGCATTGTACAGTTTGGCATATGGATGAAAACCGAGGGGATTTTGGCTCAGCCACCAGAATGGTTAAAGGCGGGGTTTGTGTATGAAGCTTCAGAGAAAAGTCAGTCGTGGACGGCAGGGGATTCGAACCCCTTCACTCAGAATGATAAGTCCAAGTTT
>CAYTIA010000002.1:0-32051 GCA_964437755.1 uncultured Pseudomonadales bacterium | reverse complement strand
GTCGTGGACGGCAGGGGATTCGAACCCCTTCACTCAGAATGATAAGTCCAAGTTTGGACCAACCGCCGCCCACGACAACTCAAAAATATCAGACGAAACTGAGAACAAGTGTATAAAAAAACCAACCGCCCCCACAGGAGCGGTTGATGGCGGTTCACTCTTGGCTTTCAAGAGTGTGACCAACTCAGACTTATCATTAACAAATATTTTATCCAAGAATTCAACTCTTGTAAACTCAAAAACTCAAAACAAATCCCTCACCACCTCCCCTGGAAAACGCAATTTGTTAAGTTTGGCAAGACTGCCTGTTTCCTCTGTTGAAACTCATCCCGCTTCCGGCTCACCACTCAAACATCAAGAGAAAAGAGCCCAACTTAAATCAAGTCTAGGAGGACTATCTGAACAGTTAAGAACCAAGATTTCTGACACTTTTGAACAAGTTAAACAAAAAGCGAGTTTGAACATTTTGCCTTATGTTAACTTAGCCCTGATCATTTTGTTCTTCTTGGGTCTTGGCTCACTGGGGTATTCACAGTTAATTACTAATGCTCCTTACAACCTAGCTTACTCCACTCAACCAACGCCCCCTGGAAGAACGCTCTCCTTCCAGGGTCGCTTAACTGATCAAGGACAAAATCCCATTACTACCAACACTGCAATGACCTTCCGTCTATATAACGTTCTTACTGGTGGCACTGCTCTCTGGACATCATCTGGTTGCACCGTTGAGCCAGACCAAGACGGTATTTTTGCGGTGGGCCTAGGAGATTTAGTTGAGTGTGGTCCAGCCATTGGTAGCGATATCTTTAGCGAAAATCCTAATATTTGGTTAGAAGTTCAGGTCGACAGCGAGACTCTCTCACCTCGCCAACCAATCCGCACCGTGGCTTATGCCCTAAACGCCGAGACTTTGCAAGGTTACCCCCTAGCACCAACTGGTGGCGCTGAAGCCAACACCGTGGTAACCATGAATAATGACAGTGTTGTGTTATTTTCTGAAGCAGTGGTATTGCAGACAGCTGCCGGCACTAATGCCGATATTAAATTGGCAGCAGATGGCACAGGCTTGGTCAATTTGGATAATTTGTTATATGTTAGTAGTAGTGCTGGTGGAGTGGGTATCGGCACCACTAACCCCGGATCTGCTATGTTGGCAGTAATGACAGGCAACGTGGGAATTGGCACTACCTCGCCCTCTGCCTTGTTACATGTAGCAGGTACCCTTTCGCTAAACTCAGGAGCTGTTGTTGACAACATCAGAACTGCAATCAGAGCTGTGGGTGTAGCTGATGATGAGTCGCTAGTCACCGAGGCAGCCATTGCTAGCGCCATTAGTACTTCACAAAGTAAATGGAATGTAACCAGTGGTTATTTAACACCCAATAGTAGTTTTGCGGACAATGTGGCCGTACCAAGTGGAAAATTTGCTGTAGGATACGGAAATGTAGGAACAAGTGGAGTGGCGGCATTTAGCGGGAATGTGGGGATAGGGACAACTAATCCAACTGCAGAGCTACACACTTCAGGGAATATTAGAACAGGAAATATGGTATTAGCTGGTAAACCCCAAGCTTTTAATAATACCTTTTCTTATGGTGGTTATACTCCAGATGCATTTATGTACTTAGATAGTACGTACAATGCTTTTAGAATTGGAATTAATCCAGCAAGTTCTTATTCATATTTGTCTTTTATGTTGGGTGGTCAGGACATTATAGGACTTACTACTAGTAGAATGAGTCCATCTCTCACTTATGACAACACTATCTCACTTGGCTTAGTAACACAAAGATGGAAAAGCCTTAGAGTTGGCACAGATGATTCTTCATTTGCAGGAAATGTCGGTATTGGAACAACAACTCCTAGTGCTAAACTTAATGTAATTGGAGAGTCTGTTTTTAATGGAATCGTTCGACCTTCAGCAACTGATACTCACCAGCTAGGCACAAATGCTAATCAGTGGCAATATATTTATGGCAATAGAATTGTCGGCTCATACTATGTGAATTCTGATCATTTTGCTAGATACTCAACTAGTAATACAGATTTTTTTGGATCGACAACGGGAAATCCAGAACTGCGAATCTATGGAAATGATGGAAATTACAAATATGGGTTCTTGCAGGTAGACTCAAGTGGCACATTTAATATAATAGCTCAAACTGGAGAAAACCTTAATCTAGGAGCTAATAATTCCGTTAATTTAACTGTAAGTTCTTCAGGAAACGTCGGCATCGGTACCACCACTCCTTCTCGCCTCTTTCACGTTAATGGTGGCACAGGTATCGTGGCTCAGTTCTCTGGTAGAGTGGTTGGCGCTGATGCTGTTAATAGCGATGAGTTTGTTACTCTCAGTCAATTAACTGGCGGTACTGGTCAATATTGGCAAAGAAACAGCACATTATTGTCTCCATCGATTATCAGCGATGCTATTTCTGTTGGCTCTACTACTCCAGCTAATGCCATGTTTTATGTTCCTGGTACTACTAACAATAATGCTTGGTTTAACTTGGGAACTGGGAATGTAGGGATTGGGACTACAACACCGAATGATAAATTGGAGGTTGGCGGCGCAATAAGATTTGGCACTGGCACTTTCACAGCCGGAGTTGGAAAGCTCTACACAACAGCAATTCTAGGAACTGTGCTAACAAGCAATACAGGAAGCACAAACGACTTCACATTGGCTGATGCAAGTGGACAACAACTTATTTCTATCCCAACTGGAACTCATAATCTTATTCTTCAGCCAACAAATCAGGGCAATGTTGGAATAAATACAACTAATCCCTTAGCAAAACTATCGGTCAGACAAGCAATGAGTGGCTATGACACATCGTTTACTTCACCACATCTTAGCCTAATTCCTAGTGATGTTGTGGACAATACAGGTTTTGTTGGAATCACTTATGGCTCTAGTACCACCGCCAATTATGGATGGTCGACTGGCGCACTAAGAAGCACTTCTGGTCAATCAAGTTTTATCTGGAAACATCACAGCGGAACAGAAAGCGGGCAAGAAATGATGAGAATTACTAATACCGGAAACGTCGGCATAGGTACCACCGCTCCAGGAGATAAACTCAGCGTCGGTCCCTATGAAACTCCAACTATTGCCTCAAACCAAGATAAAACAATTGCCGTTTATGGAGACGGAGCAGCATACTTTAGAGGCAGAGATATCACCAACGATATTGAATTTATCATGGGAACCTCAAATCAGGGTCTTGCTTTTGCTGGAGCGATGACAGCTCACGATTTTCAACTCAGAACCAACAATACTGCAAGAATGACAATTAAGGCCGGAACTGGCAATGTTGGTATTGGTACCACTACTCCAGCTCAACGCCTTGATGTGTCTGGAAACGCACAGTTTTCAGGG
Organism: uncultured Pseudomonadales bacterium; assembly: GCA_964437755.1. Classification (GTDB taxonomy): domain Bacteria; phylum Patescibacteriota; class Microgenomatia; order UBA1400; family PJMF01; genus DAOLOF01. The sequence goes on along the minus strand of CAYTIA010000002.1, from coordinate 28,669 downwards.
GCTTTAATGCCTGCGGGTAATGCTGGTATTACCACATACGTGCTATCCTCAACTGGTAGTGGCAGCGCCCCTACTTGGGTAGATCCAAATACCTTAGGCACAAACTATTGGCAAAGAAACAGCAACATACTTTCTCCAGTCACAATCACCGATGCCATTTCGGTTGGCTCCACTACTTCTACTAGCGCCATGTTCTATGTTCCTGGCACCACTAATAATGATGCTTGGTTCAACTTGGGAACTGGTAGATTGGGTATTGGTGTTACCAACCCCTCTTATTCACTTCATGTGCTTGATTCAACCTATTCAAGTAAGTATTACACCCCAGGAGTTACAGCTGATGCTGCAACTTGGAGTGGTTACAGAGTTGGCGCTTCTTATGCAGGACATCTTCAAAGCGGGATTAACTCTTCAGCAAATATGGTTTTAACCCACAATGCTTATGTTAATCGAGTTGGTAGTGCTCCTGATTACAAATGGACTACCTCTCACGCTTCATTCGGTAGCAGAGCAATTGAGATGGGATATCAAACTGGCATATCGTTTTATGCTGATAGCGTAGCCTCAACTGCCAACGCTAGCTTCACCCCTACCGAGAGAATGAGAGTCACTAACGCGGGAAATGTAGGTATTGGGATAACCAATCCCAGCTCCAAGCTTCATCTTTACTCAAATACTGCTGGTGTAAATGAAGTCATTAGGGTAGAAAGCCATAACTTTGCAGGACTTGAACTTATTGGAGACAGAACCAATGCCACCGGAGAACCAGGTGGAGCTTATGTGTTGCTTTCCCAAGATAATAGCCTTGTTCAGGGAATATTTGGAATAGTAAATATTGCTGGATTTGATGGCTCTGGTGCGGCTTACACAAATACTCTTAATCACTCTCTTTTGCTCGGGCACAGATATGACGCACCACTTCAGCTTGGGACTAACTCAACAGTCAAGATGACAATTCTTGGCAATGGCAACGTCGGCATCGGTACCACCACACCTTCCTCTACCCTCCACGTCAACGGCGACTTTCGCTTAGCTTCAGGTACTAATGTTAATAACATCGTTACTACACTGGGCAATCCTGGCTCTGACAATAATCTAGTTACTGAGGCTGCTATTAGAACAGCCTTAAACGCTGGAGCTGGAGGTATGTGGGAAGTATCAGGAGGATACTTAATACCTATTTCTAGCTTCTCTGACAATGTGGCTATACCAAATGGTAAGTTAGCTGTGGGTTATACCAGTGTGGGTGCAAGTGGAATAGCAGCATTTAGTGGGAATGTGGGAATTGGGACAACAGCACCAAGCACCAGTCTTCATGTCGTCAGTGCCTCTAACAACCACATTAGATCTCAAAGAACAGCAAATACTTATGTTGATTTATATGCAGGAGCAGCTGCATATGGATCTGGCTTAATGACTACAAACAATTTATTATTTAGCACCAACGCTGATGCCACAAATCCAGAAATGGTTGTTTTGACAAGTGGCAATGTAGGAATCGGAACGACAAATCCACTATCAAAACTCGATATTGATGTAAGTAGTGCTGCCGGTGATCAAGGACCTGTAGAACTAAGACTTGGACAAAGTGAGGTATCAAATAGATCATTTGTGATAAGGAAAAATACTTCAACTCCATATGGAACAGATATTATTTCATCAGCACATCCATCAGCCGGTGCGGGAGATCTAAGATTTTTTATTGGCGATTATGCAGCTGGTGAAAAAATGGTTATTAAAGCAAGCGGTAATGTGGGTATTGGAACAACAAATCCAAATACCAAGCTTCACATTTCTGACTCTTTAGTCGATCCCTTACGAATACAAAGAACAGTTGGTGGGTCAGCCGCTTCAATGGTTTTTGTAAATGGAGATGATTACTGGACAAGAATTGGCCTCTATGGAGATGAAGTTTTTTCAATTGTTGCTGCAAATAGCGGTGCTGCTGGTTCAAACAGAGCTTTTAATGTCGCTCAAAATGGAAATGTCGGAATTGGCATCATCTCTCCAATTAAAACTCTGGATGTTGCTGGCACTTCAAGATTCTCCAGTAGTATTCAACTAGGAAATGCTTCCACTCCAAAACAGTATACTAATCTAGCTACTTACAATAGTGATAACGCTGCTGCCGCAGGAGCTTTTGTGATTAAAACCAACGTGCCAATGGCTAGTAACACCATGACACGCACAGTCATCGAGGGATATTTCTATAATAGTACTTCACCATTCAAAATAGAAGTAGGGGGATATTTTTATAGTAACGGCACCTTCAACAACAGAGGCTATGTAAATACCGGCTCAAATAAGCTAGCAGTTAGATTTGCCAGAGAAACTGCTACCGGCATGGTTGTTATTATTCTTGGCGATGAAGGAGCCACTTACCCTTATCCAAAATTAGCAGTTACACACTTCCTTGCAGGACATTCTACACTTAATGACAACTATGGAGAAAACTGGAGTATTATTCAAGAGACAAGTCTAGCTGCTTATGACAATGTTATTAGTGTTCCCGACACCACCGCAATACCGGCGTCTCAAGTAACTCCTGGAACATTCCAAAACGGTGCATACACCTTTCAAAATACTGTTAACTTTCCTGGATCAGGTATCTGGAACTCAGCCGGAAATGTAGGAATTGGAATAAATACCCCCAGAACCAGATTGAATCTCGAGGGTGGTGGTCTGGGTATCGGGAGCGGAAGTGCCATTAGTCTAACAGATGGAGCAAGAAGAAGTATTCAAATAGCATCAGATACTAATTATGGAGGTACTTATGACAATCATACTGGGTATCTTGTTTATTCAACTATGCCAGGAAACTGGGGCTCAGGCCAGCTACATTTTGCCAGAGCTACCAACTGGGGAACCTATGACTCATCGCCAACGCTGAGTTTGTCTGGAACTAACGTCGGCATTGGCACCACCACTCCTTCTCGCCTCTTTCACGTTAATGGTGGCACAGGTATCGTGGCTCAGTTCTCTGGTAGAGTGATTGGTGGAGATGCCGTCAATGCAAATGAGTTTGTTACCCTTGGTCAACTTTCTGGTGGAACTGGCCAATATTGGCAGAGAAATAGTACGCTTCTTTCTCCTTCAACCATCACCGATGCTATGTCTGTTGGTTCTACTACCCCAGCCAGCGCCATGTTCTACGTTCCTGGTACTACTAACAACAACGCTTGGTTTAATTTAGGAACTGGTAATTTGGGGATTGGAACAACGAGTCCCGCTAATAAACTTGAGGTGGTTGGTGGTATAAGAACTAGAGATGTAAGTGTTTCTTCTCTTAACCCTGGAATAACCACTACAGCAGGAAAAGTTGAAGGAGGCTTAAATCAGCATCTAGTTTTTGATTTACTTAATAATGATGCAGCTGATTCTATCGCTTTTAGATATTCGGCTGCAAACAACACCGCTGTTGATACAATCGGCTTTGTTATGAAAGGAAATGGTAACGTGGGAATTGGAACTACCTCCCCAACTGAGTTATTTCAAGTAGTGGGTGGCAGAACCCTTAGTTACAACGGGTCAGGAACGCTATCATTTCGCCCAGGAACCGGAGGTTGGGCTAATTCGTTAGCCTTTTTGGGTTCATCTGGAACCAACAGAGGTGGTTTTGGAGGTTATGGCTCTGATGATAATCTTACTTATTTATATGCTGGAGACACCTATAGTTCACCCACGATGGTGTGGAGATCTGGCAACGTCGGCATTGGCACTACTAATCCTTCCACGGCAAAATTAGAAGTTGTAGGCAGCATTGAGGCGACAGAGAATATTTTTATTGGTAACGGCAATAACTCAAGAGGACTATTTATTGCTGATGTTGGTACTTACAACTATGGAGTTAACAGAAGCTCTGATGGACTAAGCTTAAGATCAAATTCTAACAATAATAATCAGTTCATTTTATCAACAACAGGAAATGTGGGAATCGGTATCACCAATCCTACCCAAAATCTTCACGTGGTTGGAGGCTTACGATTAACAGGAGGCTTCTATGATGCAAGTAATTCAGTAGGCGCTAGTGGTCAAATTCTTTCCTCTACTGGAACTGGTACTGCTTGGGTAGATCCAGCAGGACTAGGAATAAGATGGAATAGTATTACCGATCCCAATGGTGCCCAGAGTTTAAGTATGGGAGCTCATAATACCAGTTGGAGCTGGACCACTGGATTATTCTCAAGCAACTGGACTGGCAACACTGGAACAAATAATCTGTTTAGTTTAACAACCAACGCTTCTTTAACCGGAACTGGATCATTGCTTAATGTACAAACAGGCACTAGCTCTACTCTCTCTCCACTTAGAGTAAGAGCTGGCAGTACTGAGGCACTGTTTGTGAGTAGCGGAGGCAATGTAGGAGTGGGGACAACAAGTCCTCATTCAGATGCAAAGCTTCAAGTTGTTGGAGGGGCTTTAATGATTGGTTCCAATCCTCAATTGGTAATAGACGAACAGGCAGATAGATTTAGACTCATTCAAACGGGAACAGATTATAATACACGAGCTTTAGCTTTAGGCAGAATTACAGGCACCAGCGACCCTGTTATGTGGTTAGCCAATAGTGGCAACGTGGGGATTGGGGTTACTGACCCTGATTCCCTTCTTAATGTAGGCCAGTCATATAGTGGCTCAGGCTATGTTCATTTAGCGCCAGATGTTAGCTCTACCACCTATTCAGCAACAGATGTTTTTGCAAGAGCCCCCTGGGATACAGTCTCCGTTGGTTACCGCGCTGAAACAAATTACAAACTTGCTGGAATTAAATTCTTAACAGTCACTGGCACATCAACAAGAGGAGCCAGAATCATTCATTCATCCGAAGATGCTACGGGCTTAACAGCAGGTTTACATTTTCAAGTTGGTAGTGGCACTCTTACTCAAACAATGACTATGAAAAATGACGGCAATGTAGGGATTGGCACCACTAATCCCACAGCCAAACTTGATATTAATACCGGTACAGCCGTTACTTTAAAACTTGCCAATCCAGCTTCTGGAAATTCCACTATGGAAATTGGAAGGGCTTCCGGTCAACCTTCTATTAAATCTACTGAGGCATATTTAATAATGGACTCACTTTCAAACTTTGCTTCGATCAACCACTATGTTAATCAACATGTTATTTTGGCTTTTGGTGGTGGTAATGTAGGAATAGGTAATAATTCGCCCACCCAACGACTTGATGTGTCTGGTAATGTAAGGTTCTCAGGAGCCCTAATGCCAAACAATGCTGCTGGAACTAGCGGTCAGTTCTTAGTATCTGCTGGAGCTGGAAATCCACCTACTTGGACAAGCACTGTTCCTGCTACTTCACTAAAATGGAATGCTTTAACTAATCCAGATGGCAATCTGTCACTAAATCATTCTACTCACACCACCACTTTTAGTAGTAGCGCTACTACAGGTACTTTCTTTACCATGGCTGCAAACTCACTAACCACAGGAACTGGGCTGGCTGTTACTTCATCAAGTGCTTCTATTAACTCTACCAATGGTCTTTTATATGTGGCTAATACTGGAGCAAGTACTAATGGAATAGTGGCACGAATTCAATCCAACTCCGCTGCTGGTTCTGGATTGACGGTGAGGGCGAATGGGAACGTGGGGGTGGGGACGACAAGTGCAACCGGAAAACTAGAAATCTCTGGCGGGAGTGCAGACACAACCACACCACAATTAATCTTAAGTGGTGGTAAAACAGGAACAGTTGGAGATTTATATATACTCGATAGCCAAAATAATAATCTTGGAGTAGGATATGCAGCCAAAGTTTTTGGTGTAAATATTCAAAATCAAGTTAATGCCAACAACCAAGTTTTGCAAAGAACTACATCTGGAGGAATAACGGGCTCTGCAGCATTTTATTTAGGAGCTGATGATGTGAATCAAGGTGGATTTGGCATACTGACTACACCCCAAAATTCAAGCGCTGGAACGGTTTTGACAGAAAGATTGACTGTAAGAGGAAATGGCAATGTAGGGATTGGCACCACTACCCCTACAGCTAAACTCGATGTTATTGGGTCAATAATCGCTGGAAATTTCATCGCAAATAGAGACGCAGGAGATGGAAACAGCATTGTTTGGAACGGCACAAGCTATTTAACAACACCTGTTTATTCTGTTGCCTCACCGATCGGCTTTTCGATGTCTGGTGGAACTCATGAAAAATTTTTAATTTCTAGACATCAGGACAGCAACAACATTAGACATACGCTAATAGGCCAGAATATGTATTACGACACAGTAAATACAAATCAGATTAGAACAGCTTCTGGTTGGATGGGAGGTAGTGCAATTAACATATCAGCTAATTATTTAAATCATGGCGGCACCATCGATTTCATAAGGGGTGAATACAAAAGTGGCACCCATGGCTCAGTAAATACTACAACAACAGTGATGAGAATTGATACAAACAGCGGTAGCGTCGGAATTGGCACCACCAACCCCCTTTCCACTCTTCACGTCAACGGTGACTTACGTCTTGCTTCTGGCACCAACGTCAATAACATTGTTACAACTTTGGGCTCACCTGGTTCTGACAATAATCTAGTTACTGAGGCTGCTATTAGAACAGCTTTAAATGCTGGAGCTGGAAGCATGTGGGAAGTATCAGGAGGATATTTAATACCTAAGTCAATCTTCTCTGACAATGTGGCTATACCAAGTGGTAAGTTAGCAGTGGGTTATACCAGTGTGGGCGCAAGCGGAATAGCAGCATTTAATGGGAATGTGGGAATTAGGACGACGAATGCAAGCTGGCCACTTGAAGTCAATGGCACTTTAATGAGCGAAGATCTGGGAGTAGTATATCAAAATGACAACTGCAGAACCGATCAAGTTGCCAATGATATTAGAGTCACTTTCCCTGGTCATGGACCGACTACCACCGGATCGTTTGGTTCATATATTATATCTTGGAATAATCGTGCGGGATCTGCCTCATATTTACTTCAAGCAAGTAAACCATATACAGCTAGTGCTGGTCAATCAGCTGGATGGATGCAAATCACGATGCACAAACTTGGAGGAAATCTGGATGCAGGTTTTGAGTGGGTTACCAGAACTACAGAACAAACAGTTATCCTGTTAAAACTAAACATCTCCTCGGGCACACATCAATCTAGCACTGCTACTTTTACTTCCACGCTTGTAGAAGATGGTGCCAATAGAGGTAGATCAACTGTATTTGCTTGCGAAGCTCGTGATCCAAGTTGGACAGCCCCCCCGCTTCCAAATCTATATCTGGGTAGTGGCAGCGTCGGAATCGGCACCACTAACCCCTCAGCCGCTTTGCAAGTTGCTGGCTCTGCTCGCATTAATGATTATCTCGGTGTCGGCGTCGACCCAGATAGCACCTATCGCATCTATGCCAATGGTGCCGCCTACGGCATTCGTGCCCACGGCTCTACCATGGGAGGTAGATTTGAAGATAGCGATAGCACCTCAGTTGTTTACGCAGCATATGGAACTTACGGCATCTACCAAGGCACTGGAGTTCGCAATTTCTTCACGGGCAACATCGGTATTGGATCAGTAACTCCAGAAGCAAAGCTTAACGTCATTGGCACCACTGGAGGCGACAACACCTGGAAAGAAGGCATTGTCATTGAAAACACTAATGCCACTGCTGGAGAACCAGCGCTTTCTTTTAAAAATAATTCAACAGGCTCAAACTACTGGATTACTGGCTTAAACCAAAGCGCTCATTATGATATTGCCTATGGCACAACCTATACCAACGCTAACACTTTATTGAGAATCCAAAGCAATGATGGCAATATAGGCATAGGGACTGTTTCGCCAACCAAAAAACTTCATGTTAACGGAGACATTAGGGCCGATGTATATTTTGATACCACTGGCTCAGATGAGTATTACCTTGACCTTAATAATTCTGGTCGCGCTTTTTCTCTTCTGGGCTCAGCCAGCATCGGCGGTTACAGCATAAATACCAGTACTACCAAGTTATCTGTTATGGGGGGAAATGTGGGAATTCGTACTACATCCGCAGATGCTGCTCTTCATGTTCATGATGCTGGTGCAGCTGCAGGATTTAGGCTAGTTCAAGTTGGAGATGACTCTTTCTTTACAGACATTGATGTCGCCAATCATTTAGGTTTAAGAGGTGTCCAAAATTCTGCAGTTGCAACACTAGAACTTGGAAGCAACTCCGGTTCTCGCATTAGTGGAGCAAACGGAAATATTGGAATTGGAGTTATTGATCCATTGAGTAAACTTGAGATATATGATACTCCCAATCAAGGAGATACTACATCAGGAGGTGGAAACCTGCGTATTGCAACCCAAGCCAATAGATCTATTGGTGTTGGGGGCACTATTATGTTTGAAAACTCTAGCAGCACTACTTCTAGCGCACCAAGCTGGACAATGGCAAAAATCATGGGAGTTGCAGACAATTCATCTACTGGAAATGCAGCAGGACGATTGATGTTTGGAGTAAGAGGGAATTATAACGGTTCGGCATGGCCATGGGTTGATGCCATGACCATTGTTGCGTCGGGAAATGTGGGCATCGGCACCACTAACCCCACTCAACAACTCTATGTTCAAAGCTCAACTGGGGCTGATGGTATCTATATTCACAACACCTCAGCTTCTTCTTATGGCACATTTAACTTTGTTAACTCATCAGGAACATCCAATTCAAGGATACATGCTTTTAACCCTTCTTGGACGTCTGCTGCTGAATCTTGGAAGGCAAATGGGCTTGCTATTGCTAACAACTCACAGGGTATTACTTTAGCCGCAGACGGCGCTTCTGGAACCTTAAGATTCTTTACTGGGGGGACAGCCGTAGCCAATCAAAGATTGACAATTTTAAGCAATGGCAACGTAGGAATTGGTAAAACCAATCCTACAGCAGAACTAGAAGTCAATGGTTGGATTGGACGCACCTCGCATCAAGCAGGAGGTCTTCTTGGAGGATACAACAACATTGGAGCAAATTCTGCTAAAACAAGCCCCATCTTTACTATTGGCTCAAACTACAAACCGAATGAAGAAACTTTGGGAAATATGTATGGAATCGGCTACTCACACACTAACGCTTCTTTTATTGCAGCTAGTGATAACAGCTGGGGTCAATACATAGCTGCTGATGGAGATGCGAGAATTTGGCTAGGAGCATCAGACGGCGGAGTTTCATACTTTAATGCTGGCAATGTCGGGATTGGCACCACTAATCCTGGCAACAAACTCGATGTTAACGGAGGAGTTAGAGTTCAAAGTATCACTGATTGTGTCAACATCGGTACTGATGGAGATGGTGATTTAGAATGCAGATACATTGGTCTACCAGCAATAATAGCAAGTCGCACTTCATACACTTCAAACGAAACCTGTAACCCCTTATATGTAAATAACTACTGTAGAGGCTCTCCTTTTGAAATAGCAGATAGAAATACTAACTCTGGGTGGTATCCAGCTGATTTTAATGTTTATGCTCAGCTGGATTTTGGGCAAAGATTCAATGCGACCAGCACAGTACCCGCTAGTATTCAAATTAATCTAAATTGGGATACTGCTTATGGAACTTGCGGACTTGATGTCAGCACCTCTCTCGACGGCACTACTTGGACAACAATTCTAAATAATTACGCTCTATCAACAGCATATAATGCCACTTGGTTCACAACAACAACCACAACTTCGTTTAGATACCTCAGGGTAGGAGCGGGGTCTACTGTTGGCGGTGACTCTTGTGGTTGGCTAGGTATTAGAGAGATTGGTGTTGGCGGTAATAGCTATGCAGACCTAGCCGAAAGATACCTAACCACCGAAACACTAACAGCTGGAAATATTGTTAGCATAAAAAGACAAGGAGGAGATAAATATGAAGTAACAAAAGAACACATGGATCCTTCTCAGATATTGGGAATTATTACAACAAGCCCTCACACCCTAATGGGATATTCAACACAGGAGCTTGGCAAAGAACCAGCCGATGTTGCGCTAGCTGGTAGAGTTCCAGCCATTGTCACTACGCTTGATGGTCAATTATTAAATGGAGACAGAATTACAAGCTCAACTATTGCTGGTCTTGGCGCAAAAGCTACTAAAGCAGGTGAAACTGTTGGCAAAGCTCTTGAATCTACCTCACATTGGGATAAAAATAATTGTCCTATAGTTTCATCTATAGATGATATCAACTGGCCTCAAGATGATGGTACAAACCAAGCAAAACCCTGTTATCGTGTACCAGTTTCTTCTCTAGACGATCTTGATCAAACAAAGCTGACACAAGAATATGGTTTAGCGGCTTCAGATTACTTTTATGTGGGTAAAGTGATGACTTTTGTTAATGTTTCTTGGTTCGATCCAGATGTTTACCTTGAGTCAGTTGGAGATATTAATCAGCTTGGCTCAACACCAACATCTTCAAACTTGCTTGAGGCAGCTATTTTAGAAACTCTTGACTACTCCGTTCGCGATGCCTCCACCAACACCACCATCACCCGCCTTGGCAACTTTGCCGAGGTTGCTATTGGCAAGATTAATGCCGGCCTTACCAAAACAAGCAGTCTAATAGCCGAGAACGCAGTGGTTGCTCGCGCTAAGATTGCTGATCTTTCAACCAACACTCTCCAGACCACCAAAGCCACCATTGATGAACTCACTACTCGCTCTATTAAGCTTGGTAACTTTGAACTCAGAGAGATTGATGGCAAACTCCAGATCATCAACCAAAACAAAGAAACTGTCGCTACCATTGATCAAGATGGTAATGCTCAGCTTGAGGGGAATATTGCTGCTCAATCCGTACAATTTGAACAAAATTCTCTAGATAACTCTTCTGCCTTGGGTGAGTTAGTCGCTCAAGATATTCAGACTACGGACCTCGCCGCCACTGGTAGTACTCAATTGGCAGAGCTGATGACCAATTCTGTTGAAACCGATAGTTTAACTGTTACCGGCACCAGCCAACTTGGTAAGCTCATCGCCACCAATATCGAAACTGAAACTGTAGAAACCGATTCTCTAATCGCCACCAACCTGGAAGTAACCAACCAACTCACCGCCCAAAACTCACGTTTTGAACAACTTGAGGCCAAGATCGCCGAGCTTGATGAGATCAAGGCCACCACCGCCAGCATTATTAAGGGTGAGTTTGAAACAGCTACCGTCAACAATCTTGCTGGTAACAACCTCAACTTTGACCAAGCCACTATCAAGGATGTTACCGTAAGTGGTTCACTCTATGCTGATGTTATTGTTGGTTTTGAGGAGAAGGTCGCTCAGGCTTTCCGCCAACCTTCACTGCTGGGCAGTTTGCTTGGCTCTGGAGATGAGTATGAACTTCAACAGCAAGAATTAGTTGAAATCATCGAAAGCGCTGGTTACAGTGCTACCAATAGCAATCAACTTCGCCAAAGCTTGGCTGACCTCAACTTGGGAGCTGATGATGTAGTTATCGCTCCGGCCGCAGCTTTTGTAAATCGTTATCTTGAAGTAAACGGCTCTGCTTACATCGCCGACTCACTGGCAGTTAACAACTACTTGATAATGGGAGATGGCTTAAAAATAGCTGCTGCTTCTACTATTGCCTCAATTGATTATGTGAGTAGCAATGATCCAGCCTCCTCTATCTTGTACTTGCAATCATCTGGAGTTGGCCGAGTTGACCTGATGGCTGGTTTAATGACCATTGATTCTTCTGGTAGCGTCATCATTAATGGCGATATGTGGATTGCTGGGAACGTTGGTATTGACGGCGCCCTCTCCACTAACACACTACTCACCAACCTAATCGAGTCCAACAACTATGATCAGCCAACCCAAATTCGTCTAGGCGCTTATGTTGACGAGAACGGCAACACCATTTATGGCGAGGTAGCTGGTGATAGTACCGAGAATGCTCAGTTAAAACAGTCTCGCCTAGAGATTATTGACGAGCGCGGTGCAGCTGTGGCTACTATTAGTGCCACCGGTCGCGCCGAGTTTGCTGATGGCCTTGGAATTGGTACCGAAGACTTAAGCGGCGAGACCGGACAAGAAGAAACAAGCGTTACTCACAAGACTTCCGGTCGAGCCAAGATAGAATCTGGTCAACAGCAAATTATTATTCGCTCCAGCAAAGTTAGCACCAACAGCCAAATCTTTGTCACACCTCTGGGTAGCACCAACAACCAAGTTATATACGTTAAATCTCAAGTGGCTGATGATCCTGGTACCAGTGATATAGAGGGGTTGTTTATTGTCGGCTTTGATACTCCAGCCAGCAATGACGTGCTGTTTAACTGGTGGATAGTTAATTAGTGGGTTAGCAATTGAGAGTTTGAGAAACCCTACACTTTTTCTCAGAATAGAGCTTTAGAAAGTAGGTTGATGAAAAAATTCAGAAGAAAGTCAACTAAATTTATATCCATTGTCAGATTGTTAATTTTACAATTATTAATTAAACCAGAAAAAGCACAGACTGTTTTTATTGCTGAGGGATTAAGAGAAATTGGTTCAGGCCTAGCAATTTCAGGTATCTTATAGGTTATTATCGATAAAAAAGCAATCTTCTCTGAAGCAGGATTAAGCTTCGGCATCTTTTTACTCACATGGTATGCTTCAATAATTATTAATCAATACAAATAAATATGAACATGTCCACCATTGTTTTTGAGGGAACAATTTTTCAAATGAGAGCGGGCTTTGTTTTTATAGCAGTTTTTTTCACTCTTTTCTGCTTATTAAATCTATACATCGTATTTCGTCCTCAAAAGAAAAATCGCATAGAATCAAAAACAGCAAGTAGCTGATAACAAAGCATTTTTATAAAAAACAACCTATTTTTTTTAGATAATCTACAGTTCTTCTCAATTTGTAGCACTAAAGTGCATTCATGATCAATTCTAGTAACTCTCAACTAAAAATTCTAGAAAAAGTAGCAATAATTATAAATCTATCTTCTTGCGGATGATCTCTACTTCCTCTTCTTTATCATCTTCAATATTTTCTTGTCCATACTGAGAAGTTCTATTAATAGACGAGCCCCATCTTAGTCTATCTCCTAACGAGGGTGGTGTATTTTGAGGTTGAGACGATTGTCGCTCTGCTTCGCTTTTGGCTTTTTGAGCAGCAATTAACTCCTCTAACTTTTTAAGAGCCGACCAGCCTGAATCATTCTCTCGAGCTATTTGCTCATCTGATTCTTCTTGTTCCTTTTGCTCAATTTGCTCATCTCTGATTACGCGAGGAGGCATACTTGTTGTCCTACCCATTGCTGAAACCTGACGATATGAAGACTGGGTAGCCATTGTTGATAAAAAGTCTGAATCAGGTTTTTTATCAACGGTTTCTTGAACATTGTCACTTTGGTCATTTTGATTAACTTGTATTTGTTGTTGTTGTTCTAAAACTGTTTCAACTGAATTCTCTCTTGTCTCAAACTTGTTTTCTTCTGTCTGGACAGGCACTATTTTGGCAACCACCTCACCGTAGCGTTCAATTAAAAAAACTTCACCCTTATACTGTACCTTACTTACTAAATCAGAAAAATTATTTCGAGCCTCGGAAGCAGCAATGATTTGTTGTTTTGGCATATGTATCGTTTATTACAATTTGGTAACTAATACCAAACTACGCCAATTCAAACAATTTGTCAAATGGATAAATTTTCAGAAAAAAGCTAGTCTTCGCAAACTACATAGTATGAAGGATCCCAAGTACCACTGTTACGAGCACACCTAATCTTACTAGAAGCAAGATCTTTATCAGAAAGATTATCTAAAGTTACAGCAACCCTAAACTCTTCACCGTCAGCTGAAACCCAGTAATATTGATATTCTGGCAACTGCTTAATATACTCTCCTGTAACAACATCAGCTATATTATCTGGATATTCTTGATGATCTCCATAGTACATCATTAAAGCCCTTTTTAATTGTTGCAAGTCACTTTTTCTTTGAGTATCCTCAGCTCTCTGTCTAGCTCCTAAAATATTGGCAAGCAAAACAGCCACCAAAACTCCGATAATAAAAATTACTACAAGAAGTTCAATTAAAGTAAAGCCTTTGTTTTTCATATTCTTAATACTACATTTTATTTTATACAAATATCTACAAATCCATTAAGCACTCGCTTGTTTTGCACACTTGCCCATCAAAACACTCAATCCCACACCCTCCACAATTGCCCCTGTCGGTTACCAAATAAGCCTCACACCCATTTATCCAACTACCATCACAGTTCCCCCAATCTGGAAGACAAACACAAGCGCTTGAGCCATAAGTAGCGTTTGGACCACAATCAATTTCGTCTGCATCAAGAGAGGTTGGCACCGGAGAAGCATGTTCTTGTTCAAAAGAAGTTGGAGCTGGAGAAAAATCAGGATATTCACCACCACCAAGTAGTTCTCCTTCCTCAACAATAACTATAGAATCATCTGTTAAATTTGTGCTCAAAACCACATAGTTACAGTTTTGTGGTCTGCCAGCAACTCCACAGTTGTATTCAGTAACTCCTGGCAATCTAGCCCCATCTTCAGGATTCTCCAACAAGGTGTGAATCTGATAGGCTTGAGCCTCTGTTGCACCCCCTTCTCGATTAACCTCAACAAACTCACCAGAAGAATTTCTGGCAAAAGCTTGATAATAAAAACTAACTGCATTTGAAATTCTAGGAAGTTTAGCCATGTAAATGGTATCTTGGTTGTTCACGTCAACAAACTCTTCTCCCCACTCAAAAGTTAACCAACCATCGGTTGAACTAAGCATCATAATTTGACCCTGAATATTGCCCACGGGGTAATAACCCTGATCATTTCTAAATAGTTCAAGAGCTCTTGTTAACTGTTCAACCTCGTTTTTTCTCTTTGAGTCTCTGGCTTTAACTTGACTGGTCATAAAACTTCGCAGCCCAATAACCACCAAAATGCCCAAAATCATGATCACAACCAATAGCTCAAGGAGAGTAAATCCCAGATATTTATTTAAAATTTTTACAGAGTCTTTTTTCATTTTCAAAATTGAATTAATAACTTCGACACAAATTAGGTGATCCAATTTCACAGTTTATCTCTCCACAACCACCTCCGGCAGCACAACACTCGCCAGGCCCAAACGATCTAGGACAGTCAAATTTTGTATATAGTTCTTCTTCGGTAACTACGTGACACTTCGCTGTACTACTTTCTAGAATACAATGAGTTACTTGATAATTAGCAGAGTTCTCTGGCAATAACCATTCCTTATCAGGACACACACCAGAGCCATCTCTTTCTTCACAAGTTCCCTCTACTCTCCAACCTCTTTGTACTCCATAATCATAATCATAACCATAAATATAATTACAGCCCGTTTCATAGTTACAGCCTATGCCAGTAATATCTTCATCATTTGGAGATTCAAGCTCCGTCAAGATTCTATAGCCAGAACAATAATCGCCATTTAGACCAAAATATAAATATGGCTGATGAGTAAAGGGATCACATGGAATCTCTTTTAAATATTGAGGATACAAAACATTACTTGAAGGATCTGCTGGCACACCGCACTCTTGTAGAGCTTCAAATGGTGGATAACAACGATGATCGTTGTAATACTCTTCAAATACTACTTCAAGACGCTGAAGATCAGACTTGCGTTGACCATCCCTGGCTCTGCCGGCGTGACGTTGGTAAAAAAATAAAAATGCAATGATCAGAAGAGCCACAATTGTGATCACAATTAGTATCTCAATAACTGAAAATCCCAGATTAGTTTGCCAATATTTATCTTTTTTGTTCGCGTTTTTTCCCCCCTTGCATGAATAGGCAGAATCTTTCATAATCTAATCATAGCAGATTTTTCGTTTGTGATTCAATCATCTCTAAAACTAGAGAAGTTATGCTTTATTAAACAGAGCACAGTAATTATTTGTAAGGATTTTTTATGACATACGATCCCATTTTTCAGTTAAACAAAGAACCAATTAAAGAGATAAAAACTAACAAAGCTGAAGTTTCCAGTTCAGCAAAAATCGCAAGTTGGGTGCTAATTTTAACTGTTGCTCTATTGCCAATTTTAGTAGTTCCCCTAACTACAAACTTTGTAATTGACAGCAAAATGTATTTACTGTTCTTTGCTGGCATTATCATCTCTATACTTTATTTTTTAAACTCGTTTAAAGATCGGGTCTGGAAAATTATCATCTCGCCAATTACTCCTCCTCTAATTCTTTTTGGAGTAGTTACAACTTTATCAACCTTCTTGACACAAAGCTATCCTGTAGAAAACTTACTTGGTCTAGGAGGCATCTATCTTACCTCTATCATTGTTTCAATTTTTGGAGCATCAATAATCGATAAGAAAAAAAGCGGTTTATTAATACCAGTTTTTGTGGGTGCCGTTTGTTTGTTAAATATAACAAGCATTCTCCAACTCTTTGGTTTTGGACCCAGTCATCTAGTTACTGCACTTACCAGCTTCGAGCTTGACCACTCGGTTGCTTTTAATTTATCTGGAGGTTCGTTTATAGCCACCCAACTTGGAGTCTTGGCTCTCGTTGGAATTATTGCTAAAATTTTTAGCAGTAAAAAAGTTGGTACTCTTGAGGTTATTGCACTTCCTTTATTAGTATTTGGCATTGGTCTTCACGTCTGGTCTATGTTACCAGGACAACCAGCTCAGACTCCACTTCCTTCTTTTGCCAGTAGCTGGTCAGTAGCTCTAGATAGTTTGCGAGTGCCACGCGCTGCCATTATCGGTCAAGGACCAATGGGTTATCTCTCTACATTTTCTAGATACAGACCAACTTCTTTGAACACTTCCCCTTACTGGCAGCTAAGATTTGAATCTGGCTTAGGAGCACCACTTACTATTTTGGTACAAATGGGAATTTTGGGGACAATTAGTTGGTTGTTACTAGCAGGAAAGTTTGCTCTTAAAATTTCCAAGGAAAAAGGTTATAAAGCTTCTCCATTAACCTGGATGGTTATTGCATCGTTTGCAATACAGTTTTTCTTACCATTTGGATTATTAATGGTTGGTCTGCAGGGAATCCTGATTGCTTTTTGGACAGCTCAGCACAAAGATTCTTTCTCAGTTTTGAAGTTAAGACCATTGAGTGCAAACCTTGACCAAGATCATTCAACTCAAATCAGCTCTCAGAAAAATCAGGCTGATAAATGGATTAGCCTTGCAACCAACGGAATTATGGTTGCTGGTCTTTTATTTGTAGCTTTCATTACTGGTAAAAGTTATGCAAGTTTCCACAATCTTTATTTGGCCGAAAAAGGTCGAGCTGAAAATGATGTCATTAGGTTCTATGAACACACCCAACAAGCAATGTTGCTCAATCCTTATCTAGATTCTGTTCGTCGAACTTATGCTCTAACAAACATGCAGATCGCTTTAGCTCTTTCTGAAAAAACTGATCCAACTGAGCAAGAACAACAACAAATAACAAGCCTGGTAGAACAGGCCGTTAGAGAAGCGCAGGCCTCAACAACCATTGATCCTCAAGATAGCCAAAACTGGTTAGTGTTGGCTCAAATTTATCAAGAGTTAATCGGTACCGTTGATGAAGCCGACCAGTGGGCAGTTAATGCTTATGTAAGTGCCATTCAAACTGATCCTACCAATCCATTGATTAGAATACAGCTAGGTAGCATCTTGCTACAACAAGAGCAATTACAACAAGCAGCTAGCTTATTCTCTCAAGCCATCGAGCTTAAACCAGATTTAGCCTCAGGTCACTTTTATCTTGGACAAGTTTATCAACTTGCACAAGATCCAATTGCTGCAAAAAACTCTTGGCAACAAGCCCTTGCTTTACTTGAGCCTGGTACAGAAGATTACGAAACACTAGAGGGTATGCTAGAAGGAATTCAGCCACAGGTTGAAGCTGCAGAAGAACAACTAGCCCAGCAACAAGAAATGGCCCAACAATATGACCAGGATGGACAACCAATAATGCAAGAGGGACAGTTTGTAGAACAAGGAACCTCTGCTCTTGGTCAACAGCTACCTTCTTTAACAGATCAAAATATAGAAAATAGAGATAACATTGTTACTCAGCCAGGAACTAATCCCCTAGAGCTAGAAGAGCAACAACAAATTTCTGAAACAACAGAGCCTGAGTTAGAAGATTCTGTAGAAGAAACTCGTTAACAACATCAATGATTATTGATAGTTAGCTCATTTTTTGAGGGGTATAATCAAAAAAAATTAGCTCTGCTTATGACATTCTAAAAAACCCTGGCCAATCCAGGGTTTTTTAATAACTCATTAATTCAGAAGAAAGAATTATTCTTTTAAGCTAAATATCTTATCCTTAATAATATCTAGGCCTTCACCAGTAACACCGCTAAATAACATTGCCTCTATTCCCTTTTTCGCAAAAAAATCTACAAAATAACTAGAAAACTCTTCTGGATAAATGTCAGCCTTGTTGATCGTTACCACTGAGAGTTTTTCTAATAATTCTGGCTGATAAGCCCCAAGCTCACTTTGTAACAACTGATACTGTTGATAAAGCTGTTTGGCTTTTTCAGCAAGATCAATTGCTTCATCAAAAACTGTCTCTTCTTCTAAAAAAAGCACATACATTAACATCTGGCAGTTTTCAATATGGCGTAAAAACCTATCTCCTAAACCCTTTCCTTGACTTGCCCCCTCAATTAAACCAGGGATATCAGCAATAACCAAATCTTTCTTGCCATCTACACTTGACATGATACCTAGATTTGGCTCAATGGTTGTGAATGGGTAGTTAGCAATTTTTGGACGAGCTTTTGTAAATCTTGAAAGAAGTGTGCTTTTACCAGCGTTCGGCAAACCAACTAACCCAAGATCAGCCAACAAACGCAACTCAAAGATTACCTCTTTTTTTTCGCCAAAAGTACCATACTCTGCTTCTCTGGGAGTTTGCTTAATAGAGCTTCTGAAGGCGCGATTGCCTCTACCACCTAATCCACCCTGACACAAGATAATTCTTTCTTTATCTTTTTTAAGCTCAGCAATTTTAATTGTACTTGCCTCACGACCGCTGTTATCTAAAATTTTGTCTAAATCAGAAAAATGTTTTGTTTCGGCTTGCTCTTTTTCAGACTCAACCTGATTAAGTTCGTCTTGATCATAGTTTCTCATCCCAACTCGAGTACCGCTATACTCTTGGAAAAATTTTTGAAATCTAACGTCATTCCTGTGGAAAAGCACATCAAGTCTAAATGGTAATGAATCTTCTTCTTTATCTTGATTGTCGAGAAACTCATTCTCTTGTTCTTCTTGATCAAACTCAAAATCTGCAAATGACTGCTCATATTTTCTACGCCTATTTTTACTTGGACTATTTTCTGCCTCTAGCCAGATTATTGTTCCCAATGGAACCTTAATAACAACATCGTCCGCATCCGCCCCGTGCATTTTATTTTTTCCACCACCCTCTCCTTTTTTTGCTACTATTTCTTTAATGCCAGCAAAATGTTTAAGAGTGTTAATATTTTTATCCGCTTCAACAATAATGCTTCCACCTCGACCACCATCCCCGCCATCAGGACCACCTTTTGGACGAGATTTTTCTCTTAATAACGAGATTCTGCCATCACCACCATCACCAGCTGATAGTTTTAGTTTAACGAGATCAATCATGAAATGTTTTGATTAATTTAAATAATTTAATGGATTAACTAAAGCACCACCGTTTCGAATCTCAAAGTGTAAATGTGTTCCAGTAGATCGACCTGTAGAGCCCATCTGCCCCAATACATCACCCCTATTTACTCTTTGACCAATCTGTACTTGAACCACGCTTAAATGAGCATAGAGAGAAACAAAGCCATTGCCATGATCAATTACCACCCGATTGCCATAACCCCCTCCATCTGGCCAACCGGCAGTTGTGACTACTCCAGAATCAGTAGCTAAAATTGGCCCTCCTCCACTACTAGCTATGTCGATCGCCCGGTGGTAAAAACGATACCCTTGAGTAATTCTACCTGCAGCAGGCCAAACAAAAGTTCCATGGGCAACTACAGATCCAGCATCTGGGGTGAATTGAGCCACTGGCACTTGTCGTATCGTTGGAACACCGGTTTCAGTAGGCTTAACTCCCTCTGGAACCATTAGCCACTGTCCGGCAACTAACTCAAAAGTTTCGTCATTTAAAAACTCATTAAATGGATAGTCAACAATCATCTGCGCTTGTGACTCATCAAGACCATAGCGCTTAGCAATGGTAAAAATTGTTTCACCGCGTTTAACTTTGTGTCTAATGCCATCAATTGGCAAGATATTTAATTCTTGTCCAGGCTTAATGGGACTACTTTCTTTAAGATCATTGGCCCATAAAATCGTATCAACCGATAGGCCATATCTTTCAGCGATTGAAGATAAAGTTTCCCCCTCATCAACCGCATGGGTAATTATTTCGCCTCCTCGATATTGTCTTACAGCCTCTGCTTGAAAAGTGTAAAAATCTGGAGCTACAGCAGTTGTGGTTGCCAAAACTGGAACTGATGCTTGCAACTGCTCAATACTTTCAGATTGCTCAAAAATTAGTGGTCCAAAGGCTACTACAATCGCCACCAATCCTACCATGCCCAAATGTAAAAAAGGTCGAGCATAACGACCACGTTTCATGTAAAGAACATCCACCAAAACATCCTTAAACTTTTCAAAACGACCAAACCAACCATACCCCCTTAGCTTTGTGTAGTAGTGGAGAAATGCAACAAACTGCCTTATTTCTTGGAATGTTAATTTAATGCTTGCTGGTGTTTTAATATCAATTGATATTCTCGGCATAATGATACGTCTATTATATCCCAATAAATTCACAAATAATAATTATATTGATAAGCTCATTTCTGAGGGGCAAGCCCCTCAGCGTTTTGTCTTGCTTTGCAAGATCAAAACCTGCTCCCCTGTCGCTTACGCAATATTAGATTCCGTAAGCTCCGCTAGGGGGGATTTCCCCTAGATTCTCTTTCTGATTAGTTCCCCCGTAATAAGCTGATGGGGCATAATCAGAAACAACTAGAGATATACTAATTTGAAGCAAAACCAGTAAGAGTTAGCCTGTCTTTAAAGAAGCCAAAAACTCTTTATTGGAGTCAGTCTTCTTGAGTTGATTAATCAGAGTTGAAGTTCTTTCTTCAGAGTTTAGTGTATCCATCATTCTTTGCAAAGTAAGCACAGACTGATAAGTCATTGGCTCATGAAGTAGCTCATCTTTTCTTGTGCTAGATTTTTGAATATCAATGGCTGGGAAAATTCTTCTTTCGGCAAGTTTGCGGTCAAGATGAATTTCTTGATTACCTGTTCCCTTAAACTCCTCATAAACCAAGTCGTCCATTCTGGAACCCGTATCAACTAAGGCTGTACCAATAATGGTTAATGAGCCATCAACTTCAAAATTTCGAGCCGCTCCAAAAAACTTTTTTGGAGGAAATAGAGCCGCAGGATCAAACCCACCAGACAAAGTTCTACCAGAAGTAGGCATTGCTAAGTTGTAAGCTCTAGCTAGACGAGTAATTGAGTCAAGCAAAATCAAAACATCTTTCCCCATCTCAACCAGTCTTTTTGCTCTTTCCAAAGCAAGTTCGGCTACTTTGCATTGATCCTCGGCCGACTCATCAAAGTTGCTCGCAGCCACCTCACCCCTACCTCCAGTAATACTTTCAATATGCCTCTTGATGTCAGTTACTTCCTCGGGGCGTTCCCCCACCAAAACTGCCATGAGGTGAATTTCTGGAGAGTTTGCCGCTACGCCTGAAGCAATATTTTTTAAAATGGTTGTCTTTCCAGCCATGGGTGGTGAAACCAACAAACTTCGCTGACCCTTTCCAATTGGAGCTACCATATCAATGATTCTTAAAGATAGTGGCTCTTTGCCCATTTCTAGCTTGATTTGCTCATCTGGATATACTGGAGTTAGTTGTTGAAACTTAGGTCTGTGAATCTGTCTAAACTCTTCAGCCGATACTCCATTAATTTCATCAATCTGCAAAAGTCCCCAATATCTTTCATTGTCCTTGGGTTCTCTGGCAGGTCCCTTAATTGAGTCGCCGGCCCTTAAATTAAAACGTCTCATCTGTGAAGATGAGATATAAGCATCTGTTTCATCTCCGTCATACTCGACTCGCAAAACCCCATGACCATTACGAGAAGTGTCAAGAATACCTTCTATAGATTGCATTGGAGCATCTTTATCAGGAATTTGTTTGAGAACTTTACTATTGCTTAAAG
The DNA here is from genome assembly GCA_964437755.1 of uncultured Pseudomonadales bacterium. Lineage (GTDB taxonomy): Bacteria > Patescibacteriota > Microgenomatia > UBA1400 > PJMF01 > DAOLOF01. Next base: position 6,482 of record CAYTIA010000002.1, on the reverse strand, counting down.
TTTCTCCAATTGGTTTTCTTGGTTTTAACAAGATTTTAGATGATTTTGTTGTTTGCTCTGGAGAAGTAGAGTTGCTCGCATCTTCTTGAGAAAGATCGGCTTTTTTTGAAATACTTGAAGATTTCTTTTCCAAAAGCTTGGTTACTTTTTTATCATTGTTGCCAACTAGGTCGGCTGCTGAAGAGATTTTGCTAGGCATAAATACAGATTACTAATAAATAATATTTAAATGATGATCAATAAATTATTGGTGAAAACAAATTTATCCAAATACGTATACATGTGGCGAAAAATCATAAAAGAAAAATCAAAAATAGAGATAAATCATGAAATTCAAATTTCCTTGAGGAACAACCATTATTATGTCAAAAATCGACGCTTTTGTCAAATATTGGCTCTTTTTATCAAGGATACAAGCAAGTTATCTGCTAATTGAGTTAAATAACGCCAAAGTTATAGGCTTAACGATATTTAATCCTATAGTTGTTATTATTTGAATAATATAAATTTTTCTTGATAAGAACTGTTCAAAATACATTCAAATCTTTATGTTAATAGCAGCAGCATCTCCAAGCAAACTACTCTTAATTATGTCTCTCATTACAAAATACATTTAAAACTTCATTAAGACATCAATAAGTTAACTTTTATATCAAAATGGTTCGTGATTTGAAACCAAGGGAGTAAATAAAAAAAGCGCTTAATTGAAGTTCGGTCGCCTGCCCAACCACCGAACTTCAATTAAACGCTTCTAGCTTGATTTCTCAAGAATATAGGTATTATACCCCAACTATAATTTATTTTCTAGTTGTTTGTCAACCTATAAAAAATAAATTTTAAATAACTTGATATCTTATAGTAATAATATTTAGGTATTTACTCAAGATACTGTATATTTTTTGCACATTCATACTCTATCAAATAATAAATGTGAAAAAGTTGTTAATTATTTTGATTTAAGAATAACTAAACGAAGAAAAAACAAACTCTTTTTAAAAAAATTACTACTTTAAATATTTTAATTCACGAAGAACGTCATTAAGACGACGATGTGTTTGAAAAGATATAATTTGTTTATAGCCCAATCTTTTTGCTTCTTTAATTCTCCGCTCCAGAGAGGATACTTGCCTAATCTCTCCCAACAAACCAACCTCACCAATAAATATTGTTTTGCTTGCTACTGGTTGATTATTCAAGCTACTAACAATGGCTACTGCTAAAGCTAGGTCTACTGCTGGCTCATTAATTTTAAAACCACCAACCGCACTTAAAAAAATATCGTGCGAAGCAAGGGGTAGTCGACAGTGTTTCTGTAGAACTGCTGCCAGTACTTGAATCCTTGATAGCTCAACTCCTCTCCCAACTCTTCTGGGCATAGCAAGCTGAGAACTGGTAACCAATGACTGAACTTCAATTAAAAGAGGCCTGGTACCCTCCATAACACAGGCTGTGGCGCTTCCAGGAACAGAACCGCTGTCTGATTCAATAAAAAGTTCACTTGGATTAATCACTTCTTGATATCCATACTCAACTACTTTAAAAACCCCCACCTCATCGGTAGCACCAAATCTGTTTTTCAGAGCTCTTAGTAATCTAAACTGACCAGTTCTTTCTCCCTCAAGCTGCAGAACTGCATCAACCATATGCTCAAGTACTTTTGGCCCCGCAATTGCCCCATCTTTGGTGACGTGACCTACCAAAAATATTGGGATCGAGCTTTTTTTTGCCACTGAGATTAGGCGCTCTGTTGATTCCCTAACCTGACCAATACTACCACTTGCTCCAGAAAGATCTTGTGTTGTTAATGTTTGAATACTATCAACAATTACTAGGCTTGGATCCAATATTTCTATGATTGAACTCAGCTGATCGACATCCGTTGATGTTACAAATTGTAAATTTTGATCAATATAATCAAAATGTTTTTTTAAATTTTTTTTATCATTAGAAGAAACAGCTAAAGTATCTAAAAAATGCTCATTATCAAGAATTCTATTGATTCTAAGGTTAATCTGCTCTGGACTTTCTTCTCCACAAACATATAAAATTTTTCCATTATCTCGAGTGTTTCCATTTTGCTTGTTCGCGGTTGGTTCATCGCTTTTGTGTTCAGCAGTCAACTCTTTGCCTAGCAATACCAAACACATTTGAGTAAGGAGTGTTGATTTACCAATACCTGGTTCTCCACCAACCAACATCACAGCTCCGGGCACTATTCCTCCACCCAAAACTCTATCCAATTCTCCGATCTTGCTTGAAAAACGCTGTTTTGAGCTTTTAACAGCATCCACCCCTGAACGAATCCTGACAACTGTTTTAAGTTGAGAATCACTAATCCTGACACTACCTCTTGTTTGAGCTTTTTTTTCTTCAACTACTTCCTCAACCAAGCTGTTCCATTCACCACAGCCAACGCATTGACCTTGCCACTTAACGTGTTTGTAACCACAGCTCTGACAAACAAAAAGAGTTTTGCTTTTTGCCATTTTTAAAGTTCCTGGATTTTACTAATTTCAACCTTGTTATTATCAATTTTCCCTGAGAGCTCAACTCTTTTTCCGAGATATGATCCTAACGATAGTTGGATGGTTTTTAGTTCAACTTGAGTACCATCATTTAGCTGAAGAAAGTAACTATTGTCAATAATTTTCACCTCACCTTGTAGAGTAAGTTTGCCCTCTTCATTAGCCAACATTTGTAATTGAGAACTGTTACCATCAGCACCACGACCTTGATTCAGTGCTGATTGCTTCATATAAAATAGATAGCCATAAATCAAACCAACAATGACAATAATTAATAGTATTAATCTGAAAATTATTTTTATCATATGATGATTTTAACAAAATAAAGTAACTAATGGTGCCAGGGATATACTAATACTGACTTATGAATTAGTCATGTGCCTCTAACGTTTTGATAGAATTTTTGTGGTTGAGTAATTGGGGTCATGAGCACAAATAACCCTAACCTCTCCTCCAATTTTAACCATCATTTCTTGTTTCTTTTCTTGATTGGGAGTACTCTCTGAAACAATGAGAAGTTTTGGCCGGACTTGTTTAAGTAACTCCATCCTGACACTTGCTTTAGAAAAGTTTTGAGGTAACACAAATACCAAATCAGCAAGGTTGGTTTCAATAAGATTTTTAAGCCTGACCTCTTGATTGTTAATCGGTCTATCATCTCCCTTAAGTTGTTTTACTCTAACATCAGATTCAATGCCAATTATTAAATATCCGCCAGCTTTACTCATTTCTTCCCTAGCTTTTTGTAAAAAAAATAGATGCCCCTGATGTAGAAGGTCAAACACGCCTGTAACTAAGCCAATTGGCTTATTGCTAGACTTCATCTTTAAAAAAACGGGACTGGTAATTAGCGTTGAATAATCTTTCATATAAATAAATTAACTGACGTCGATAATACTAGGCTTTTCTGACAACATCTTGATATTTTTTTATCCAATTATCTAAATATTGACAATAACTAGAATCATCGTGCATCGAGGCTTGATGTAAATCAAGGTTAGCCTTGGGAATGCTATTTTTTCTATAGAGATGTTTTGAGTCTAAAACAAATATTAACTGATTAAGAAAATTGATCAAAAAAAAGGTTTTTTTTTGTTTTTGATTTTTTTTAACTAGACTAATATTTTCTATCCATGGTAGTGAATCAAAATAGTTTGTAATCCAATTATTTTGCTCATAATACTTTTGTTCAATTGAGTCTACATCATATATCCAATCTATTTGAAGAGATTCAAATGCAGTATAATAATTTTGCTTTGAGATAGGTATTATAAGAGATCCTTCTTCCATCCAGAAATTAAAACACCACCCATCCTTTAAATTATTTAATAAATTTTGTTTCCAATAAATAATTTTTTTACCTATTACAAGGGAAAAAATAAGAAGGATAAATCTTGATATCCAAAGTCGATTGTCTTCAGCAACCACAATCAGATCAAGGTCATCATTGCCGCGAGCAGAATTAACAGCCACCGAACCTGTTATACCTATTGCCTTAATCCAAGGAATTTTAACGCACAAAAATAACAGTTTTTTAATAGATCTTCTAATCTTGATTGAGTTTTGAAGACGAGCTTGTTTTAGAGCAATCATCTTATTCAGTTTTTGATCCTGAGTCTTAACTTGTTTTTCATCTCGAAGAAAGTAATAACTATCTCGATTTAGAAGAACTCCTCGATCTTCTAAATATTTAAGCCTGTTTGTAATTGTCTTATTGACGTCTATATTTTTTGGAACAAAAGGTAAAAGATTTTTATTAACCAGGCGTTTTTTAATATCTGAAATCGTTAGTGAATCGGCAAACTGATCACTGTATGAAAGAGTAGATATAATCTGGAGATCTAAAGCAGAAAGCATAAAGCTCAATATAACAGACACGGAACAAAACTTGAATGAATTCTTAAATATATTTGATAACCAAGCTAACAAACACATTAATCACTCGAGTGATTATCTTTATCAAAATTTATTTAAATTGAGTTAATACTTGAGCTACTCCAGTTCCAAGAGTTTGAATATCTTTGTCAGACAGAGTCCTTTGAGTAGCTGTGTTAATAGTGTCTTTATAATAATCAATGACACTATCATTCATGCCAGTATCATGAGTAAATGAGCATAGTGGTCCACTCTTGGCAAGTTTTGCATCTTCAAGAAAAGCAGATACATATTTTGCTCCAGATAACTCTTCTGCCATATCAACTCTTGGATAAATTTCTCCAAAAGCTCTAGACTCACTTTGAGTAGAATAAAGCTTACGTAGTACTTCTTTTGAGCTTAAGTATGCCAAAAGTTGCCAGGCTTCATCTTGGTTTGCGCTCTTCTTACTTACTCCTTCTGCCCAGTAGCTTGCCCAACCAAACTCACTACTACCCAACTTGGGAACAGGCGCAATATCAAAGTTTAAATCAGGATTAATATTAAGAATTTCATGAACCCTCCACGAAGGAGCTAACATCATCGCCACATCACCTCTTGCAAAAGCTACTGTAGAGCTTGGTAGATTTTCACTAAAAACTGGCTTGTTTTGAGAAAAGAGAGCATAAAAATCTATCGCATCTCTTACCTCTCCTGACACTGGAGCTGTAGGATCACCTCCATTTTGATAAATTAATAAACCCAAGATATCAGAAAAATGTTCAACGTTTGCTGTATTACCTAAAGCTGCTCCACCTCGCTCAACCACATTGCCATTACGAACTGTTAGTTTTTCTGCCAGAACCCTTAGTTCTCCCCAAGTAGAAGGCACCTCTTCATTGGCTGTTTGTAAAATATCTTTATTATAGTAAAGACCAAGCCCATCATACATTAATGGAATGCCAACCAACTGACCATTGAGTTGCAACTGTTGTACATGAATTGGATAAAAAGTTTTTTCATACTCAGTTACTGACATTATGTTATTGGGAAGCACTGCTAGCTCATTTTTTAACATTGGCACCCAAGTAGCATGATATCTAAATAAATCTGGCCCATTCCCTTCAGAAATAGCCGTTTGTAATCGAGTTCGATAATCCTTATGTGATTGTTGTCTATAGTCAACACTTATACCTGTCTTTTGCTCAAATTCCTCTAGAACTTCAATCATTATTGGCTCAGGCTCCCACAATCCCCAATATGTTAAAACAACATTACTTTTTGCAGGCTGAGTTGTTGAGGTACCGTCGTTAGAGCCTGTAGAATCTTTTGATCCTTGTGAGGTTTGTGTTGATGGAGAAGTTGTCTTACCACCTCCCCCTAGAACTTGCATTATTCCAAAAATCACACCTCCAACAACCAATAGCCCAATTAAGCCAAAAAGAGCATACTTTAGAAATGGACTACCACTTTTCGCGACAATCGGTCCTGACGCTTTAGTAGCCTTGCCTTGTTTAGCCGGTTTAGATTTTGTTTTGTCTTCTTGTTTTTTATCAGTCACACCACCCATAACTGGAGAGCCAGGTTTTCCCGGAAGACTCATCCCCAAGCTTGGATGGGTGTTATTTTTACCAGTCTGTCTGATATCAGCATCTTCTTCTAGAGGAGTTTCAGTATTAAATCCAATTGCTTGTTGAGAACCAACGGCAACTTGCTGTTGAGTTTGTTGATTGGCTGCAGGATTAATTGGAGCTTGAGAAGCCATTCCTAAAGCAGAGCCTGGCTTTTGAGCAACTTGATTTGCTGTCTTAATCTGCATTTTTTGCAAAGTGCTTTGAGGCAAATCTTGGGGTTGATCAAATGTCGGCGCCTGTTGAGTTTTACTAATTACAGAAGTATTAACTACCTGACCTTGATCGTTAAGCTGAGGAGGTGGTCCACCAGGATGTTGAGAGTCAAGACCACCCACAACGGAAGGTGTTGGTGGAGTTACGCCGGGCTGAGAGACTGGATTGGTTGATGCAGACCTAGATAATGGAGTTGTCGTAGTCGCTGAATTTTGAGACCCAACCTGAGGTGGGGGCTGAGGTAAATTTGGTCTGG
>CAYTIA010000001.1:149025-176859 GCA_964437755.1 uncultured Pseudomonadales bacterium | reverse complement strand
GTGGAAGGTGCCGGGCTTATCGGATAAAAGCTACCTCGGGGATAACAGAGTCATCGCGCCTAAGCGTCCCTAGCGTCGGCGCGGTTTGCTACATCGATGTCGGCTCATCGCATCCTGGGGCTGTAGAAGGTCCCAAGGGTTAGTCTGTTCGCCTATTAAAGCGGTGCGCTAGCTGGGTTCAGACCGTCGTGAGACAGGTCGGCCTCTATCCGCCGTCAGCGTTAGATAATTGAGGAGTTTTGCTCTCAGTACGAGAGGACCAGAGTGAGGGAATCCCTAGTGTTCCTGTTGTCCCTATCAAGGGCAGTGCAGGGTAGCTACATTCCTTAAGGATAATCGCTGGAAGCATCTAAGCGAGAAGCCCCCTCCAAGATTAATTATCTCCATCAGACACATAGGAGACTACTATGTTGATAGGCAGCCAGTGTAAGTATTGAGAAATACTAAGCTTAGCTGTACTAATTGTCGATTGAACACATAATTGTTCGCTGAATTTGATGTCGAAGACCTACCTTAAAGTGGGTTAATATTCTCTTTACTTTTTAGAAGGCAAAAAAGCTTTCTTTTAAAAGCGTTTTGTTCTGGTCTCTGGAGCGAGGTGGAACCAACTCTCGTTGCAGTTTACTGCAACTTCCATTCCGAACAGAGTCTTGAAACGCCTCAGCGCTGACAATAGTACTTGGGAGACTAAGTGCGAAGATAAGTCGAGGCCAGAACAAAGCGCTTTTTTTGTTTAAAAATGAGTTTTCAAAAATATTCCTATATCAGGAAAAAAAAGTAGAATAATGCTCCAAATGTAACTAACAAATGGACATAACCTAGTGTGGTAATAAATGGCGAGAGTGGAGTAATCAAAGACTTTTTCATAATCGCTATTTGTCTAATGACTACAACTGCAAAAATTAGATAGAGTAATCCTCCAATTATAAAAAAAATCTTAAACATTGACAGAAAAGCTTGGTCAATTGATAGGACTTCAAGTATTGATAAAGTTGGATTGTTCATGAGTTACAAAAAAACTGAGCCATTAATATTGTCTAGTATTGGCTTCCGTTTCTTTTTCTTTTTGTAGTTATTAATTCATTAACTATTTTCTTAACTTTTATAGGATGAGAAATATCCTCAAACTCTATTCCTGCTGACCTAGCGGTTTCGGTGTCATTGTTTAATCTGGCTGGATTAAAATTTTGACCAGCTGTTTGTAAATAAAGAGTTCCAAAATCAATAATAGAAGCTAAGACCCCAGTTGATACTACGCTCATATCCTGAATTCTATGTAGTTCGGCAGTTGTAACATCTTTACTTACCATTGAATAATAATCAATATCAATTACACGTTTGTTGGTAATAATAAAAACTCTAAAATACCAGGTTAAAAATGTTTCTAAAGTAAATCCCATTAATACTAGATACCAACCAATAAGGGTTGCAATCTTAAAATTTAAGGGTTCAAAGCTTAACATAGGAGAGGCAAGCATTACTAGAGGAAAAAAGAACATAAATATAATGATCAAAGTTTTTGAAAGGTGTGTAACTGGGTGTCTTCTTAGTAACAATACTATTTCTTCTTTTTTCATTTGAGAATCAAAATGAACTCCATTCGGTTTTGGGATAAACGAGGAGATTAAACCATTGCTTGATTTTTCTTGGCGGATTGTTTCTGAAAGTTCATCAGGAGCTAAATCATCTTCATCATAAAATTCATTATTTCTCATTTTGACTTCAGCTTGAGACTGAGATTGATTGTTTTCTTGAGGGTTGGGATAAGGATAATCAGGCATAAGGTTATTATAACACCTTGGAAATTTTTACTGATTGATTTTGTTTATTCAGCTTTCAAGCACTGCTAAAAACGACTCCTGATTTAGATTGACTTTTCCAAACTGTTTCATCCTTTTTTTGCCTTTAGCCTGTTTTTTAAGGAGTTTTTGTCTTCTTGTTACATCTCCTCCGTATAGTTTGGCGGTCACATCCTTGCGAAAAGCTTTAATTGTTTCTCTGGCAATAATCTTTCCGCCAATTGCTGCTTGAATTGGAATCTCAAACATCTGTCTTGGAACCACATCCTTAAGTTTTGAAACAAGTTTTCTGCCTCTTTCTTCAGCATTCTCTGAAAGAGAAATAAAACTCAGAGCCTCAATAACTTCTTTATTGACTAAGATATCAACTTTAACAGCATCTACTTCTTGATAATTGGTAACCTCATACTCAATTGAGGCAAACCCAGAACTTAATGATTTTAATTGATCATGAAAACCAAAGATTAGCTCACTAAGTGGAATAATATAATTCAGCTGACTTCTATTTCCGCTGTTAATTGAATCAATTAGTTTTCCCCTGCGTCTACGAACGAAATCAATAATCATTGGTAGTTGTTCGATGGGAGCAAATATAGTAGTTTTGGTGATTGGTTCGAGAATCTTTTTAATGTTACTTGGGTCTGGAAGGTTAGCTGGTGACTCAATAGTTATTGTTTCACCACTTTTTTTCACAATTTGATATTTAACTGAAGGAGCAGTAGCAATTAATTCTTGATCAAATTCTCTGTCGAGTCTTTCTCTAACTATTTCAGCATGAAAGATTCCTAAAAAGCCTACTCGCAAACCGTTGCCCAATGCTTGAGAATGAGTGGGAGTTGATACTAAAGCTGCATCATGCAGGCTTAGTTTTTCCATGGCATCTTTTAAGTCTTGAAACTGACTATTGTCTACTGGATACAGCTCCATAAAAACCATTGGAGTTGGTTCTTTATAACCTGGTAAGGGCGAGGTGCTTTTTCTAGTTTCTTTGTGAGTAATTGTGTCTCCGGTTCGAACCTGATTAATTGTTTTTAAACCCGTTGCTATATAGCCTACCTCGCCAGCTTTTAATTGTTCGACTGGTTTTTTTTCTGGTGAAAAAATTCCGATCTCAATTGGAGAAAAACTAGTATCGCTAAAAAGCAAATGAAGTTGATCGTTTTTATTGATGGTTCCAGAAAATATTCGGGTATAAGCAACAACTCCTTGGTGGTCATCGTATTTTGATGTAATAATCAAGCTTTTCAAATCACTACTTGCGAGATTCAAAGGAGGAGGCACTTTTTCAATTACTTGATCTAATATGTTTAATACTCCTTCACCTGTTTTAGCAGAGCAAAAGCAGATCTCGTCTTCATTAACTCCGAATAACTCAATCATTTCAAGAATAGTGTCTTCTAAGTTCGCCTGGGGAGAGTCGATTTTATTGATTACGGGGATTATCTTTAAATTAAGAGTCTTTGCTTTTTCATAATTGGCTAATGTTTGAGCTTGAACTCCTTGAGTTGCATCAACCAATAAGATTGCTCCCTCACAAGCCTGAAGAGATCGACTTACCTCATATCCAAAATCAACATGTCCTGGGGTGTCTATTAAATTTAGAATATGGTTTTTATAAAAAAGTCGAACTGGGGCAAGTTTGATGGTTACTCCTTTTTCTTGTTCAATGGGATTTGAGTCCATCATTCTTTCGGTGAATTTCCTTGAAGAAACGGTGTTGGTTAGCTGAAGAAACTGATCGGTGAGGGTTGTTTTTCCGTGATCAATGTGGGCAATTATGGCAAAATTCCTGACCTTGTCAGGGTTAAATTGATCTGACATAAGTATGAATTAACAACTATTTTTTTTCTGCTACTGTTTTTGACTTAGTAGCTTTTTTCTTAGTAGTTGTTTTTGTTGGAGTAGCTTTATGTGTTACAGCTTTAGCGACTGTTTTTTTCTCTGTTTTTGTTTGAACAACTAGTTTTGACAGACCGCTTTTGACCCTAGCTGCTTTGTTTTTATGCATCAAGTTCTTTTTTACAGATTTATCAATTGTTGAAAAGGCTGCGCTGATTTTATCAGCTGTGGGCTCTAATTTAGCTTTTTTAATTAAAGTTCTGGTCTTGCTTTTTAAAGTTTGATTAATTGCAGTTTTTCTTTTGCTGGATCTAAGTGCTTTTTTTGCGTTTTGTAATAATGGCATATTTTTTTATTCAAAGTAATTCTACTATTTAACTGAACGTTGGATTATACTAGGCGTGAACCATTAATTCAATAGACTCTTAATTATCGCATTAAATCATATGAGTATTGCTATTTTTAATAAACTACCAAAGATTCTTTTTAAAAATACTAAATGGCTAGAAAAAAAACAGAACTCTATTCTTTCTGCAGCAATTATTATTACTACTGCTAATTTAACATCTTCACTATCTGGTTTAGTTAGAGAAAGATTGCTGATATCTTCATATTTTAATACTGAGGCTGGTCAGATGGCTTATGAAGCCTTGCAAGTTGCTTTTCAGGTACCCGATATGTTGTTTCAGTTAATAATTTTAGGTGCTTTGTCTGCGGCCTTCATTCCAGTTTTTTCAAAGTATAGAAAAAAAGATGAGTTTGAAGCTTACAAGATTACTTCAAGCGTGATGAATATTTTATTACTCTTTTTTGTTTTTGTTTCGGCGCTAGTTTTTATTTTTTCCAATCAAATCACTGCTTTTAGAACAGGGGGAGAGTTTTCTTCTCAGCAGATCTTGATAGCAGCTAACTTAACCAGAATTATGTTGCTAGCCCAACTGTTTTTTGCAGTATCAAACTTTATGACTGGCATATTGCAGTCATATCAACGTTTTATTGTTCCGGCTATCGCGCCAATTTTTTATAATATCGGCATAGTTGCTGGAGTGTTTTTGTTTGGCAATCATCTTGGAATCTATGCTGCAGGTGTTGGTGTCTTAATTGGAGCTTTTTCTCATATGCTGATTCAATTGCCATTTGCTTCAAGACTAGGGTATCGTTATCAGCCCATAATCTTATTTAAGCATCCTGGAGTTAAAGAGATTTTCAAGATGATTCCTCCTCGCGTGATGACCGTTGGAGTTAGCGAGATACAAAACTTGGTATTGGGCTTTTTTGCTACAAGTATTGGAAATTTAAGTTTTGTAGTAATTAGATTGGCTCTTAAATTAATGGCAATCCCGATTAGGCTTTTTGGTGTGCCGATAAGTCAGGCTTCTTTGCCATTTTTATCTCAAGAAAGTGACGATAATAAATGTGATCAGTTTAAAAATTTAGTGACTCAATCACTTAATCAAATTGCCTTTTTATCAATGCCAGCCGCCGCCCTATTATTAATCTTAAGAATTCCAATTGTCCGCTTGGTTTTTGGAGCACAAAATTTTCCATGGAGAACAACTGTTTTAACGAGTAAGGTATTGGCAATTATTGCCTTATCGATTGGGTTTCAAGCAATGACACAATTGCTCATGAGAGCTTTTTATGCTCTTAAAGACACAATGACTCCTTTGTACATTATTGTTACCTCAGCTTTGTTGTACTTTTTAATTGGTTGGTTATTTGTTTTTAAGTTTGATATTGGAGTAACAGGAATTGCTTGGGCAATATTGGTGGCAGCTATCTTTGAGTCGATAGTTTTTATGTTAATGCTTGAAAAAAGAATTAAAAATATATTTGGTAATAAAAATTTTTTATTAGCTCAATTCAAGATGATTTTATGCTCTTTTTTAATGGCGGTATTTTTATATTTACCTTATAAAATATTTGATGAGTTAATTTTTGATACCACTAGAACGGTTGAAGTGATTGGTTTGACTGTTACAACAAGCACTATTGGGATTCTTGTTTACTTATACTTTTCACTACTTTTTGAAGTAAAAGAACTTGAAAACTTTATTAGAATATTTTCAACTTTTGGCAAATGGAGAAAACCTCTTGAAAAAAGTGAAGAGGTACTTATTGATCTTGGATCAGATGGTGACGATATTTAATTAGTGGGGTAAATAAGTTTACTAGTTCATCAACGAGATATTCTCTAGAAAACCAGTTGTTTATTTAGTATACTTAAGTTGTTGTAGATACTGCCCATGTCGAAGCCGAAAAAACAAAAATACAATTTTAATCTTCTTCCTCAAGATCCTTTCTTTAAAACTGGATTGGGTCGTTTTCTTAATTGGTCATTAAGCATTGGTCGCTATATTGTGATTTTTACTGAATTAATAGTTATTGCGAGTTTTGGCTCAAGATTCGTACTGGATAGACAGGTGACAGATCTAAATGAGTCGATTTTCCAAAAGGAAATGATTGTTCAATCTCAGTCAGAATTCGAGAGTGAGTTTAGATTAGCTCAGTCAAAAATTCAAAATGTTTCTCAATTAGCTCAACAAAATAATTTAGTTGAAGTATTTGCAATAATGCAAAAGGTGGTTCCCGATGGCGTTAAATTACAAAAACTAAGTATAAGACAAGCATATATATCTGGAGAGGGAATAGCGATGTCTAATGCTGCCCTCAACAATTTTATTAGCAATCTTCAGCTTTCGTCATTTTTTTCAAATGTTAATGTAAGTAGAATTGAATCAAGAGATGAAAAAAAAGCTGGATTTGAGATTCAATTCAGTAGCAATTACACTCTTTAAAGATTAAAAGAAATAACAATGGCAACCATTGATCAAAAAGAAATATCTAAGGCTTTAGCAAAGTTCTACAGCAATCCAATTGCAGAAGTTTCTTTGGAGCTGATTTTTTCTCTAATTGCAATTATCTTTTTTGCGATTTTCGCTATTCGTCCAACACTTCAAACTATTTCTGGATTGATTGCAGAAATTAATGAAAAAAAAGAGCTTGATCAACAACTTCAGAGAAAGATCTCGGCTTTATCTACTGCTCAAGATGAGTATCAACGATTATCCTACGAAATTGAGTTGTTAGATCAAACTATCCCAAGCAGACCAGAGTTAGTGAGAACGCTTAAGGTAATAGAAAAACACGCTGTAGAAAATAATATTGTCATCACCTCAATCAGAACTCCAGAAATTCCTGATGAAACTTTTCAAAAAAAACCGAATGCTGTCTTAGAAAGAGTCGATTTATATATATCTTTAAGGATTACTGGAGATTATCCATCAATTCGCGACTTTATGAGTAGCTTGCAACAATATCGGCGGATGATTGTTGTTGAAGAAGTAAGTTTTATGGTCGATGATTTAATTACGACACAACTCCTAAATGCAAATTTATCTATAAGAATTCCATATTTTGGAAAGTGAGATGAAAAAGAAAAATTCACAAAGATTTACTAAACTTAGACAAGAAACAAAGCTTCTTTGGATATTAATTCTAGCTCTTGTAGCTATCTTCTTTTGGATTGTTGTTAGTATTCTTTCCCCAAAAAAAGAACAAATTATTAGTCCGCAATTAAGAGAGCTAGCAAAACCTTTAACACCAACTCTGGATCATGGCGTTTTGAGCTCTATTCCTGCAAAAAGATATCTAGAAGATAGCGAACTTGAATCATTTTCAATTTTTGTACTAGTTGACGACGAGTTGACCGACGTACCAAAATTAGTTGATATTGTAAATCAAAAAACAATTGAGGTTATTGAATCTCCAAGATTAGAAAATCAAGTTGTGATGGATGGCGGTCTTTCTCAACTTCAACAAATAACTGAAAATGAAGAGCAGGATGTTTATCAGGGGGAAGACGAATCGGTAGATAACCAGGAAGCAGTTAGCGTAGAATGAACTGGAAGCTAAGTAAGAATATAACAAATGTTGTCAATAAATATCAATTTACGTCGAGTTTCTTATTTTATTCGCCTTGTCAAACTAGTGGATCATAACGTAAACTGAAAGTACTATCTATTGCTTATTGATTGATTTATGTTCGCAAAAAGTTCAGTAAAAAACTCAATGATGAAAAAAAGGATTCCAACAATTGTTGGATTATTGGTTCTGTTGGGCGCATTGGTGTCTGGTTTGTTGTTTTTTGGTGAGGGAACTGGTGTTTTTGCTCCAAGAGCAACGGCAGAAACCATGCCAAAAAATATTAGAATCACTAACCTAAGCGATACTGGTTTTACTGTAACTTTTTACACTGAGAAGGCCACTTCGGGATTTATTAAGTATGGTTCTGAACCATCAAAGCTTAATTCACAAGTTAGCGATGATAGAGATCAGCTTTCAGGATCAGTTGGAGAGTATAACTTGCATCATATTACTGTAAGGGGTTTATCATCTGCCAGTGAGTATTACTTTATTCTTGGTACAGAATCAAGAACTGAGTATGATAATGAAGGCGAGCCTTTTTCAATTAAAACATCTGCAAAGCCAACTTCTTCTATGCCTCCTGCGGTAACAGTATATGGTAGTGTTTCAAGAGAAGGAGGCACTCCAGCAGAAGGATCAATTGTGTTTATTTCTTCTGAAAAGATGGGAGATCTATCGGCTTTGGTTAAGGGTTCAGGAAGTTGGGCAGTTCCACTATCTCAAGCCTTAAATAAAGAAGGAGAGGATTATGCCGCACTTGAAGACAATGACGTTTTAGATTTATTGGTTCAAGGTATTAAGCTTACCGATAAAATAAATTATCAAGCCTTGGTTGAAGATGCTCAACCAGTAATTGAGTTAACTTTTGGTCAAAAATATGAGCAATTATCTCTAGAAGATTCTGAGGCAGAAGAATCTGAGTCAGAGGAAGAAGATGAAGTTCAAGAAGAAGAGATTGCAGAATTAGATTCAGAAGAAACAGAAGAAGCCACCATCAGTGGAAGACTGATGGAGTTGCTTGATGATGCCGATCCGCTTCCAACTGAAAGTACTGCAAGTGCAGAACTTATTTTGGGAGAGGACTCTGAGGAGCCAGAGGTAACAAACGCAAGTCCAGAGATTATTGGTGTTGCTGAGCCTAACGTTGAAGTGAGAATTAGCATTCATTCAGAAACAAACTATCAAACTACGTTGACTACTGATAGTGATGGTTCATTTAGGCTAAGTCTTGAAGAGTTGGGATTAGAGTTGGAACCGGGAGAACATACAGTAACCTACAGCTATACAGATCCAAACACAGGAGAGGAAGTAACTGTTACAGAAACGTTTTTGGTCGAAGATCCAGATCGAGTGTTATTGGCGCAAGCAAGCACTCCTTCGCCAACATTTACAACAGCTACTCAGCCAACTCCTTCTCCAACTACCCAGCCTTATGGAACTGGAAGTCCTTATCCCCTGAATACCCCGACTCCGGTGCCAACAATTGCTCCACCGATTGCAACAGATTCAACCACAGCAACCGATTCAACGGCAGCTTCTCGTAAACAACAAGTAGGAACAGACAGTTCTCTAACAAAAGCTGGTTCAATAGGAACAACCTTATTGGTGGCTTTGGCAGGAGGCTTCTTTATTTTAATGGGTTCTTGGAGTTGGTGGTTAGCGACAGAACTTGAAGAGGAATAGATTAGTTAAAACATTTATAATTTTGAGATTGGATCCCACAAATCTCTTTGCTCTCCCTCATATCCAAGTGCCCAAATAGCTATTCCAGCTAGATCTAGTTGTTTGACATACTCAAGCTTATAACTGATTGAGGTAATATCTTCATAGTAAATCATAAATATTTCTCCATCTTCTTCATATGATAAATACGGACATAGAGCTTCGTCGTCCCAGCCAGTTTTAACATTGTTTTCTTCTTTTTCGTTAAGAAGATTTTTTACATAAGTATAGGTGGCGGTAAAGCCTGATTTCGGATAAGCATTGGCCTGAGGAGAGTGAGAGTCGGTTTGCCAACCATATCCATAAAATGGTACTCCGAGTAATAATTTTTCTCTAGGCACATATCGCAGATACTCTCTTAAATGTTGATGAATGTCTGTATCCCATTTTTCTTTTCCTCCAAATAATGGAGCTACAGGTCCTGCTTGAGAAGAACCTCGACGATGAAAGTCATATGCCATCACCACAATGTAGTCTACAGAGTTAGCAATCCTAGGAACGTCCCAAAGTTGTTTGTTATTTGAGGCGCTGGCATACATATCAATTGATAGAGTGACATGATCAAATTTTTTATCAAGATGTTGGCTAATTTTTTCAATTAATGAAGCAAAGTTATCTCTTAGCTCTTTAGTGATTGTTCCTCCATATTCAATATCAATATTGATGCCACTAACTGGATTTGAGAGCAGAATTGCATCAATTGAATTTAAAAGATTTTCATGGGCATTAGGATTATTTGCAATCTTGACAATCGTATCTGCCTCAAATTGCACTAGAGTTATTTCGAACTGACTGTTCTCATCATAAACTTGGTTTGCTAAATCAAGCAAACGGTCTGAATTCAAGTGTCTATATCCCGGATGAATATTCCCATCAGCATCTTTTGTAGCAATGGATCCGTCTTCTTGAATATTTAACCCAAAATAACTTAGATGAGTTAGTTCAGGCTGAATTGTAACAGAGTCGATATTCCAATAAGGGAGAAAACCATATATTACTTTTGGTTTATCTCTTGAAAAAAAAGTTGAGAAGATTGGTTTTTCTGGAGAAGAAAAAGTTAACCAGCTACTTTGAGTTAACGGAGAAACAAGAGGAATTTCCCAAAGATGATAAATCACTAAAGCTATGATGAAGGCTAATAAGAAAAAAATCGAAGCTATTAATTTTAACTTCTTTTTTTTAGAACTTTGATTGTTTCTTATAAAAACTCTTTTGGTTAAAAACAACCACAGTTGAGCCAAAGCTCCATTGTGATGTTTTTTATAAATTGGCATGAGTGCTTTTTTTGCACTGACTAATTTATAACGACTTTTCCATCTCTAACCATGATGACTTTTCTTGGTTTATTACCACTATCTCCTTCAGTTTGGATTATTTGACAGTCGTGACAGAAATATCCAGTTACAGGATCTTGAAGCATTGTTCTTTCTTGGATTACTAGCCCATGAACTTCTACACCGTATGGGGGTGGCTGACCAGTTGTTGGATCAATCCAAACATTTTCTCTAACAAACTTCGAGTTCGATGGCTTACTTTTGGTCCAATAATAATCTTCACCTCTAACTTCACAAGGTTCCCCGTTCATTTCTTGAGGTACCCCTGAAGCGCATACTTTGCTTATAGCAACATCCGCTGGCTTTTCTTGCCAAATTGTTTCTTTTCCTTCAAGAACATGAACCATAATTTGATTGAAAATTGGAGCAGCTCCCATTATTCCTGACACCATTCTCCCCATTGGACTTCCATCATTGTTGCCTACCCAAGTTGCAACTAAATATTCAGGAGTGTAACCAATTGTCCAGTTGTCCTTCATATCGTTAGTGGTTCCAGTTTTTGCACTAACAATATGATTTGGAATCACAAGCTTTGAGCTTGTGCCAAAAACCATGCTTCTTGCTTGGTTATCTTGCAATATGTGGCTTACCAAATAGGCGGGAGCACGATCCATAACTCTTTGTAGGTCACCGACTTTTGTATATATCTCGTAATTGTTTAAGTATTCAAGATCAGCAGATCTTTTTTCAAAATCAATTTCTTCTATGGTTTCTCCTCTGTAATTTTCTATCTTTAAAATTGGTGTAAGGGGAGTTAGTACTCCTTGGTTAGCAAGAACACTAAAAGCTTGAGCCATATCAATCATCTTTACCTCTCCACCGCCTAGAGTTAGTGATAAACCATAATTTGCAGGATCTAACCAAGTAGTAATGCCCATTTTTTTAGCCTGGTTCATCAAAACTTGTGTGCCAATGGTTGCTTGAGCTTTAACAGCAGGAATATTTAGGGAGTTACCTAGTGACTGTCTAACGGTAACGGTTCCTCTAAAACTGCCATCATAGTTACGAGGGCAATACACTTTTTGTCCAGGTTCTTGGAAGCAAGTGGGTTCGTCAATTAATAATGTTGCAGGATTTAGAGTTTTTTCTTGGAAAGCAGTGGCATAAGTAATAGGTTTAATAGAACTACCTGGTTGTCTGTGAGAAATAGTTACATTAACTTGCCCCTCATCTTCAGCGTTAAAATAGTCTTTTGAGCCAACCATGGCTAATATTTCTCCGGTATTTGGCTTAATAATTACAGCTGCTCCATTCCCAACGTGATAATTTTTTATTTTGTCAATTTCTTGAGCTACTAACTCTTGAGCTTTTCTTTGAAGATTTAAATCAAGAGTTGTATAAACTCTTAGTCCACCTCGCTCAACCTTTTCAACTCCGTATTTTTCATAAAGCATGTCTCTGACAAAAAACACAAAATGAGGAGCCTTGATTTCTGTATGCGAAAGAGCATAGTTTAGTGGTTCAGAAAGTGCCTCTTCAGCTTGGAGAGCAGTGATGTAGCCCTCCTCAACCATTCTGCGTAACACATCGGCTTGTCTGGTTTTGGCTTGTTCAGGATTTGAACCAAAGGGTGAATATCGAGTGGGGGCCTGAGGAAGTCCGGCCAAAAGCGATGCTTCAGCCAAAGTAAGCTCGCTTGCTGGTTTTTTAAAATATGATTGGCTTGCTGCTTCAATTCCTACTGAAGTTCCTCCATAAGGAATGTAATTTAAATACATTTCTAAAATTTCGTCTTTGGTATAAACAAACTCTGTCATTATGGCTAGAATTGCCTCCTTGATTTTTCTAGTCATGGTTTTTTCTGGAGATAGTAAAGCATTCTTAACAAGTTGTTGCGTGATTGTGGAACCGCCCTGCTGCTGTTCTTGGTTTAGGTTGCGAATGATAGCTCGTCCAATTCCCTCAAGGTCTATTCCATAATGACGATAAAACCTTTTGTCTTCGATAGAAATTGTTGCTTGTATCAAGTGATCGGGAAGATCAGAAAGATGAACGGGAATTCGATTGGTATCGCCGTATATCTCATAAAGAAGCTCATTGTTTCTGTCAAAAATTTGGGTACTAACATCATATCTTTCATTAACAACAATCATTTTTGGATTTGGAAGCTGTTGAGATAAATAAATCAGACCAGCTGCAAAGACTGCAATTATAAATAGTATCAAGGTTCTAAAAATGGTGTTTGTGAGAGGAAAAAAAAGAATAGAAAAAAATCTAACTACTCTAGGATGTTTGGCGTGCCAGCTACCTTTTACTAACTCAGTCTTTTTTTTAGGTTTTTTTTTGAACTTTTTAAATATGTTTGGTATAGAAAATATATTCAAGAATGCTTTTCTAAGTTTAGCTCTTTTATTATTCTTTACATTTTGGTTAGATTTATCTTGGCGACTATTTTGAACTGAGTTATTGCCAATAAAAAGATCTTTGATTTTGTTCATTTGAGTGAGTTGTGTTGAGTGTAATTTGATTGCTTTATTTATGGATTAAGCGAGATGTTTGAAGTCTAATATCTTTCATTAAATCAATCTCTACATTATAATGTATTTTTTATAAAACCCACTCCATTAAACAAAAAATGTTTACATTTTTTGTTTTGGTTTCAAGATTATATTATTTATAGTGTGGCAACTGCCATCTTGGGGTTTTAGCTATAAGAACTATTTATTTTTATATGTTTTCTTCAGAAAATTGGTATACATATCTTACAGATTGGCAAAGGCAGCTGGTTGAAACAAGTTCTAAGTTGATTGAGCAACAAGAAACAAACAAGGATTATTTTATTGATTATTCATTTGTTGTTTTTCCTATGGCAAAGGCTTATGAGGGGTTTTTGAAAAAATTTTTCTTAGATTTAAAACTAATTAGCAATGAAACTTATGAGGGAAGACGCTTTAGGATTGGTCGAGCTCTAAACCCAGATGTTTCGCAAAACCAGAGAGATAAATATTGGATATATGATGATATATCTCGTTACTGCTCAGAAAAAGTAGCCAGACAGCTTTGGGATGCTTGGTTGCATTGTAGAAATCGTGTTTTTCATTTTTTCCCTAAAGATCAAGGAGTGATATCTTTGGCTGAAGCTAAGAATAAAGTTCAGGAAATAAACCAAGCTATGAGAATAGCTATTTCGTGCTATCAAAATCATTAATTATTAATTGATATTTACACAAATGAAAGAACCAAATTATAAATATAAAAATATCACCATCTCTGGTTTGCCTGGATCTGGATCAACCACGCTTTTATCCTTATTAAAAAACTCACTTAAATTTGATGGTTGGACCGGATTTAGTGGAGGTGAGTTTATGAGAAAGTATGCTGTAGAGAAGGGTTTGTATGACGACTCAAACAAGATTCACCACGATGCTGGGGCTTATGGAGATGATTTTGATAGACAGATCGATATGGGAATAAGAGAGAAACTTGGAGAGCAAGAAAGATGGATAATTGAATCTTGGCTTTCTGGATTTTTTGCGCAAGGTTTAAGTGGGGTGTGTAAAGTTTTAATGATTTGCAGCGATGATTCTGTAAGAGTAGATCGTATTGTAAATAGAGATGAGGTAAATGTTGAAGAAGCAAAATTACATATTCACAATCGGTATAAAACAAATTTAGAGAAATGGACAAGACTTTATAACCAAGAATGGAAAGATTGGGTGGTTGGCGCAGATCTGGCCACGGCTGATGAGCCAATTGATTTTTGGAAACCAGAACTTTATGATGTAGTCATAGACACTTATTCACATAATCAACAGCAAGCTTTAGAGGTTGTTATCAATGCTATCCAAAAATAAAAATAACAAAATTGATGCTGAAAGAAAAAAAACTCAGGCAAGAGTTTTATTTGCAGCGTTGGTTTCGCTTACCCTATCTTTTTGGATTTTATATCGTTATCTATTTAACTTTTCGGTGCTATTTGACGAAACATTTGGAAAAGCCATTTTTTTTGGTTTGCCGGTGTTAATTTTTGCCCATGCCTCTCAAAACAAAGATATCTTGAAAGCTCTTGATCTTAGGCAGCTTTTTCGGGGTTTAATAAGAGGTTTAGCTTATGGAGGAATTATAGGCTTCGTAGGTTTAGTTTTTATTGTGATTAAAAAACAAGCTGTTTTGCTTTCGATTCCAGTATTTTTGGCAGATAATTTTTTGTTTGAGCTATTTTTAGCTTCTTTAACGGCTTTTTGGGAGAGTTTGTTTTTCTTTGGATTTATCCAATCGGTTTTATCAGGATTTTGGCAGAAGAAAAATAAAGGCAAGATCATTTTTTTCTCAAGTTTAACGTTCTTGGTTTTTCATTTGCCAAACATAGTACTAAGATTTTCTGGACTTGATGCATCATTTATGATTTTTCTTTTATATTTATTTGCTTTTGGTCAAGCAGTCTTATTTGAGCAGGAAAAAAGTATTTATCCTCTTATAATCACTCAAGCTGTCTGGGGAATGGTTTTGTTAATTCACTTATAGAAAATTTTGGATAATTGTCCAAAGACTCTTTGTTAGCCTGCTTATCGTTATGAAATTATCGTTAACACACAAAAAAATTAGAATATTACTTAGCTTGATCGCTTTATTGTTTGGCGGAGTGGTTCTGTCCATATCATTAATTTCAACAAGTCAAGCCAAATCTTACGAAGGAGTTTTGGCAACTTCAAAAAGACTTTATTTTAATGATAAGATCTTGCCAGACCATCTTCTGTATCCAGTCGTAGCGACAGCGGATAAAGTGTTATTAACTCTATCTCCAGAACCAAAAAAAATAGAGCTGTTATTTACTTATGGTCAAATCAGACTTGATTATGCTCAGGGATTGTTAGAAAAAGGTGACAAAAAACAGGCCTTAGTGGCGTTAACCAAGTCCCAAAAATATTTTCATCAAGCCGTTTTAAACTCAATTGAGCTTAACACAGAAAGCAATAGCGCTAATTTTCATTCTGAACGAGATTTGCTTGAGTATAGCATTGTTCAATCTGAGTTATTGATTAGGCAGCTAGATATTCAAGGAAAAGATTTTGCTATTCGTTTAAATGACGATAACAAAGTTTTATTAAACAGGCTTAAATAGAAGAAAAAAGTTTGAGTCAATATTGATATCTTTTGAACGCTTTTATCACAGTTGACACCTCTCCAAAAATATGAGATTCTTATTATCCTCACAAAACTAAACCACAAGGAGTTGTGTATAGAACATTTTTTGTATACAACAATTTGTGATTGCTCTGATTGCATCCGATCAACACATATATTTTTGATGGGAGAAAAAATCAGCTTGGAATCCTAAAGAAGACTTTTTCTTTTAGGAAATCTAAATGTAATGAATTTGCTATTAATTACGTAAATAGTTTTTTATTAATCAATGATTTGTCCTTACTGTTCTAGTAATAACACTGTAGTAATAGACTCAAGAGAGTCTGAAAATGGAGAAGTGGTTCGTCGTAGACGTAAATGTGAGGATTGTTCTAGGAGATTTACGACCTATGAAAGAGTTGAGGGGTTAGATCTAAAAGTTGTGAAAAAGGATGGTACAAAAGAAAATTTTAATAGAGAAAAAATAAAAAGAGGTCTTATCAAGGCAACATGGAAAAGACCGGTTACTCTTGAGCAAATTGACGAGCTAATTGTAGATGTTGAAAAAATATTAAGAACAGGAGATACCAAGGAAATAAAAAGCTGGCAAATTGGGAATTTAGTAATCAATCGTTTAAAAAAACTAGATAAACTTGGATATTTATTGTTTGCCACAGTTTATAGAGATTTTGAAGACCTTGAAGATTTTAAGCAAGAGTTGGCGAAAATCGAAGAAGAAATTTAATTAATAATTACTTACAGAACAGCTAATCTAAATATTTAAGAAATATCCTATGGCAACAAAAGCAAAATCTCCAATAAATAAGAAAAAAGTTTTATCAACAACCTCAAAGTTGCCAAAAGTTCAAATGAAGTTTACTAATCGTAAGCTCTCGAAAGGTCTGGGAAGAGCGGTCGCTAAAAGAACCTATTTAAGAACTGATGAAAATGGAGATCTTGAAAAATGGTCAGAGGTTGCTCAAAGAGTGGCTTTGGGCAATAGTTTGTTGATTCCAGAAAAAGACCTCGAGCATAGAAAAAGCGAGTTTGAGATTCTGCGCAAACATATTGCTAACGCTTCACTTTTAATGAGTGGCCGCCATCTTCAGCACGGAGATGAAACTCAACCGCAAAGAAACATGGAGGTTTTCACCAACTGTTCCACCGCATCAACTTCTTATTTGCTTTTTTACCTATTGCTAAACGGCTCCGGTGTTGGCCGTTCTTATGATGATGATTTAATGGTAGTTGATTGGGATAATATGCCCTCATTAAGAATCGTGCTGTCAGATGAACACGCAGATTTTGAATGGGGGGATGACGAAAGCGTTAGAGAAGCCAAGAAGAAATATCAAAATGCTCACTGGTTTGAGTTGCCAGATACTAGAGAAGGTTGGGCTCAGGCGGTTGAAAAACTTGAAACAATGGCTTATGAGCGTCGATATCGAGATGACATGCTAGTGCTGGACTTTTCTAAGATAAGGGCAAAGGGATCTCAAATCAAGGGTATGCAAAATAGACCAGCTTCTGGTCCAAAACCCTTAATGAAAGCTTTTTCAAAATTAGCAACAATAAAAAATGCTGGGATGAAGCCATGGATGCAAGCTATATTTGTTGATCATTATTTATCTGAATGTGTTTTGGTAGGGGGTGCAAGAAGAGCCGCAAGAATTGCAGTAAAAACCTGGACTGATCCAGATATTTTAGATTTTGTTTCAATTAAAAAGGGTGGTTATCTTTGGTCTGCTAACAATAGCGTAGCGGTAGACGATAAGTTTTGGAAACAAAAAACACAACACTCAAGGCAAGTTTTGGACGCGATTTTAAAAGCACAGTACTATGATAGAACTGGTGAGCCTGGTTTTGTTAACCAGCACAAATTAGTACAAAATGACGATGGATACGATAGTTATACCGATGGCAAATTCTCAAGCAGTAATAAATATCAGCCTTTAAAAGATACCGCAAAAATGTTGGCGGATATTGCCAAGCGTGCCAACACCAAATATTACTGCCAAATTCCCAATCCCTGTGGTGAGATATCCCTAAACCTGCTTGGTGGTTATTGCGTTATTGCAGACGTGGTTCCGTATCATGCTCCAACAATTGATGATGCAGAAGAAGCTTTTAGAGCAGCAGTTAGAGCTTTGATGAGGGTTAACACCATGGATTGTTTATACACAAAAGAGGTTAAAAGAACTAATCGCATTGGTGTTGGTATGACGGGTATTCATGAGTTTGCCTGGAATCAATTTGGATACTCATTTAAAGATTTGGTTAATGAAGAAAAATCTCAAGATTTTTGGCAAACCATCGCTCGTTTTAAAAGGGCTGTTGTGGACGAATCAAAAAACTATGCCAAAAAGATAGGTTCAAATGTTCCTCATACAAATACGACAATTAAGCCCTCTGGCACGGTGTCAAAACTATTTGCTCTATCAGAGGGAGCTCATCTGCCTGCAATGAGAGAATACATGCGTTGGGTACAGTTCAAAGAAGGTGATAAGGTGGTTGAAGAATACGAGAAACACAAATTTCCTATTAAAGAACTAAAGAGTTACCAAGGTACTGTCGCGGTTGGCTTTCCAACTCAACCGGAAATCTGTCGAATTGGGATGGGCGATAAATTAATCACGGCTAGCGAAGCTACTATGGAAGATCAGTTTACCTGGCTAATGTTGCTCGAAAAATATTGGATTGTAGGAATTGATGAAAAAGGGAAGCCACTGCCAGATACAGGAAATCAAGTTTCTTATACTTTGAAATATGATCCTCAAAACATTACTTATGATGAATATAAGGAAATTGTAATAAAATTCCAGCCGTTAATAAAAACATGTAGTTTAATGCCAAAAATTGATGAGACGGCCTACGAGTATCAGCCAGAGGAGTCAGTAACTAGTAATGACTTTATGAAGGTTATCAGAGAAATTAACGAGGCTAGTGATGGTGAAGAAGATCTTCTTGAAGATATTAACCTCGAACATCTCAAGTGTGAGGGTGGTGCCTGTCCGCTGTAAATAGACTTTTTGATCTATTTATGAGGTATCTTTGTGGCTTGTTAATAAGATAAAACCAAATATCTATTGGGATACTTTTTGATGTCTATTGAGATATTCAGTTATGACGTGGTAGAATCCAGCAACTGTGGCAAAAAAACAGAGGAAAATCACCAGCAAAAGTTCAAAAAGCTCAAAAAATAAAAACATAATAATTGGGATATTTTCTACTTGGATTCAGTTAATCAAAAAGAACTTCAAATTAAACTGGCTAGATCAACAAAAAATTAAGAGAAGTTTGCTACAGCTCAAAAGATCAATTAAGCGTAAAAAAAAAGTTACTTGCAAAAGAATTTTAACAAGGAAGAGGGACATTTTAGTTAAACTAAGACGAGCTATTCGTGGTTGCAACAAAAAATACAAAAAAACTAAAAGAAACTGTCTTCAATTTTTCAAAAGAATACCAAGAAGATTTAAAAAATCATTTGCTTATTTAAAAAAAATTAGATCCATCTTTTCAAGAAAATTTCTTTCGTTGTATTCATCGGTGCTAATTACTCTGTTAATACTTGGTGGCTCGTGGTGGGTTTACTCAAATATATTTAAGGATTTACCAAGCCCTACGGAATTAACCGAAAAACACCAAATTCTAACCACAAGAATTTTGGACAGAAACGGTAATTTATTGTTTAGGATTTATGAGGATGAGAACAGAACTCCAGTGCCATTGTCGCAGATTTCTCAACACATGATCAACTCTACCATTGCTATTGAGGATAAAAATTTTTATAACCACCAGGGTTTTTCTATAAGAGGAATTACTCGAGCTGTTTGGACAAATTTAAGTAAAGATAGAGTTGAGGGTGGTTCCACAATTACCCAACAGTTGGTGAAAAATAGACTAGTAGGCTCTGAGAGAACTTTTCAACGGAAGGTAAGAGAGTTGATTCTTTCTATATTAGTCGAAGGAACTTATTCTAAAGAAGAGATTTTACAAATGTATCTTAACCAAGTTCCTTATGGAGGTTCAACATATGGAGTTGAAGAGGCAGCCTGGAGATACTTTAACAAGCCTGCTAAAGAACTAACCCTTGCTGAAAGTTCTTTGTTGGCTGGATTGCCAGCCGCTCCTTCGGCATATACTCCGTTTGGTCCTAATCCGGAGTTAAGTCAACGGAGGCAGGAAGAGGTATTAAGAAGGATGGTTGAGGATGAGTATATCTCGATAGACGAAGCCTATTTTGCCAAGCAAGAAAAATTGAACTTAAGACAAGATGTTATTGATATACAGGCTCCTCATTTTGTGATGTATGTAAAAAAAATATTGGCAGAAAAGTTTGGTGAAGAAGTGTTAAATCAAGGAGGCTTAGAAGTCAGAACAAGTCTTGATTTGAATTTACAGCGAGCGGTGCAAGAAATAGTAACTCAGCAAGTTGATAAAGTTAGACATTTAAATATTAATAATGGAGCTGCTTTGGTTACGAATCCGCAAACAGGAGAGATTTTGGCAATGGTTGGAAGTCGTAACTATTTTGATTTTGAGAACGATGGGCAAGTAAATGTTACTGTGAGACCCAGACAGCCAGGATCATCAATTAAACCTTTGGTTTATGCTCTGGCTTTTGAATCAGGTAAAAATCCTTGGGATACGGTTGACGATTCTCCAATTACCTATCAAATTCCGGGAAGCCGTCCCTACTCTCCACAAAATTATGACGGTACTTTTAAGGGCAAAGTAACTCTTAGGCAAGCCTTGGCTAACTCTTTGAATGTTCCTGCAGTTAAGACTTTAGCAGGTGTCGGGGTGTTGAACATGGTTGATAAAGGAAAGGAAATGGGAATCACCACTTGGTCTGACAGTTCCCGTTTTGGTCTTTCTCTAGCCTTAGGAGCAGGAGAAGTATTAATGACTGACCTTTCAACTCTATATGGGACATTTGCTAATGATGGTTATACTGTGGTTTTAGATCCATTTATTGAGATAAGAGATAGTAAAGGAGAGATATTGTATAGAAATCCTTGTTTTACTAATCCAGATAGTTGTAAACAACTACAAACCATTGAACCGATTGTTGCGTATCAAATCACCAGCATTCTTTCGGATAACATCGCTAGGTCTTCAACCTTTGGACAGTTTTCTCTATTGAATATCCCTCAGCAAGAGGTAGCGGTTAAAACTGGTACAACAAACTCTTTGAGAGATAACTGGACTATTGGTTACACCAGTGATCGGTTGGTTGCAAGCTGGGTAGGAAATAACGATAATAGTCCCATGAGCTATGTGGCTAGTGGAATGACTGGAGCCTCGCCGATTTGGAATGAAACAATGAGGTTGCTACTTGATGAAAATAATCCTCATACATTTGATCTACCTAGTAATTTGATTAAGTTGAAGATTTGCGCAACTACACGCACTCTGCCTTGTAAAGAGTGTCCAGTTATAGTTGAAGAAGTGTTTATCAAAGGGCAACAACCAACTCAGGCTTGTAATTGGCAAAGTTTTCCGCGTCAAAATCCAGAGTTACCACCTGGAGAAAGAGGAAATATTCTTTAAAGTTATTTTGCGTGATTAATATCCTTGAGCATCAACTCAACTTTTGAGACTACAAGCGTAACCACTTGCTCAATTGAAAGGTCGCTGGTATCAATTACCCAAGCTTCAGGCACTATCTGTAAAGGATCAACACTTCTTGTTTGGTCACGATGATCTCTTTCTAATAAATCCTTATAAACCTCCTCAAATCCAATACTCACTCCTTTGGTTAACAAGTCATGATGTCTGCGATTGGCTCTAATTACATCATTGGCCGTTAGATATATTTTTAAGTTTGCCAATGGTAAAACTCGATAAGTAATGTCCCGACCCTCCATTACAACGTCTTGGCTTTTGGCTATTAACTGTTGTTTTTTGACTAAAACACTTCTTATTTTTGGATGAACTGCAACTTTTGATGCTCCTTGGCTAACTTCTTCGGTGCGGATATTCCATGATACATCTTCGCTATCTAAAATAACTGTAGTTAATCTTCCGTCTCTTTCATCTTGTGAGGGATTTCTCATTTGAATATTGGCTTTTTCGACTAAGGGGGATAAGGCATCCTGATTATTTAGATCGATTTTATGGCGAATACCGATTAAAGCAGCTACTCGATACATTGCTCCGGTATCAACATATAGAAAGTTCAGTCTGTCAGCAACAAGCCTTGAGATTGTTCCCTTGCCAGCAGCAACTGGCCCATCAATAGCTATCTGAAAGTTATTAGCAGATTTCATCATTAATTAGATAATTATTTTTTGGATCTAAAAAACCACTACTTTTTAGAAGTTTTCTTTTTTTTAGATTTAGTAGCAACTTTGCTCTTCTTAGTGCTCTTTGTAACTGATTTTTTTGGAGCTTCACAAAGCCATTCATCTCTATCAGAAGTGATAAGGCCACCAAGGCCAACTACAATTAAAATGATTGGCCAAAGATTCCAAAGGTTGTGAGGTAGCATTCCCAGATTAGAGCTAAGTAGGATGAACCCCATAATTGCTAAAGCGGCAGGCCAAAATACTTTTTTGGGCATATTTGAATACTAATTATTAGTGCTAACTATACAATATCTATTTAATCCTAGCTAAAACTATTTATCAAGATGATGTTATTTTTTTTACTTTACGTATTTATTTAGATTCTTTAAATACCCAGACAGAGGCATATTCATCATGATAGATTTTTTCCCATTCAGGCTGGTTTTCGATAAGTCTTAAATAATTTTGTGCCCAAGGAGTAATGTCCTGAATTCCAAAGATCACTGTTTTAATTTGATATTCATCAACGATTTTATTCCATATATCTAATTCCTGTTGCATGGGAATGTAAATATTTTGTAAAAAGTTCTTGCTATAAGCTTCAGGTCTGTTATCTACAAAAACTTTTTCCTTGGGATAAAGATAGTAAACTAGATAACTTCCGATGTCATAATTATTAAAAATTGGTCCAGATATATTATTATCTAAAATGAATTTTGCCACTTCCTGTTCTTCAGGAATTACTCCAATTTTCCGATTGAATAAATTTGCTTTTTGTTGATTTATTCCCAGTAGTGTGGTTGTGAAAACAAGTAAATATACTTGGATTAGAAGTAAAAGCATTGATTTATTTGAAAGAGAGATGGGGTGTTTTGTAGAAATATCTTTTAACAAAAAACTAATGCCTTTTGCTATTGTGGGAAGGGTAAAAACTGCAAAAATTGGAATGTTTCTAAGGGCTAGATAACCCATAGTAGCACCAATAAAATAGAGAACTCTCTCGAACCAATTAAATTGACGAAAGTTTAAAATATAGATTGGGACAGAGAATGTCATAAAGGCGAAATATAAAATAAATGTTGGGTGAGCAATGACTCTCCACAAAAATAAAAGAGTTTGGTTTTCAACAACGCTATATCCATAATCAACAAAAATATTAAATGGCTCAATAGCTCCAGCTATAAAATTTGGATTAACTAAAGACACAGCCGAAAGAGAAATTGTCAATAAGAGTAGCTGTTTGTTTAATTTTGAGCAGAATTTTGGTTTGCGGAGGATGTAAGAAGAAAACCACAACAAACCAGCTAACATCACTCCAAAAATAAAAGAAATATGGGTATTAACCCAAAATAACTGTTGAAGAGAGAGTAATAATAACTGTTTTTTTGTTACTTTTTTATTTTTGATGATAGCTAGTAATTGATATAAAGTGTGAGTAATAAATAATAGTCCGAAATTTTCTGGTCTTATCTCTGGTCTGGTGGCAAAGGAGAAAACGGCCATTATTCCCAGCAATGAGGCTATATTTGAATTGCTATTAGACTCCATTATTTTGAGCAATAACCAAAGCGAAAGAAGAACAACAACCATGTTGAAAAGCTGTATGCCAATGAATCCAACTGCTTGCTCTAACAAAAACACAATTACTCCAAATAACCAGTGATGATTAATAAATATATTATTTTCTAAAGTGTATGAATAATGATTTTTGAATAGAACATTTGTGTTCCCAAAAAAAAGCTCTCTCCCATTGGCAATATGTCTGCCAAGATCTACAGCCGTCATTCTAATTGGGGTTGAAAGAAGAAAGAGTAACAATAAACTCAATAAAAAATAAAACAAAAAATGAATTCTTTTTATTAAGCTCATGAGTTCAGATAAGTAATTAAAACAACTATATTTTTAAGTTGGAATTTTTAAAGTCCTTTGACAGTTGTTTTTTTAAATCTCTTTTTTTAATTGTGGCTCGTTTTTCGTACTCCTTTTTTCCTTTTCCAGATCCTATCTTTAGTTTAATCATGTTTCTAAAAAGAAAAAACTCCAGAGGTATGATGGCTTGCTTTTTTGAATTGATCGCATCAATAAGTTGATAAATCTCTTTTTTGCTTAGTAGAAGTTTCCTAGTTCTTTTCGGATCATAGTTTTCTAGATTTGAATATCGGTAAGGATTAATATTAGCGTTTATTAACCAAGCTTCGCCATTAAGTATTTTTATATAGCTACTCTCAAGACTAGCGTGTTTAAGTCGTAAGCTTTTTACCTCATGCCCATGCAAAACTATACCTGCTTCCCAGGTTTGTTTAATCTCGTAATCATGTTTGGCACGACGATTTTTAATCAATTGCATAGTTATACTTCTGATTATACCTTGTTCGCTTGCTACGGGGAACTAATTAGAATTGAGGGGTTTTCCCCGAAGAAATATTCTGATAATAACAATAAATTTTAAAATTTAATAATCAGAATAGGGGATTTCAAGGGGAAATACCCCTTGATGTGACACAATAATAGATACAATTAATTGTCACAGGGGAGCAGTTTTTGTGAAACAAAAACGCTAAGGGGTTTACCCCTCAGAAAGAGTTAATCCTATAAATAATCATTGGATTTGCTAACGAGTTTTTTTATCAGGTTATCGGATCGAGTGGTTAATAAAAACAAAAATATGTCAGATTTTTATAAATCGATGACATAAACTATTGAACCGCTTATAGCATAAGCTTTTTTATTTGCTTCGTTGACCAAAAGTTGCGTGGTGCTAGCAAGAGTGGGGCTGATAACTTGTTTAATAAACTGTCCCTCTTTTGATAAAACCACTAGCCTGTTTTCTTCAGGTTCTAGTAAATATAAATTTTCAGTATCAAAATTAGTAAAAATAATCAGGGGATTTTCAAAATCATTATCTAATCCTTGAATAGAGAACTCAATCGGTTGTCCTCGCTCAAGTCTTAAGATATTACCTTCAGTGGTGGTTAACCAAATCTGCCCGTCAATTGCCATAGAAAATATTTTGCTAAACTCAATACCTTGCTTGTTGGTAAGCCAGCCGATTGGTTCAGATAATCCATCTTGACGAATTATATAACGATAGATATTTCTCTTTTCAGGATTAAAAACATAGAGAAAACTTTCATAAAAACCTAACAAAGTACTGCCTCTGTCTGAATCTCCTTCTTCTTTTAGTAGCTGCAGTTGGTTAAGGATTAGTTTTTGTTGAGTATTTTCTTCTTGGATCTTTTCATAATTAGCTTGATATATACCAGAATTTAAAATGAAAATGCTATCTTTAGATGAGGAAATACTTTTAATGCCTTCTAGCTCATCAAGAGGAAGATTAGTAACTTGTTTTAATGAAACATCAAGGCCAAGCAGTTGTTTTTGTTGAGTATCTACAAAAAAAAGCACATCACTATTTCCCGTGGCAACTGAGGTTAAAAAATTTGATTGTTTTTCACTTAAATCAAAAAAAACTTCAAGTTGAGAAACTTCTATTAATCCATCGATTTCTTGAAAGCGAAGTCTGGTCTCATCTATAAATTTAGAAAAAATTGAAGAAACAAAACTAGTATTTTCAAACTCTTTTTGGGAAATTATAGCTAGCTCGATGGCTTCGGAAGTTTTATCTCTTGCCTGAATTATGTCAGAGTCAATATAACTCTCTGCCTGATTTAGTAGTTCTCTAGCAGGAGCTAAAGACTCATTAGCTAATTCACGATTGGATAAAATCTTGGATCTGGTCCATAGGCCCAATCCACCAAGAATTAGCAACAAAAAAAATATACTCATGAATATCTTGATATTTATAAATTTTTTTTCATCTAGATAGAACTCTTTTTTCGAAGCTCTATTAAACAAACTCAAACTTTTAAAATTTAATAGTTTGCTGGTAACTTGGCTAAACCTAGTAGAGGAAGTTGCTACTGTTTTGATGGCATCTTCTGTATTTGGTAAAGAAGATGGTTGTCGATTATCTATCTTTTGTTGAATTGAGCTTTTCTTTAATTTTTTTTTTAAAAATATAAGAACTTTTTGAAACCCAGTTTTTATTAAATTGTAAAAACTCATTATCCATTTTTGAAAATTTTTAAATAATCCAGAGAAAAGCTTTTTAAGAGAATCTCCACTAATTTTAATTGTGAGATCATCACTATTTTCTGTGAAGAGGACGTCTTCGCTCAAATTCTTAACTTCGCTGTTGCCATCATCATCTTGAACTTTTACTTCATGTGGAGTTGAAGTAAGCTTGTTATTAACTTCAGGATTTTTGTTAATTGATTGTTGTTTTTCAGATCGATCTTCAGAATTTGATAACTTTTCTAATATTGTTTCGTGCTTGTTAATAACAGGTTGAGCGACGGGTTGTGATTCTAACTCATTAATTTTAATTAATAAAAGTGCAAATAGAGAGCTATCAATTAGCATTTTTACTCTTGGTTCAAGATTTGAGCTGAAAGAGTCAAGAGAGCGCTCATCTTTCAAAAGTTGTCTAATTGATTGTTCTAGCTGTTCAGTTTGAGTTGTGGCGAGTAAAAATTGATCGTTTTGTTTGATGGATCCTTCAATTAGTTTGAGTTCGCTATCAGCTTCCAAAAGAGCGCCAATCTTTTCTGATCTTTTAAGAAGTATTTTCCCTTGATAAGCTGCCAAAAGAACCTTGGGAGAATTATTATTGTCAGAGACATCAGTGAAACATAGAAATGCTAGTTGTATTAACACCTCTTTATCTCTTGCTTGCTTAAGAAGATCTAATAATAGATTGTGAATTGAGGAAGGAGAAAATTGTGAGTGAGTTTCAATTAACTGAGCTAGTTCAAAACCAATGTTTTTTGCGTTATTGCCTTTGGTGGCGATGCTGCAAAAGAGCTTTTGATCTGAGGATACAACAATTTGGGCCCAACCATTTTCTATGGGAGAGCCAAGAACAGAAGTGTGTTTTAATTGATGCATTTTTTAAAAGTACTTTGCTTATGTTAATATTCTACCAGTTTAGATAGAGTAAGACCACTTATTATGTATTTGTAACGGTTAGCAAGACTCTCCAAGCCTCCAACTTGGTTTTCTGTCAGGGTTCACCATTGGTTTAATTGAGTTGTTTATTATTCTTAACCCAGCTACAACTCCAATCATTGCTGCATTATCAGAACAAAGCCTTTTACTATATGGAGTTTTGAGCTTGAGATGATGGGGACTTATAGTTTGTCTAATTTTTTGTCTAAGGTAGGTGTTGTTGGCTACACCCCCACCCAGCCATACTTCAGAAAAATTTATAGAGTTATTCTTAACTAACAATTTTTCTAATTTATAACAAAGATGCCTAAATGCAGCTTCTTGAAATGAGGCAGCAAGATTATGGACATCCTGTTTAGTGAGTTGTTTTTTTTCAAATGATTTAATAAGTCTGTGGGCTGCTGTTTTTAAACCCGAATAACTCAGATTAAAATTATCTGATGTTGTCATCGGAAGAGGAAACGAAAAACTATTTTTATCACCTTTTTTGGCGAGTTGCTCTATTACTGGTCCGGCAGGATAGCCCAAACCCAACATTCTGCCAACTTTATCTAGAGCCTCTCCGAGGGCATCATCTACCGTTTCACCCAAAATTTTATATTGACCGATATCATCTACTTGAACAAATTGAGAGTGTCCTCCAGAAAAAATTAATCCAAGAACAGGGAATATAGTTTTTTGATGAAATATTGAATCAGGTTTAAACTTAAAATCCGGGGTTAAACTCAGCTCTTTTTGTTTCAGGTACTCTTTTGTTTTTATAAATTTAATATTTTTAATATATATATGATTTTAGTAGTGTTGGTATATTTTTTTATTGCTATTTTAGTTTTTGTTTTTATTGGTTTCTTT
>CAYTIA010000001.1:110625-149015 GCA_964437755.1 uncultured Pseudomonadales bacterium | reverse complement strand
AGGGTTTGTGTAAATTGCTTGCTAATTTTTCTGCATAATCTATACCGATTTCTAAAGCAGGAGCTAATCCTGGCCCAACCGTTACGGCAATCGCATCAAGCATTTTTAAATCAACCCCTGCAAGCTTAAGAGATTTTTTTACGGTTGGTTCAATATTTTCATGATGTGCTTGTTTAGCAAGAGTAGGAAAAACTCCACCGTGAGGGGCATGGATATCGGTTTGTGAAGCCACAACGTTTGACAATACTATATTTCCTAAAGTGACTGCTGCCGATGTATCGTCACATGAAGTGTCTATAGCAAGAACCAGCGGTGCTGATTCAGATGTAATATTTCTTTGATTTGTAGAAAGGCTATTCATTTTTGGTTTTATCCAACGGTAAGTTTTCTTTGCTTATTGGCCACGATATCAAATCGAATATAAATATCTGGCTTAATATTCTTTAGATACTGCTTAGCTTGACTCCACCACTCAATTACAAGAATGTTGTCTCTATTTATTAACTCAAAAATTTGCAATCTCTTGGCTAATTCTGGATCATCCAATCTCCATAAATCCAGATGATAAAACATTCCCTTTGTTTGGTGGCGAGAGTATTGATACTCATTAATATAACTGTAGGTAGGTGAAGTGATCTGTTGATTAATTTGTAGAAAATCAGCAACGCCTTTAGCAAAAACCGTTTTTCCTGCACCGAGCTCTCCATCGAGGGCGATCACTAGCCCTGCTTGGTTAACCCTTTCCCAATTTTTTAGTAATATTTTTCCGGCGATTTCTCTAGTTTCCTGATCAGAAAGAGTAGTGATTGATATGCTCTTGCCTGAAAAACCACTTTTTGATCTCAGGGTCAAGGGAGTTGAGTGAGTTGTATCAATAACAATAGAGGGTTCATTGGGAGGCAACGTTCCTGCATCGATGATTAAATCAATTAATTCTTTTTGTTTGTTAGACAGATTGTTCAAAACATCCTCAATTGTATATGGGCGTTTTTTTCCAGATGAGTTAGCTGAGGTTGCTGTAATGGGTTTGGAAAAAGTCTTAACCATTTCTTTCACAAACGGGTGACTCGAAATTCTAATACCCAAGGTGTTAAATTCTGAAGCTACACCCTTAGCTAATTTGCCTTTATCTTTAGAGACAATGGTGTATGGACCTGGTAAAAACCTTTGGTAAAACTGTATGGCTTGTTCATTTATCTCGACGAACTGTTCAGCCATTACTTGATCAGTTACAGCTATAGATAATGGCTTACCCTCTCGACGAGATTTATAGTTTAAAAGTTTGTCGACAGCAAGTTGATTAGTGGCATCAGCTCCTACTCCATAAATAGTTTCTGTGGGATAGATGACAAGACCACCCTGGCTCAATATCTCTTTAGTCAAAGAAACTGCTTTTTGTGTATCATTTAGATTGTTGGTGAGTTTAAGTACTTTCATATTCTCCAGATCAGATGTATTTTATCATTAAAGTTAAATTATAAGGTTTAAGTTGCATAGTCTGTTATAATTGTGCAAAGAATGAAAATAAAATCGGGCCTTAAGCAGATCTACCTTAATAGTCTTTCGCATAGCAATTCAGAGAATCAAGAAACAAAATTTGATCTTTTTGTGCAATCGCGTCGAGTGAGACAGATTACTCTCGCACTTGAAACTTTTATCCAAAACATGAATAAATCCCAGCCGACTTGGTTGATTGATAATCAAGATTTAGTTGATGGATTTTTAGAAGAACTAATGAATGACTCAATGTTGGTTTTGGATGGAGTTGAGCTAGATGCTGAAGGAATGGAGCTCTCAATGTCACTAATGGATGATATTCGCCGAGCATTGTCAACAGTAGAACAGATGATTGGTGGTGGTCGAGGTGAGTTAAACTAGGTTTAAATCTCTCAAATTTTTAAACTTGACAACGTTTTAGCACTCTTGTAATATAACTGCTAGTGAACGCGATAACTGTTTGCTAATAATCATTTATTAGCTTTTTACACCTGTCCCAACTCGCGGAAGTTAAAAATTATTCTCAAAAAAAAGAAAGGGAGTTTTTATGAAATCTCTTAAGCCCTCAGATCTCAAACCAAACGTTGGTTATGTTTTGGTTGAGCCAGTTCAAACAGAAACTAAAACATCCTCTGGATTATATCTTCCAGAATCAGATGAAGAAAAACCTCAACAAGGAAAGGTGTTAGCTTGCGGTGGAAGTGTTTTTGAAAGTGGAGTCAAAGAAATTAAATGCCCAGTTAAAGTTGGTGATGTGGTGATTTATAAAAAATGGGGAGGAAACGACTTTAAACTTGATGATATCGAGTATCAGTTCTTAAAGTTTGATGATATTTTGGCTGTTGTTAGTAAATAATAACTCGTCAAAAAAAATTAAAAATTAATATTTAAAAAAATTATGCCAAAACAACTCTTATTCGGGGATGATGCCCGACAAAAAATGCTCATCGGTATTAATAAGTTAGCTGATGCTGTTACTACCACGCTAGGACCAAAAGGACGCAATGTGGCTCTTGATAAATCTTGGGGTGCTCCTAATGTTGTTCATGATGGAGTTAGTGTTGCCAAGGAGATCGAGCTTGAAGATAAGTTTGAGAATATGGGTGCACAGCTAGTTAGAGAAGCTGCATCTAAGACGAACGACGTAGCTGGAGATGGAACAACTACTGCAACATTATTAGCTCAAAAAATGAGCAATATAGGTATGAAGTACGTTACCTCTGGTACAAACCCAATGATTATGAAACGTGGTATTGATAAGGCAGTTGCTGAGGTAGTCAAAAAAATTCGTACCTTAGCCAAACCAGTCCAAGAAACCGATTGGGAAAAAGTAGCCACAATTTCAGCTCAGGATGAAGTGATCGGAGCTAAGATTGCTGAAGCTTTAAAGTTAGTTGGTAAAGATGGTGTGGTAGAGGTCGAAGAAGGTAAAACCATGGAGATTACCATTGATCATAAGGAAGGTATGGAGTTTGATAAGGGTTATGCCTCTCCATATTTTGTGACCGATTCCGACAACATGGAAGCAATTATGGAAAACCCATATCTCTTAATTACTGATCAAAAGATCTCAAGCATTAAAGACGTCTTACCCTTATTAGAAAAGGTGGTCAATGCTGGCAAGTCACTGGTCATTATTGCTGATGATATTGAAGGTGAGGCTCTTACCACTTTGGTGGTTAATAAATTAAGAGGTACTTTCAAGGCTTTAGCAGTCAAGGCTCCAGGATTTGGAGATCGCAGAAAAGAGATGCTTCACGATATCGCCATTTTAACTGGTGGTAATGTAATCACTAGTGAAGTTGGTAAAAAACTTGAAGATGCAACCATTGAAGATTTAGGTCAAGCAGATACGGTTCGTGCATCTAAGGATACCACTAGAATTGTTGGAGGCAAGGGATCTCAAACAGATATTGATGCTCGTGTAGCACAAATTGATGCTCAAATTGAGCAGTCAACTTCTGATTTTGATATCGAGAAACTCCAAGAAAGAAAAGCCAAACTTACTGGTGGAGTAGCCGTTATTCAAGTTGGTGCAAACACCGAGATCGAGATGAAAAATCTTCAAGAAAGAGTCAAGGATGCCAAAGAGGCAACTAAGGCTGCTATTGAGGAAGGCATTATCCCTGGTGGAGGTGTAACCTATGTACAGGCTGCTAAGGTTCTTGAAAAGCTTATCGCCAATGCTGAGAGTGAAGATGAAAAAACAGGCATTGAGTTGGTTAAGGCTGTTTTAGATGAACCAATTAGAATGTTAGCAACTAACTCTGGTGTAGATGCAGGTTGGGTGCTTGGTCAAATTAAAGAAAAAGACAGTCCAACTTGGGGTTTCAATGCTCTTACTAATCAGTTTGAAGATCTAGTAAAAGCGGGAGTAATTGAACCTGCCAAGGTTGCAATTGCTGCTGTTCAAAACTCATCGTCAGTGGCCTCAATGATTCTTACTACTGAGTGCCTGGTAACAGACGCTCCTGAAAAGAAAGATGATGCAGCTGCTGCTATGGGTGGCATGGGAGGAATGGGTGGCATGGGTGGAATGATGTAAGAGTTCGAAACAAATATAGAACTTAAATTAAGCGGGACCCATTGGGTCCCGCTTGAGTAACTAAAAAAACCTTAACTACTTGGAAATAAGATTGGATAGACCAAAAGCTATCGCGGCACACAAAACGTATGCTCCAATAAAATTTAACCAATGAGTTTGTGGAGATTTACTATTTAGAAAAAGCAGAAATAATCCAAAAAAAACTGCAGCGATTGTTCCCGATATTCCTCCGATAAGATATTCAGATGCGTGCCCCTTATTATCTGAGGTTAGAATTACATAGCTTATTGCGTAAACAATAGGAATTCCACCGATAATTCCAGCTATTTTTGAACCAAATAAATCGGAAATTACCAAAATAACGGCCGTTACCAGCGCTGCTCCCATACTTTTAATTAGAATATTCATTTCATTGATTATAAAAAATATATCGTTTGAAAAACAATGGGAACTTATTTATCTATAGCTCTCTAGACAAAGATATTCTAGCGTTGCTCAAACTGTCCTCTTGAGATAAAATATCACTGTAGCTATAAATATGGCAGGGTAGCTCAGTTGGTTAGAGCACAGGATTCATAAACCTGAGGTCGTGAGTTCGAGCCTCACCCCTGCTACAATTTTGTTTTTATTAGTTTTTGACACACAAAATTGTATATCGGAGTCTTATTGGTTATAATAGCTAATCTAAACGCGGGATAGTGTACGGTGCACGCGAGGCTCATAATCTCGCAGGCTAGGTTCGACTCCTAGTCCCGCAACAATAAATACAATTTTTTACCTCACAATCTCTAACCAAGCTTCAAAATTACTTTTTTCTTTTGTTTCTTCAGTTTTAATCTCGCTCTCGATTATATCTGGTAGTTTTAAGACAAACTCATTCTCTTTTTGCTGGAGTAGCTCGTCTCTGACTATCTTTTCTTTTGCCAAAGGATTACTGGCTTTATTGAGTTCTTCATCAAGACTTTCAACTGAATCTTTAAGAGAAGCAACTTCTTTTTCAGTTAATTGAATATTTTTTCTTGACAGCTCAACTCTATTTAACTGCTGATGATTTTTAATCAAAAAATATCCAGCAATTAAAGATAATAATATGGCTGTAATTGGGTTAAACAATATTTTGTTTAAGCTTTTTTTTATTTGAGAAAGCATAGATGAAAGTGAACAGAATAATGGCCTAGAGTGGTTTGTTATTTAAATATTTATAAGAAATTCTTATGTACAATTTGTTAGTTTGTGATATTATAAGACATCAAGAGCCTATCTTATATTAAATTTACAAATGATTTATATACAGGTTCTTATACATTAATAGATTGCTTAACTGCTCACTGTTCTGTAATTATTTGTTTTATAAAATATTATCTATCATTTTGACACATGGAAGAATCAACTCAAGGGCTAAATTTTAAACAAGCATACAATCTGTATGATGCACATCTTCGAAACGATGGTAAAGCTAATGCTACAGTTTTAGCTTACACTAAAGACGTTGAGCAACTTGGAGAATATGTTCTTGAACAGGGCAAAGAAGCTGTTGATCAAATTAATCATGATGATATTTCTCAGTTTCAGGAATTATTAAAAAAACGACGTTATACCGATAAATCAATCTCCAGAAAAATCAATTCGATTAAGAGCTTTTTTAGATTTTTAGTATCTGAGGGACTTCTCGATTCAAGTCCAGCTATTGAGATTGCTCATCCAAAAATTCAACAAAATCCACCTAGATTTTTATCAAAAATGGAATATAGGGCTTTAAGAGATGCCTGTAGGGGTGATGTAAGAATTTTTGCGATTGTAGAGCTATTACTTCAAACAGGAATGAGAATTAGTGAGTTGGCTAGTTTAGAAACAGGAGACGTTGATTTAGAAAGAGGTATCATTGACATCAAGCCTTTAAAAAGTAGGGATGGTAGAAAAGTACCTTTAAACAAACCAGCCAAACAAGCTTTGATTGATTATTTAAGGGTAAGACCAAAGGCCAGAGAAAAGCAGATCTTTTTAACAAAAACATGTAAACCATTTTTGGTTAGAAATATTCGTTCTGCTGTCGATCGATGTTTCTCATTAGCTGGTATCAAAGAAGCAACTCTAAATGACTTGCGCAATACGTTTATTGTTGAGCAACTTAGAGCTGGTACTCCTCTGGTTTATGTTTCTCAATTGGTTGGCCACAAAAGAATAACCACTACCGAAAAGTATCTAGAGCTAGTTGAAGATAAGGTTGATAACTCTCCTAAAATTGAGATTGAGGAGTTATAGACGAGTATTGGTGGTTGTTATAGAATACCTTTTCAATGCAAAAATCTTTTTTTAATCAAATTAGTTTTAGTTGGTGGACCGCCTCTACTGGTAGGTGGTAATTCTGTTTGAATTTTTTGAACTTATTACCGCCTAGCACAGGCGGTTTTTTTTATTAATGTATTTAAAAGGAAGATAAATAGTGCGAATGATTGATTTGATTCTCAATGGTAGAATCAAGCTAGACACAACTTGCATTACTTTAAAAAAATACTTATGAACAAACAAAAAAGAGTTTTCTCTGGTACCAGGGCAACTGGTCGTCTTCATCTGGGTAATTACTTAGGTGCAGTTAAAGGCTACATTGAGCTCACTGATAATCCAGACTATGAAACCATTTTTATGGTAATGGATTTGCACGCCATCACTACCCCATATGATAAAGACTCTCTTGCTCTAACCAGCAGAGA
Source organism: uncultured Pseudomonadales bacterium (assembly GCA_964437755.1). Lineage (GTDB taxonomy): Bacteria > Patescibacteriota > Microgenomatia > UBA1400 > PJMF01 > DAOLOF01. Next base: position 142,262 of record CAYTIA010000001.1, on the reverse strand, counting down.
GGTAATTATTGATTATCTAGCTGCTGGGCTAGATCCCAAAAAGGCAATTATTACAGCTCAATCGTTGGTGTCAGAACATACTTATTTGACGTATTTGTTCTCAACTGTGATGAGTGTGGCCAGAATGCAACACCTACCAACTTACAAGGAAAAAGCATCTCAATATCCAGATGATGTAACCCTAGCTTTACTTAATTATCCAGCTCTGATGGCAGCGGACATCTTGCTTTATAAAGCAGAGTTAGTGCCGGTCGGGATTGATCAAGAGCCTCATCTTGAAATTGCTAGAGAAGTTGCTCGCAAGATGAATGATCGTTATGGAATGGATTTTCCTGAACCACAGCGATTTGCGACTAAGGGCGAGTACATTCCTTCGCTGAGGGGCGAGGGCAAGATGAGTAAATCAGTTGAGGGAAGCTATATTAATTTAACTGACGATCTAGAGACAATAAAACAAAGACTAAAAGGTGCCCCAACCGATGGCGGAATGGGTGAGATTCAAAAAGTTGCTATTGATACTCAATCAAAGACTAGCGTAAAGTCTCCAAAAAAATACATTGATAAAAACACTGGCACTGAATCAATTGGTGTAGCAAACTTATTGAAGCTTGTTGAGTTGTTTGATAGTGAAGAAAAACGCAACTTCTATGAGGAACAGTATCAAGGAGTTGGGATTAAATACGGTGAGTTAAAACAAGAATTAGCGGAATCGATTTACAATGAACTTCAACCGATTCAAGAAAGAAGAGCTGAGTTAGAGCAACAGCCTAGCTTTATTGAAGAAGTTATTCAAGAAGGGGCCAAGCGGGCCAAAATAATTGCTAAACAGACCTTAAATGAAATTAAAGATAAAATGGGACTAACATTATGACAAATCAATCTACAATTAAATCAACCATTACTTATGATGACTTTGTCAAACTCGACTTAAGAGTCGGTCAAGTAATTGAGGCGACAGTTCCAGAATGGAGTCAAAAACTAATTGAAATGAGGGTTAATTTTGGCGAAGAGATTGGAGAGAGAACGATCTTAGCAGGTGTTCAAAAAGAGTATTTACCAGAAGATTTGGTTGGTAATAAGTTTGTTTTTGTTGTAAATTTAGCAGAACGAAAGATGGGTCCAGCAGTTAGTCAGGGAATGATGTTAATGGCTGTTGATGAAAATGATCGGGCCACAAAAATTCAACTTCCTCAAGAGGTTTCGGTTGGAGACGTGATCTGTTAAAAACATGTTAAAATGTTTCATTCCGCTCAAGATAGTTAATCATTAATCAGTCAACAGGATATATGGCAGAAAATAAAAAAATGTCTTCAAAAAAAAATAAAAATAACACAGCTAAAGAACAGCCCAAGAAAAGTGATCAGCAACAGATAAAAGAAGATTTATTAAAGCAGCTTAGAGCTCGAAGAGAGGCTACTCCTCAACTAAATCCAAATGGCTCTTCTCAGCAGAAAAACATTAAACAGTTTGAGTTTAAGATAGATCTCTCAAAATGGTTCAAGAAAGGCTTTGTTTATATCATCCTATTATTTTTATTTCTTCCTTTTTTATTATCCTTGATCACTGGTGGTGTTGAAACAGTTTCAGTTAGTCAATTGGTGCGCGACATTAAAGATGAGCAAGTTGAAAAGATCATGGTTGCCGGCAGTGAAGTTAGGGCTATTTATAAAGACGAACAACGAAAAAAAGCTCTCAAAGAGCCTGGCCAGGAAGCTCTTTCTTTACTTGAGTCAGCTGGTTTAGATATTACTCAAGTTGATTTGCTTGTTGAAGATGTGAGTGTTGGGCAAATGTTTTGGGAGTTAATTCTTAACATTTTACCATTATTGGCTTTATTATTAATTTTTGCCTATTTAATGAGCAAATCTAAAGGTGCTCAAGATGGTATCTTGGGTTTTGGCCAAAGCAAAGCAAAAGTTTTTATCAAGGGCAAACAAAACACAAAATTTTCTGATGTAGGTGGTATGGATGAGGCCAAGGCTGAGTTACAGGAAATAGTTGATTTCTTAAAAAATCCAAAAAAATATTTAAAGGTTGGAGCCAGAACTCCAAAAGGAGTATTGTTAGTAGGTCCTTCAGGAACTGGTAAGACTTTATTAGCTCGTGCGGTGGCTGGAGAAGCAAATGTGCAGTTTCTTTCTATTGCTGGTTCAGAGTTTATGGAAATGTTAGTCGGAGTTGGTGCTTCAAGAGTTCGTGATTTATTTGATACGGCTAAAAAGCTTGCTCCATCTATTATTTTTATTGATGAAATGGATGCGATTGGTAGGGCTCGTGGCTCTGGTTATGCCGGCGGTCACAATGAACGCGAGCAAACCCTTAATCAAATTTTGGTGGAAATGGATGGGTTTGAAGCTAATGATAATGTGATTGTGATGGCGGCTACCAATAGAGGCGAGTTACTTGATCCAGCATTGGTTAGACCCGGTCGTTTTGACAGACGTGTACAAGTCAATCTCCCCGATCTAGAGGAAAGAAAATATATAGTAAAGATTCATTCAAGAAAAAAACCGATGGCAAGTGATGTTAGCGTTGAAAAGATTGCTAGAAGTACAGTCGGTTTTTCTGGAGCAGATATTGAGAATATGCTGAATGAAGCAGCTATTTCGATTGCGAGAGAGGCTCGAGATCAAATTACTATGAATGATATTGAAGAGGCATCGCTAAAAGTTAAGTTGGGTCCAAGTAAGCGTCGTCTTCAAGATGAATATGAAAGAAAAATGACAGCTTATCATGAGGCTGGTCATGCGGTATTAGCTCATGTGCAACCTTTTTCCGATCCAGTTCATCGTATTTCTATAGTATCAAGGGGTCGAGCGCTCGGCTTTACCTTTACTCCTCCAGAACGAGACAAGCTTCAAACAACCAAATCAGAACTTGAAGGCAAGATTGCCGAGATGCTAGGCGGTAGAGCTGCCGAGCTTTTAAAGTTCAATGAACAGACGGTTGGAGCTACTAACGATATTGACCGAGCTACCAGAATTGCTCGAGCCATGGTGGTTGAGTATGGTATGAGCGATCTTGGGCCAATGAACTATGGTCCACAGTTTGAGAATGAGGATTATGACAAGATGTGGGGTGAACCGTCGCGAATATCTGACAAAGTTCAAGAAAAAGTTGACGCTGAAATTCAGAATATAATTAAGACAGCTGTTGAAAGAAGTCTGGATCTTCTCAAAAAACATGAAAAGGATCTTGATAGGGTTGCCGAAAAACTACTGGAAGTTGAAACTCTTGATGGCGATGAGTTTGAAAAGATTATGGGATTTGAGAAAATTAAGAATCAGTCAAGATAATAATCTACAACAAAAAGTTGTAGAAGTAGCTATTAATGAGTATCTTTTAGCATGTCCAGAAGACCTATCTTTTTATTATTTGATGGACACGCGGTAATTTATCGAGCTTATTTTGGATTACCTCCACTTTCTGATTCTCAAGGAAGAATGGTCAATGCAGTTTTTGGCTTTTCAAGAATCTTGCTTTCGGCATTAAACGAGTTTAACCCAGAATACTTAGCGGTTACATTTGATCATCCCAAGCCAACTTTTCGTCATCGGCAGTTTGAGGATTATAAGGCTGATAGACCAACTATGCCCGATGATCTTCAACCACAAATTCCTATTGTTAAGGAGATTGTTTCAGTTTTAGGGATTCCTCAATTTGAAATGGAAGGATACGAAGCTGATGATCTAATTGGGACTTTGAGCTATCAGCTTGATCACTGTCCAGAAAGACTAAACATTAACCAGGATATTTTGACAATCATAGTCACTGGAGATAAAGATATGTTCCAACTTGTTGATGATAATACTCATGTTTGGCTTCCTGGAAGAGGTAAAAACGATGATGTTGAGTATGATGCTTCTCAAGTCAAAAAAAAGATGGGAGTTACTCCCTCACAAATAGTTGATATGAAAGCCTTAATGGGAGATGCCTCGGATAATATTCCTGGAATTAAGGGTATTGGTGCGAAAACTGCGGCTAAACTTCTTCAGGAATATCAAACTTTAGAAAATCTTTACAAATCAGTTGATCAAATTAATTCAGAAGCCCAACAAACTAGTTTACTAAAAGGTTCTTTGTTAAAAAAACTTAAAGAGGGAAAAGAGTCGGCTATCATGAGCCAACAGTTAGCACAAATCATGAAAAATGCTCCGATCGAGATTAACTTAACTACATGTAGAGTTGAGGGATATGACAAAACTAAAGCAATTGAGTTATTAAAATCTTTGGATTTTAAATCATTGTTACCACTCTTGCCCAATGATCAATTTGAAACTGATGTACAGCAGGCGCTGTTTTAAGAAATGAAAATAGCCATAATTCATGACTTTTTGCGAGAATACGGCGGAGGTGAGCGAGTACTTGAGGCTTTACATAACTTGTTCCCTCAGGCTCCAGTTTTCGTTGCTTTCGTAGATCAAAAAGCTCTTGGCAAACATTGGCAGAGATTTGCCGATTGGAATATCAAAACCAGTTGGTTTAGTAAAATTCTATTTCATAAAAAAATCTACTCACCTTTACGTTTTTTAGCTGCCAAAGCTTTTGCTGATCTCAATCTATCTGAGTTCGATTTGGTGATTAGTTCAACCAATGCGTTTGAAGCAAAGGCAGTTAATGTGCCAAATGGCAAACATCTTTGTTACTGTCACACTCCCCCTAGAGCTTTGTATGGATACTCAACCATGTCCGCCTGGAAAAAAAACACTTTCATAAGAGTAGGTGGGGAAATAATTAATCATTACATGCGGGTGATTGATTTTAGACATGCTCAAAAGGTTGATCAATTTATTGCTAACAGCGAAGAAACGCAAAAAAGAATTTCTAAGTTTTACCGAAGAGACTCGGTGATTATTTATCCTCCGGTAAAAATTGCGCTTTCTTTTGAAGAAATAAAAAAACTCAAAAAAAACTCAAAACAAGAATATTATTTTTATGTTAACCGCTTAGGTTTGCAAAAACATCCAGAAATTGCTGTCAGAGCATGTTTGGATTTGGGTAGAAAACTAAAAGTAGCTGGGACAGGTCCAATGTATGATGACTTGCTTAAAATAGCTGGAAACAGTGAAAATATTGAATTTTTAGGAGCTGTTGACGATCAGCAACTAGCTAAACTTTATGCGAACGCGAAAGCCTTACTTTATCCTGTAGAAGATGAAGATTTCGGAATGGTACCAATTGAAGCGATGATGGCTGGCACACCAGTCATTGCTCATAACTCTGGAGGTCCAAGTTACACTATTAAGCAAAAAGAAAATGGAGTTTTATTTGACGATCTTTCTGTTGACGGTCTAAAGAATGCCATTCAGCAGTTTGAAAGACTGAAGTTTTCTGCAAATAAAATTATTGGTGAGGCAGAAAGATACTTTGTTAAAGAGTTTAATCAAAGAACGCTGGGTTTAATAAATTCGCTTGTATAGTTATTAACCAAACTAGAGTGTTTCTAAGAAGTTTTGGTAAATTTGTTTAGAATTATATCCTGTTAACTCAATAAACCTTTTTTCAAATTCGGTATTGTTATCGTTCTCCCTATAGGTGTGAGCCAAGGGGATGAGATCAAGGTAATCTTCTAAACTTACTTTCTGCATTAAAAACTTCCAAAACAGATCAGAAACATAGTATGCGGCTCTTTTTTTGGCTAATTTTTCTAAATCATCATGAGAAAAGTTTAAATATTCTTCCATTTGTTTTAGATCAGCGGGATAGCCATATTTCTCATAATCTTTTTTATAGAGTTCGATTTTATTTTTTGAAGAATAGGCTAGCCCAACTGCCATGGATTCTTTAAACCAATCTGGCATACCAGTTGAGAAACCTTTTTCAAAGGTGTATTGCAAAAGATGGATAGTTTCATGGGTGCCGGTATCAATTAATAGATCAACGGAAAAGTCTGGGTGAGAAAGATTTGCATAGAAATTTGTTCTAAAAGTAAAGGGATTGATAGTGCCAATAATTTTTACATCAGAGCATACTTCTTCAGTTAGACCTGTTCCAATATCAGTGCATTTTTGATTAGCGGTAATAAACAGGTTGGTTCTGTCTGCTAGCCTTGGATTATTGCCTCTAAAAATAGCATCATATTTTTCGAATGAGTATTGATTAGATGCAATAAATAGCTTGAAATATGGGTCAATTATTCTTTTAAAATCTTCCTCAGAATTAACATTGAGATCAGGCTTATATGAGGAATAATATCTTTCGTTAGCTCTTTGGTATAGGCCCTCAATTTCTTCAATTGAAAAAGGAGAGTCGATGGGAAGAGTAAAAGGATAACCACTACTTAAGGGGTTTGTTGTCGTTTGAGTTGGGATAATTGAAACATAAGTTTCTTTAGTAGATTGTTTTATTTTATTCTGCTCTGTCTCAGGATTGGGAGAGGGAGTGGAACTACCTGTTAGCGGCAGATAAATTCTATCTACTTTTATATATTTTTCATACCAGAAAATACATGAAAGAATACTCAGAATAATAAGTGATCCAAATATAGTAGTTTTAAGGTGTTTTTTCTGCATGGGCTTATGTATGAGAAACTAGTTTAGTCCAATCCAAACTAACTCTCCAATGGCAACGGAATTTGGAGTCATTGGTACCTCGGTTCTTAAAGTAGCGCTTGAGGTAGCTAGTAAAATGTTTTGAGTTCTGCCATCTAAAAATTCCAGGTTAAATTGATAGTTCCCTGGCTGAATGTTATTAAAGGTAACTGGTACTAGTTCGCTGTTTTTGGCATATAGATCTGCGTTTGCGATTACAACCTGAGTATTGCCAAGATCATTGCGAGCGGCAACAGCCTTAACCCAAGTGCCTTGTCCAGAAATTTGTAGTCGCTGAGATCCAATCCTGTCTAGTAACCTTAATCCATGATATCTGGGTTTTGGTGTTGAGCCAAATGATTGATGAGTGAGTAATCCCCATCTTCCCCAATTTGCTTGTCCGCTTGGATCTTTACCGTCCTCAATCTCAAAAACAAATGCTCTGTCTACAAATTGATTTAGAGTAATGGCGCCAGCTACGGCATGGGCAGCTCCATAAGAATTATCATAAGCAGGATGATTTTCGCTGTCTGGTCCCCACTCAGTTACGTGAAGTTCGAGGGTCGGTACAAGTTGAGGGTAACGAGCTAACCAACTTCTTACACTTTCAAGATCTGTTTGAAAAACATTAAGCGAATGATCATATCTATGCCAAGAAAAAAAGTCGAACTTCAAATTATTGTTAATAGCGTGTTTGGCTAAAGCATCAAACCAATTTTTGTAAAGTGCGGTTGTAGCAGGACCTCCCAAATAAAAGTTTTGTAATCCTGGATTTTGCTGAGCATTACGAGCTCCGATTGCTGCGTGAGAATACATAGTCAAGTAGTTTTTTGGTCCCCAATATTTCCATCCACCAAATAAATCAGGTTCATTCCAAACTTCATAATATACGTTGCTAATACCTCTCGTTCCAGAAACATGCTCAATCGTTTTTTGAACGGTTAATTGCCAATCATGCCAGTCATGGGGTTCGTCTACAATATCTCCTTTAGAAATTACTGGGGGCATATAACTTAGTGAGATGTATGGTTTTGCTCCAGTTGCCAAAATATCTGAGAGGATTATGTCTAGCTTACTGAAATCAAAAGAGAGGTTTCCGGGAGATCCCTGAACAATATTATAAAAATCGTAGATATGATCTATTCTAATATATTCTGGATTAAGAGCTGAAACTTTGTCAGTAATTGGTTGAATACTCCAATTGTGATCTTCACCTCCCTGAGCAAGATTTCTCCAGGATCTGTTGAGTGGTCCTAAAACTGCCTGAGTATCTATGAAGATGTCAGCTGGTTCTCCTGATGCTTTAGTAAAAAACTCACGAATACTACTTACTTGAGAGGCTCCAACGATGGCAGCTACTCCTAAAAAGATAAAAAGAAATCCATTAATGACTTTTCTTTTTGATGAGGGATAGTAGTGTTTTTTCATTATTTTGAATGTTGTGAAGTGAGAAGGATATTATCAGCTAAAGATTAATAATAAAAAAAATGTATTCAATTATTAAGATAAACAACAAGACGCTCTTGCTTTGTTAACTCATTTTCGCTTATAGTTAAGTCTATATTAAGTTTGTGCTTTTGTACAAGCTTGTTAGTAAGTTAAATAAACTAAGCCAACACTATTTCTATGTCACCTTTAAATTTCAATCATACTGATAGTATTTTTAATGAAGACGATTTGGATCAATCTGTTTCTACTCAAATAACTCAGCCAGTTTTTGGACATCACTCAAAAAAGAAATTTGGTAATAAATTGTTTAAGAACAATAAGGGACAATTTTCTGGTAAGCAGGCCAAGTTGTTTTTTGGCGGAGCCTTTTTGTTATTCTTGGTGGTGGCTCTAGGCGCTGGTTACTATTTAACACAACTTAATCAAGAGATAAGACAACAAGCTGCCGTTACAGCTTATCCAGGCACATGCTATCCAACATCATGCCCAGCTCATTTAATGCCTGCTACTTCCGGTGAGTGCTATCCATCTTGTGGAGGTGGAACTGTATGCTGTAAACCAACAGGGGCAAACTGTTCGAATTTGCAAGGTCCAACATCTTTGACTGTCGGAGAAACGGGTACTTATTCGGCTAACTTCTTCTCAGTTGATGGAGATTTGAGAGGAAGAATTGGCATTAATGATTTTACTATCATTGCTGATCAAACATCGGCTGGGACAAACCTCACCGTTTCTGGCACATGGACTCCAACTCAAGCGGGAGAGTATTTGGTTAGTTGTCGATCTTGGCGCGATGGTATTGCTGAATGCAGATATGCTGATCATGTTGATGGACCACCAAGATATGCTTGCGAAGGACCAAATAATTATATGACAGTTACAGTTTCAGATGTAGAAGTGAGAAATTGGAATATGCAGGTTTCAGCTACTTGTCCAGACGGATCTCAATTTCCCTTAGAAACAAAAGCCTCTTTTGCTTTGTGGCCACCAAACCCACTGAGTTGGTCTTATCAAGATATATTGGGTAGTGGAATAGTATCGATTGCAAGTTCTAACTCAAGTAATAATGGTTATTTAAGTCTAAAGTATAACGGAGAAGCGCTTGAAACTAAGGCTGATCCATGCCCTCATCCATCAATGGATTGTGGATCAAAATTCTTTAACCCTTTAACTCCTATGTACAGATGGAGTAGAAATGTACCGAGTGGCACGTATTCACTTGAGTTTCTTGCAACCCAAGACATGTGTAACGATGCTGTGATTGCATGCGAGGCGGCCTCTGACTGCAATGATAATAATGAGTGTACTAACGATATCTGTTTGAACCCGGGAACATATGATTCAAGCTGTAGCAATCCTGCTAAGTCTGATGGGACTGTTTGTGCTGAGGGAACATGTCAGGGCGGTGCGTGCGAAAATACCAAGACATTTTTGAAGTTGATTACGACTTTTGATGGAGTTCCATACTGCGAGGGAGAAAACTGTCATCATCCTATAGAATCTCATCCATTGTTTGTTGATGGATACGGAAGAGTAATGGCAAATGTGGTTTTGTTACATGCTAAGGCAGGTTCATTTGAGCGCAATAACGTTAATTTTATTTACAATGCTGAATATGGTAATTTTAGTACGGTTAATCCAATTGAACTTGAAAACTTACCTGCTGGACCATATATGGTGTTTGTTAAGGGTCCTATGCACCTAGCGACTCGTTTTTGTTATTTTGGAAATAAAGCATCAGAGCATTGTATTTTCGAGGATCTAGTTAGAGTTAACAATGAATATCCTGTAAGAGAGGTGGGTTTTATCTATCTTGATCCAGGGGAAATTATTGTGGACTTGTCTAAAAAACCTCTTATAGTTGGAGACTTACCAATCTCTGGCCCATCGCAAAATATCCAAGATGGAAAAGTGAACATTTTTGATTACTCTTTTATGCTTTCCTGTCTTGGAAACGGTAGCAGATCTGACTCTTGCTTAACTAGGGCTGACGTCGACTATTCTGGTCAAGTGAATAACATCGATCTTGGTTTGTTGAGAAAAACTCTAACTGAGGTTGCTGATGAGTTGTAGGTAAACATTTTGTTTGACTAAGTGATGTAGATGTTATTAAATAATTTGGATGTTAATATCGTAATAAATAATTATGTCAATAATGCCTGCCATGCAAAATCAACCAATTCAATCAACTCCAACTACACCAATAGTTCAAAAAAATCAGAGCAATAAAAAAGTATTATTTATAATTGCTGGAGTGGTCGTGATTTTGGCATTTGTTGTTTTTCGTTTTTTTATTTCTAATAAACAAGAACAAAAACAAGCTGATTTGCTTCACTCAGATTCAGTTGCTACGAGAGATGGAGAAAGCTCTCTTTCTGGGTTGTTGGGAGATGATGGTCAACAGCTAGATCCTTCAGAAGTTGGTGAAACTTCTGTTTCTCAAGAAAATTTACCTCCAGTTGATCAAGAGCTGATTCCTCCAGTTTCAAAAGACACAACGCTTTCAATAGCTAGTGGCTCCCAAAACTATCAAGTTGGTGAGTCGTTAGAGGCAACAGTTTCTCTCTCAACATCGGTTATTCCCGATGGTGTGGAAATGGTTATCAAATACGATCCCTCTTTGTTGTCAGAAGTAAGGGTGGAGCCAGTTAATACTTTTGGATCATTTTTATCAAATAAGGTTGATGTTGCCAGTGGACAAATTAAAACAGTTTTTATTAGAAACCCACAAGATCAACCTGATATTTCAGTAGCTTTGCCACTTATAAAAATTGTTGGAACAGTTCAGAAAGCTGGTTCAATTGTCATGAATTTTGATTCTGAACTTACTCAAGTGGCAGCGGCTGGTGGTCAGGATGTATTGCAGAGTACTTCGGGTTTATCCATTACTGTTAATTAAAAGTACAAAATTAGTAATTTAAAATTTAAAAATGAAAAGATTCAACTGCCTAATTAAACAAACTGCCGTTCTTTGTTTGTCAACAATCGCGTTTTTAACATCAGCAGGTGCTGTTTCTGCAGCAAAGTTTTCCTACACACCAAGCTCAGGTACGATAACTGGCTCAACTCAAATTCAAGTAACCCTGGATCCAGAAGGTGTTGCGGTTGACTCAGCCGTTGCGGTAGTTACTTTTGATGCTAGTAAAGTGGAAATTGAGTCAGTGGCCGCAGGATCATTTTTTGATTCTGTTGTTACTGATACAAGCCAATCAGGTGAGGTAGCTATTACTGGAACATTTAACATTGGAAACGTAGGAGGAAAAAGTACCAGTGGCACAATGGCGACTTTAACAATTAAGCCAAAGGTTTCATCTGGGACAATCACTTTATCTTATCGATGTTCATCAGCAGATATTGATGATTCTAATATCATGAATACTTCTGGAACAAACCTTCTTGCAACCGATGCTCAATGTGGCGGAAATATAGGTGGTTCATATACGGTTGGCAGCTCTTCTTCTGGTGGTTCAACTAACCCAACCTCGGCTCCAACAACTGCCCCAACTTCTTCAACTACCAAAGGTGACCAGCCAGTTTTACCTGAAGAGCTTCCTCAATCTGGTCCTAAGAATTGGCTCAAGTGGATTACTTCGGGGCTAGCTTTAATTGGAATAGGACTGTTGCTTCTCTAAAGCAAGCCTAACTAATAGACTATCGAACAATTATTTAAAGATGCAAAAACAAGTCAAAGATTCAACTTTTGGATATCATGGATTTTCTCAAGATTCGATCGATAAAAATCTTAAAAAGGTAAAGAAATCTCATTTTAAAATGTTTTTTAGTTTAGCTGTTATGGTTTTATTAATCTCTGGTGGTCTTATTGCTTTCTATTTAGTTGGCCAAAGAGGAAGTGGCGATTTAAGACAAGATGCAAGTATGAGAGTAGGTCTTCTGCAAGTAGAAATAGATCAAGATGAAGAGCAAAAGCTAGATTATGTTCCAAATATGCTTCTTGTTAAGACTAAGCAAGCTGATCCAGTTTTTGCTACTCTCTCCAGAGTTACGGCTCAACTATCAGAAGATCATGATGTTGTTTTTAGTCAAGAAGAGTCTGTGTCTGAGATTTCTCAATTAGACGGAGTTGGTTTAGTGGCTCTTGATCAAGAGGAAGATCAAAATCTAAGTGAAGTGATTGAACTTTTGGCCGAAGATGATTCGATAGAGTATGTTGAGCCTGTTTATCTGGCTGAATTCTTTTCTGTAAATGATTCATATTACAAAAATAATGGAAAAAGTGGTCTTGATTATTACCAATGGAATTTAGCAAGAATTAATATTGAGGGAGCTTGGGATTTATTACCAGATAAAGGAAGTAGTCAGGTTGTTGCAGCTGTAATTGATAGTGGTGTGGCTTTTATGAACTATACCGATCCGCAAACCGGAGATCAATATAAAAAAGCTCCAGAATTAGCTCATGTAAACTTTGTAGCTCCAGCCAGTTTTCAATCAGTTAGCTGTTCAGCTGAGGCTTTACCCGCAACAGTTAAAACACAGTATGCTGGTGACTATTTTGGTCATGGAACTCATATAGCTGGAACAATTGCTCAAGCAACCAATAACTCTGCTCATGCAGCTGGAATTGCAGCGAAAACTAGTATCATGCCAATTAGAATTGGCCACCCCTGTCCTGAGGGAAGCGTTCTTGATGAAGTCATTTCTTCAATAGATATAGCCTTGGGAGTTCGTCATGCTGTTGATAATGGAGCTAATGTGATTAGTATGAGTTTGGGATTAAATGACTCACAAATTTTGAGAGATGCTATTAAGTACGCCTATGATCATGGAGTTACTGTTGTAGCTGCAGCAGGTAATGATGCAAAAAACTCAACGCCGATTTCTTATCCAGCAGCATATACCAAAACAATCGCGGTTGGTGCAACTAGATGGGACAATGTTAGATCTCACTATTCGCAGTATGTTTCAAGAAATGGAGTTGGAGTTGATATTGTAGCTCCTGGAGGTGAAATCGTTAATTCCGAAGGTTATGTTAATGATATGAATGATGACTTGCTTTTTGATGGGATTCTTCAACAAACGATTGTGACCAATGACCCAAGTTCATTTACTGAAGTTGGTAATTATATTCAGATTAATCCAGAGGTAGGTTTTTTCTGTGTAAAACAAGTAGGTACTAATATAAATCTTGCAGTTGACGAATGTGGCCTAATGCAAGGAACCTCGATGGCAACACCACATGTTACTGGAGTGGTAGCATTAATGCTGGCTGCAAATCCAAGTCTAACCCCGGATGAGGTAAGAACAATTTTATTAGATACAGCTCAATGGCATGAGGGCTATAACTCTTCAGAATATGGGGCTGGATTATTAGATGCTCAGGCTGCCGTTGCTGCTGTTTTGGGGACAAGCCCCTCTCCAAACCCAACTAATACTCCCACTATTACACCAGAACCAACTATCTCTGGCTCACCAACTCCTGAAGTGACCCCTGATCCAGGAGCAGCTTGTAGCTCACCCTCTGACTGCAATGATAATAATGAGTGCACTTTAGACCTCTGCGTTTCTCCTGGAACGGCAAATGCTTTATGTCAATATCAAGTTTTGACAGGATCAGTTTGTAATTCTGGCTCAGGAATTTGTAATGAAAACGGTCAGTGCACAACTTTAGATGATGTGGCAGTAGTGTCTCTTCAAGTTACGCTTGATGGAATTCCTTACTGCGAAGGGAATAACTGTCATCATCCTCAAGAAAATGGAAAGGAAATAGATGTTCAAGTTATGTTAATCAATTCTAGCGATACTTCCATAACAAAAAACTTATCAATGAAATATGATCAGGCAGCCAAAGCATATAAAACAAAAATGACTGAGCCTCTCATTTTAACAACCTTGACTCCTGGTCCCTATATGATTGTGGTTAAAGGACCCATGCATCTTGGAACTCGTTATTGCTACTATGGCTCTAAGGCTAAAAATAGTTGCTCATTTGTTGATTTAGTGAACGCCACCTCAACATTAAATGCTACAACAGCGGCTCAAGAAAAGTTTGTTTGGCTTGAAAGCGGTCAAGCTTACAATCTAGACTTTTCTCTAAGTCCAGTTAAGGTCGGAGATTTACCCATTTCATCATCTGGATCAAATACTCAAGATGGAAAGGTTGATGTTAAGGATTATTCTTTTATGCTTTCTTGCTTGGGTTCAAAGAGCAGAACAGCTTCATGTGTTGCAAGAGCTGACGTTGATTATTCAGGGCAAGTCAACAATATTGATCTAGGGCTTTTAAGAAGAACTCTTACTGAAGTAGCTGATCAAATATAGTTAATAACAAACAATAATATGTCAACGAAAAAAGTAATTCTAAGTATAGTTATTTTCACTATTTTGTTAACTCTTTTGATAGTATTATTTACTGGGGTTTTTAGTAAGCCGAAAACAGTTATTGAAACAGAGCCAAACGACACTAAAAAAGTTGAAGATCAGGTAGAGCCTCAGGCTGATTGTGTTAGGGCAGGATGTAGCGGGCAACTATGCGTTAAAGCTGAGCTTGCTGACCAAATAGCTACTACTTGTGAATATAGAGTTGAGTATGGTTGTTATCAAGATGCTACTTGTGCTCTTCAAAAAGACGGTAATTGTGGCTTTAATCAGACGCCGGAGTTATTACAATGTTTAAAAGAAGCTGGTTCTTCTCCCATATTACCCCAATAAATAAGGTTTCCGCTTGACAAATTAGCACTCACTAGCTATCATTGCTAATGAGTTATTTTATACTAACTTTTTTGGTTTATGCAAATTGTTATTAATTGCTCAAATTTTTATGATTGAACTTACGCCTCGCCAAATTCAGATATTGAGAGCGATAATTGAGGAATTTATTGAGACTGCTCAACCAGTTGGTTCTGATACAATCGACCGAAAATTTAACATTGGAGTGTCTCCGGCCACAATTCGTAATGAGATGGTTTATCTGTCAAAACAAGACTATCTTGACAAACCACATGTTAGTGGTGGCCGTATTCCCACTCCGAAAGCTTTTAGGCTTTATATTAATGAACTAATGAGAGAAGAAGAATTGTCAGTTGCCGATGAAGTAAGTGCGAAAGAAAAAATTTGGGAGAGCAGGAATAGATTAGATTATTTACTTCGGGAGACTTCTCAGGCTTTAGCGTCTCGATCAAAAGCAATAGGATTAGCCATAACAGATGATCAAGTAGTCTTTCATGCTGGTTATGCCAATCTTTTAGAAATGCCTGAGTTTTTTGATATTCAGGTGATGAAGAGAGTGTTGGCGATTATTGAACAAACTAGATTACTTGAAGAGATATTTTCCCGAGGCGAGAGTTATGACAAAATTCAAGTAGTTTATGGAAGAGAGTTGGGTGAAAAAAATCTTGAGTCAATTGGCTTAATGTATATTTCAGTCAATGCGCTTGGCCATCAATGTAGACTTGGTGTTTTAGGTTCTGAGAGGTTTAATTATCCGTATTTAATTCCGATGATGAAGTACTTTAAAAGCTTAATTGAACAGATGGTGTAAGCTATTACAAAAATTGGAACAGAAAGCATAATCTATGCCTAAGAAAGATAATACTTTAGATCATCAAAATGAGGTAAAATCTCAAAACAATGATCAGCTACTACACAATCAACTAAAAACTGCTCAAGAAAGAGAGCGCAGAGCATTGGCTGATTATCAGAATATGTTGCGTAGAGTTGAAGGAGAAAGAGTTCAGTTAATAAAGTTTGCTAATCAAGAACTTTTTGAAGAGTTGCTACCTGTTTTTAATAATCTGCAAGCAGCAACAGAGATATTACAAGATCAAGGATTAATTCTTGTCTTATCTCAGTTCAAAAAAGTTCTTAGCAAATATGGCATTGAGGAGATTGAGGCTTTGGGAAAAAAATTTGATGTAGACACAATGGAAGCCGTTGATCGACGAGGTGATGGAGATATTGTTATTCAAGTAATGCAACGAGGTTATAAATTAAAAAGCAAAACTCTGATTCATGCTAAGGTGGTTCTTGGCACCAAAGATCAGATTAATAAATAAATATCATATTCATAGAATAGTAAGAAAGGAAAAACTATGACAAAAACAGCAACAAGCAAGATTATTGGTATCGATTTAGGTACAACAAACTCAGCAGTAGCGGTAATGGAGGGAGGTTCTCCTAAAATAATACCTTCTGCCGAAGGACGAAACACATTTCCATCAATTATCTCTTTTAAAGGTAAGGAAATTATTGTTGGTGAGCCTGCCAAGAGACAGATGGTTCTTAATCCAAAAACAACCGTTGAATCGGTGAAAAGATTTATTGGAAGAAAATTTAATGATCCTTCAGTTAAAAAAGCAATTAAGCATGCAACCTACGAGATTAAAGAGGGCAAGGATGGAATGGCTGTGGTTGAGGTTGATGGTAAGGTCTACACTCCTCAAGAAATTTCAGCTCAAGTTCTAATGAAAGCTAAGCGTGATGCAGAAAGTTATTTGGGAGAAGAAGTAACTCGAGCAGTAATTACTGTTCCAGCTTATTTTGATGATTCTCAGCGTCAAGCTACAAAACAAGCTGGCGAGATTGCTGGATTAAAGGTTGAGCGTATTGTTAATGAGCCAACAGCAGCTTCATTAGCTTATGGTTTAGATAAGAAAGGCAGTGAAGTAATTGCTGTTTATGATCTGGGAGGAGGTACTTTTGATATCTCTATTCTAGAAATTGGAGATGGAGTATTTGAGGTTAAATCCACCAATGGCGACACCTTTTTAGGTGGAAACGATTTTGATCAAAGAGTAATGGACTGGATTATTGAGGAGTTTAAAAAGGAAAATGACGTTGATCTTTCAAAAGATAATCAAGCTTTGCAAAGAATTAAAGACTCAGCAGAAAAAGCAAAGATTGAGCTTTCGACTGCTCAACAAACAGAAATTAACCAACCATTTATCACTCAAAGCAAAGAAGGGAACCCCCTTCACTTAACAATGTCGCTTACGAGAGCCAAGCTTGAAGAGTTGGTAGATGATTTGATTGAGAACTCACTTAAGCCAGTGCAAAAAGCTCTTAAAGATGCAGGTGTCAGTGCAAAAGATATTAATCAAGTTGTGCTGGTGGGTGGTCAAACCAGAATGCCTAAGATTCAAGAAAAAGTAAAAGAGTTTTTTGGTAAAGAGCCACACAAGGGAGTGAATCCAGATGAGGTTGTGGCCGTTGGTGCTGCTGTGCAAGCAGGAGTTATTGGAGGAGATGTGCAAGATGTTGTTTTGCTGGACGTAACTCCTCTTACCCTTGGTATTGAAACTTTGGGAGGGGTTAGAACTCCTTTAATTGAAAGAAACACTACTATTCCGACCAGTGCTTCAAATGTTTTTTCAACAGCAGCTGATAACCAGACTCAAGTCGAGATTAATGTTTTACAGGGAGAGCGAGAGATGGCTGCAGATAACAAATCTTTGGGTCGCTTTATTCTTGATGGTATTCCCCCAGCAAGACGAGGTATTCCTCAGGTTGAAGTTAAGTTTGATATTGATTCAAATGGTATTCTGAACGTATCAGCAAAAGATAAAACTTCTGGAAAGGAGCAATCTATCACCATTCAGAACACTACCAATCTAAGTGACGAAGAGGTAGAAAAGATGAAAAAGGAGGCTGAAGAGCATGCTGAAGAAGATAAAAAGAAGAAAGAGTTGGTTGAGGCTCGTAACAAAGCGGATGGAGTTGTGTTTGAGTTAGAGAAACAACTTAAGGATTACGGAGACAAGCTTGATGATGCAGATAAAAAAGAGGTTGAAGAGGCTGTTAAAAAGCTTAAAGAGATGAGTCTCAAAGAAGATGTCACAAAAGATGAGCTTGATAAGGCAGTCGAACAAACTTTAACAGTCGCCCAAAAACTAGGCGAAGCAATGAGTAAGGCTCAACAAGCTTCTGAAGACAAGAGTACAACCGATGATCAGAAAGAACAGAAAGCAGAATCAAGCAAGAATGAAAAAAAAGACGATGACGAGGTTGAAGAAGGAGAAGTAGTAAATTAACTGATTGTAGTAAAAAAAGATGAAACTCTCTGTCATCGTTCCAGTGTATAACGAGCAAAATACAGTTGAAAAACTGTTAGAAAAACTGAATAAAGTTAAACAAGTAAAAGAAATTATAGTGGTTAATGATGGTTCTACCGATAACACCGCTAAAATTTTGGAAAAACTTGTAAAAAAATATAAAAAAATTCAGACTTTTCATCAGGAAAATCAAGGTAAGGGTGGGGCGGTTAGAGTTGGGTTAACAAAAGTAACTGGGGATTGGGTATTAATTCAAGACGCTGATCTTGAGTATGATCCAGCGGATATCCCAACTCTAACCGCCCACTTGAATCGTGAAGGAGTAGATGTAGTTTTTGGTTCAAGATTTTTGGGTCCTCATTCTAATTTACTTTTTTGGCATAGAATGGGTAATCACCTTCTCAATTCTTTGGTGAACATTCTGTATGATAGTACTTTATCAGATATGGAAACTTGCTATAAATTAATTCCCACAGAATTATTGAAAGAACTGGATCTTCAATCAACTGGATTTGAGCTTGAACCTGAGATTACTTGTAAAATCTTAAAAAAGAAAATCAAAATTTTCGAGGTGCCAATCACTTACGTTGGTAGAAATTTTGAAGAAGGTAAAAAAATTACTTGGAAAGATGGTATTATTGCATTTTGGGCGATCATCAAATTAAGGTTTTCTTAATAATCCACTAATAAAATAAAATGACAACGAAGAGAGACTACTACGAGATATTGGGTGTTGAAAAAAATGTAACTTCAGCTGAGCTTAAAAAGGCTTATCGCAAGTTAGCTTTAAAGTTTCACCCAGATCATAACAAATCAGCGGATGCTGAAGAAAAATTCAAAGAGATTAATGAAGCTTATCAAGTTCTGTCAGATGAGAATAAGAGAAAAACATATGACCAGTTTGGTCATGCTGCTTTTAGTGGCGCTGGTGGCATGGGTTCAAACCCATTTGCTGGAGGAGCTCGATCTGGGCCTTTTACATACACTTACTCTTCTTCTGGCGGAGACAATCCTTTTGGTGGCTTTGATTTTGGTGATCCTTTTGAGATATTTGAGTCGATTTTTGGTGGGGGTTTTTCTAGAGCTGCCCAGCGTCCAAGATATAGCTTAAGAGTTGAGTTTATGGAAGCTGTGAAAGGTGTAACAAAAGAAGTAGAGATTGATGGTAAAAAAAGAAAGATTAAAATACCCGCAGGTGCCAGCGATGGTACTCGAATCAGGTTTGATGAGTTTGACATTACTTTAGATGTAGCCCCTCATCCAGATTTTCAGCGCGAAGGTTATGATGTTTATTTAGATGTTGAGATTCCTATTACGTTAGTAGTATTGGGTGGCACCAAGCAGATAAAGACATTAGATGGTCAGCTTAACTTAAGAGTTCGTCCAGGAACTCAATCTCACACCATGGTTAGGTTACGAGGTGAAGGTATAAGACACATTAGGGGTGGTGGTAGGGGCGATTTGTTTGTCAGAATCAAGGTTGTTGTTCCTGAAAAAATCTCAAGAGAACAAAAAAAACTTTTTGAACAGTTAAAAGAACTTGAAAAGTAGAACTCTAAATCATTTTTTTCAAAGAACCTAGAATAAATTACATTCTTGAGTTATAATGCTCTACTGTCTTTAGTAGGTTGATATTGTTGAAGAGACGGACTGAAAAAGTGCGTCTTTTTCTTTATAAAAAATTGAATAAAACTATACTAGTTAATCAAAAAAACATATGGCAAATTTAAATCAAGTTGTTCGTACAGAGTTTGCAGCTGCTATTGCTCAAATTGCTCAAGAAAGAAAGATAGAGGCAACAGAAATTTTAGAAGCAATTAAACATGCTTTAATTTCTGCTTATCGAAAAGAGATGGGTGGCCTTGAAGATGAATACTATTACTACGTTGATCTAGACGAAGACACTGGAGAGGCCCATATCTTTCAGGCAGATGTTTTAGAAAGAGATGAGGAAACTGAAGAAATCATTAAATGGGATGAAAATAAAGCTAAACATAAAGAAGTAACTCCAGCTGGCTTTGGAAGAATTGCGGCTCAAACAGCAAAACAAGTGATTTTGCAAGAGATTCGCAGAAGTGAAAAGAGGCAGATTGTGGATGAGTTCAGAGATAAGGTTGGAGAGATAGTTACTGGGCAAGTTTTAAGAATGGATCGTGGCTCGGTAATTTTAGAGATTGGGCGAGGGCAGGGTGCCATGCCTCCACAAGAGCAGATGCGTGGTGAGTTTTATCGAAAAAATCAAAGAATAATAGTTTTAATCAAAGAGATTGTTGATGAGGATCGTGGTGACGCAATAGTTGCCTCACGCTCTGCTCCAGAATTAGTTTCAAAGCTTTTTGAAAGAGAAGTTCCAGAAGTTGGTTCGGGAGCGGTCGAGATTATTGCTGTTGCTAGAGAAGCTGGCGTACGTACCAAAATAGCGGTTAAATCAACTCAAGAAGGAGTTGATCCTGTTGGATCTTGTGTTGGTCAACGTGGAGTTAGAGTACAGAAAGTAATCGAGGAGCTCAATAATGAGAAGATTGACATTGTTCCTTACCATGAAGATCCAGTCGTTTTTCTAAAGGCTGCTTTGGCACCAGCGGAAAATTTATTAATTGAAATCAATGAAAAAACACAGAAGGTAACTGTCACTGCTCCGGATGATCAGCTCTCTTTAGCCATTGGTAGAGGTGGACAAAACGTTCGTTTGGCAGCCAAGTTAACCGGTTACTTTATTACCATTAAATCAGCGTCTGGAGATGTTGAGTCTCATGCTACTGGTGAAGAGGAGTATGAAATTGATGGATGGGATAAACTGACAGCTGAAGCAAGAGAGTATTTGGTTCAAAGAAAGCTGACTACTATCTATGATCTTGATAGATTTACTGATAAGTGGCAGGATGATGAAAACTTGACTCAAGATCAGCAAGAATTAATTAAACAAAAACTTGACGAATATCACAAGGATCAAGCAGCCAAAGAAGTAACAATTTAAGATTAAAAATAACTGAGTTTATCCATGAAACAATCAAGACCACCAATTATTACTATCTTGGGCCATGTTGATCACGGCAAAACAACCTTGTTGGATTACATTCGTAAAACTAAGGTTCAGGCAGGTGAAGTGGGTGGTATTACTCAGCACATTGGTGCTTATCAAATTACTTTTAAGAACAAACCAATTACTTTTATTGATACTCCTGGTCATGCAGCCTTTAACAAAATGAGAGAGCGAGGGGCTCAGATTACAGATTTGGTGATTTTGGTTGTGTCTGCTAAAGATGGAGTTCAACCCCAAACAATAGAATCAATCCGCTTTATTAAAGAAGCTGGTGTACCCCACATAGTTGCGTTAAACAAAATTGATCTTGAGGGAGCTAATCCCACCCTAACAAAAACTCAACTAGCAGAACATGGAGTTGTGCTTCAAGAGTATGGAGGAGATATTGACGCAGTTGAGATCAGTGCATTAACTGGCAAGGGAGTTGATAATTTACTTGAAAACGTAGTGTTAATGGCAGAACTGCTTGAACTCGAGGCTGATTCTCAAGCTCCACTTGAAGCTGTAGTGATTGAATCAACTAAAGATCAATATAAGGGTCCCATTGCTCGTGTAATAGTCCAACAAGGTACTCTGGAAACTCGTCAGGAATTAATGGTTGAAGAAATTAATGGTCGAGTTCGTTCTTTAATTAACGATAGAGGCCAACAAATGACGTCCGTTGGTCCTGGACAGCCAGCCGAGATTTTGGGTTTAAATGATGTTCCAGAAGTTGGAGCTATTATAAAAGATGCCAACGCTGAGTATATTTCAAGCGAATCTGATCAAGAAAATACAGAAAATAAAGACTTTTCTTGGGATGATGTTGATGTAGCAGCTCTTTTGGGAGATAAAGAAAAATTGAATTTAATAGTTAAGGCTGATGTTAAGGGTACGCTCGAGGCAATAGTACAATCACTAGACCAAGAGACAGTGGAATTAGTTAGCGCCACTGTGGGAGCACTTAGCGAAGGTGATTTGGAGTTAGCTGAGGCAACAAATAGTGTAATTGTTGTTTTTGGTCAAAAGGTACCTTCAAAATTAAAACACTCTGCCAAACAACTTGGGGTCCACGTAAAGCAATATGATGTAATTTATCACTTACTTGAAGATTTAGAAGAGCAGATGCTAAAACTAATGGATCCTCATTATGGAGAGGTTGAGCTTGGTAAAGCTGAAATTCAGGAGGTTTTTGATTATAGTGGAAGAAAAATAGCTGGTATTCGTGTTATTACCGGTGAGATTAATCGCCATGATAGATTTTATTTAAAACGAGATGAAGAAATAATTGCTAGACCAGTGATTACCAGCATGAAGCATGGAAAAGATGATGTAGAAACTGTTAAGGCAAAGGGTGAAGCAGGTTTAGCTTTTAAAAATAAAAAACTAGATTTTAAAAAAGGTGATATAATCACGGCTTATAAAATTGAGTTATAGCGTTAATTATTAATAATGGTTACTTTATTTATCGGATGATATTTATCACCGGATAAAATAAGGGAACTCTAAAAGGAGAAATACCATGGCATTATCAAAAAGCCAAAAAAAATCAATTATGGAGGAGTATCAACTCTTTGAGGGTGATACTGGATCTCCAGAAGTTCAGATTGCTTTGCTAACTGCTAGCATCCAAGAATTAACCGATCACTTAAAAAATCACAAGGGTGATGACCACTCTCGCAAAGGCTTA
This sequence comes from uncultured Pseudomonadales bacterium, assembly GCA_964437755.1. Classification (GTDB taxonomy): domain Bacteria; phylum Patescibacteriota; class Microgenomatia; order UBA1400; family PJMF01; genus DAOLOF01. Next base: position 119,567 of record CAYTIA010000001.1, on the reverse strand, counting down.
CTTCGCCAAGTTTCAAAAAGACGTAGGTTGCTCAGATTCTTGCAAGAAAGAAGTTCAGAGCGTTATGAAGCTTTGATTAAGAAGCTGGGATTGAAAAAATAATCATTTTTTATGAGTAAGGGCAGATTTCCGGAACGAGTAATTGTTCAGGCAAAAGGAGAGTGAAGAAAAAATAATCCTGATAGAGAAGAAAGATTAACTGTTCATCATAAATGCCCAGTGTGGAGAGCGAGAGTTCATGGAATTCCTTTTTCTATCATAAGATCCTTGGCAAATGCTCAAGCTTTACCAGAAGATGAGCATCAGGCCCTTCATGAAGCTTCACAGCCCGAAGATTTTGACCCAGAATGCTTTGCTCTTTTAGATCTTGAAGAATAATTTTTCTATTTCTGTTACAATACACCTTAGCATTAACAATTAAGAATGTTTTTGGCTAAGTGAATTAATAGATTTGTTACGAAAATACATAAAGTGATTTTGTGTTTTTCCGCAGCAAGTCTATGTACCTCGGCCAAACTTCTTTTTGGCGACGATAAAAATATGTATCTTTCGCCTGTATATCAATCAAATATTATAAAGGTTAAAAGCAAAACCAGTTAATGCATTGGGAGATTAGTATCTTCCTTTGGTTTTTGCAAAAAAAATAAAGGATATGTTAAAACCAACATACACAAATAAATATAAACATGAAATCAAGGTTGGTGGAAAAACTATTGAGTTTACCATTGGTCAGTTCAGTGAGCAGACAGCGGCGGCTGTTTTGGCTCGTTGTGGCGAAACTGTCGTTCATGTTACCATTGCTCTTGGTGGTAAAGTCGATTGGGGTTATTTTCCTCTTAACGTAGAGTATGAAGAAAAATTATATTCAAGTGGAAAAATCAAAGGCTCTCGTTGGGTAAAGCGTGAAGGAAGACCAACCGATGACGCTATCTTAAAAGCCAGAGTTATTGATAGAACCATTCGCCCTCTATTTCCCGAAGGTATTACCAATCAGGTTCAGGTAGTGAGCACGGTTTTTTCTTATGATCAAGAAAATAGTCACGATATGGTGTCTTTAGTAGCTACGGGTTTGGCATTAAGTATTTCTAAGATTCCTTTTGATGGCCCGGTTGCTGGTCTACGAGTTGGCTACAGCAAGGAAAATAAGAATTTTGTTTTTAATCCTACTGAAACTGAACAAGAAGCTTTAGATCTAGATTTAATAGTATCTGGTACAGGCCAGTCAGTGGTTATGGTTGAGGCTGGAGCAAATGAAGTTGATGAAGAGATTGTTCTTGAAGGAATTGAGAAAGCTCAGAAGGAATTAAAAAATATTTGTTCAGAAATTGACAAAATTGTTCAAGAGATTGGACAAGAAAAACTAGAACTAGTTGAGCCAGTGGCTAAAGAAATTATAGCAAGAACTGAAAAAATCAATCATGAACTATCAGACAAATACAATCAACAAATTGTTGATGCCGTCAATAAACAAGGAAGATTAGAAGATTATAATCTTGATGCACTTGTTGAAGAGATGACAACTTATCTTAATGAGTATGTTTTTAATGAAGATGATTCGGTTGAAGTTGAGTCAAAAGAAGTAAAAAATGCAGTCTATGATTTAATGAAACAAGTTGGTCGTAAGATGATTCTTGACGAAGGCGTTCGACCCGATGGAAGAAAGCTTGAAGAGATTCGTCCAATTTGGACAGAGATTGATGTTTTACCAAGAACTCATGGTAGTGCAATCTTCAAGCGCGGAGCTACTCAGGCGTTAACAGTAACAACTTTGGGAAGCCCATCTTTAGGTCAATATATTGAGGATATTGAGGGTGAAGAGGTTCGACACTATATTCATCACTACAATATGCCACCATTTGCTTCTGGAGAGGCAGGAAGATTTGGTTATCCAAAACGTCGAGAAGTTGGTCATGGAGCCTTAGCTGAAAGAGCATTGCTTCCAATGATCCCTTCTCAAGAAGAGTTTCCCTATACTATTCGCGTAGTAAGTGAGATTATGTCTTCAAATGGCTCTACTAGCCAGGCTTCAGTTTGTGGCTCAACACTGTCTTTAATGGCAGCTGGAGTTCCTCTTAAAAAACCTGTAGCTGGAATTGCTATGGGTTTAATGAGTAATGAAGATATGAGCAAGCACGCTGTACTTTCTGATATTCAGGGTCTAGAAGATCATATCGGTGACATGGATTTCAAGGTGGCAGGCACTAAAGATGGTATCACCGCTATCCAAATGGATATCAAACTCACTGGTATTACGATTGATATTTTAAGGGAGGCTCTCAAACAAGCTCATAAAGGAAGAATGCATATTATGGGTGAGATGCTCAAGACTATCAGTGAACCCAAAAAAGAGTTAAGTTCATTTGCTCCAAAGATTGACCAAGTGATTATTCCAGTAGATCGTATTGGTGAGGTGATCGGCCCAGGAGGTAAAGTAATCAAGGACATCATTGCTCAAAGCGGTGCTGAGGTTGATATCGATGAAGACGAGGAGCGCAACGTTGGCGTAGCTAACATTGCCAGCAGTGATCAAGAAGCAATCGACAAAGCACGTCAAATGATTGAGAACATTCTTAAAGTCGTAGAGGTAGATGAGGAGTACGAGGGACAAGTTACCAGAATCGAAGGCTACGGAGCTTTTGTGGAGTACTTGCCAGGCCGTGAGGGTCTAGTTCATATCTCTCAAATGGCTACTGGTTTTGTGCAAGATCCAAACACCATTGTTAAGCTTGGAGATACTGTTAAAGTTAGAGTTTCTGAGATTAAGGATGATGGCAAGATTGGTTTGTCGATGCTCACCAAAGAAGAAGCTGAGCAGATGAAACAGCACAGACAAGATAGTAATGGCAGATCCAGAAATGGAGATAGACGCGATGATAGAGGTAGATCTTCAAGAGGTTACTCTGACAGAAGATCAAGAGATGATAACCGTAATAATCGTGGTTAAATTTCTTAAAGAGTAAGAATTTACAGCCCACCATTCGGTGGGCTGTTTTTTTGTCTCTTATCAGAGAAAAAATTCCCATGCTATACTAAACTTGTATGCTTGTTTCAACAATTAAATCTTCTCAACAAAAAATTGGTTTACTTGAATTGGATGTTGCTCCAATGATGGCAACTGGGTTGGGCTTGGATATCTCAATACAGGAGAATGTTGAGTTTATTCAAACCTTATTCAACCAAATGGGGGAAGTTGCTTCAAAGCACCTAACTGGGTTAATTATTGATCCGATTTACAGTTTTTCTGCTTCTCAACACTCAGGAAAAGCTGGTTGTTTAACTAGAATCAATGTTTTGGCTGAGGAAGTCGATCCTTTTTCGATTCCCTCCTTGATTCCCGATTATGGTTTAGAAGAAATTAGTAATAATTATAGCCTGGCAAAGTTTGATTTATATTATCATCCCAGTGAAGAAAGCTCTCTAAAGAAAAAACAGCTTTTAGCTGAAATTCATGACTATTGTGATTATTTGGATATGAATTTATTTTTGAAATTGAACATGTTTCATCCCAAAGGAATTCAATATGAAACTGAAGAATTTCAAAACGATCAGTTGATAGCAGTAAGAGAGTTATCAAGAACCACAGATTTGATAGCTTTACAGTTTCCTCTTGAGCCGTTGGCTATTGCCACTTTAACTGCAGAATTAGATATTCCTTGGATTTTAATAGATGATGGACAATCGTATGAACAGTATAAGCAAGAGCTAAGAATCTGTTTGGAAAACGGAGCATCTGGGTTTGTGGCTAACAAGACTTTGTGGCAAGAGATGTTTAGCATGAAAGATAAAGGTGGAAATCTTAATCTTACTGCCATTGAGGATTTTATTGAGACAACTTTTCAAGACAGGGTAATTGAGTTGATGAGGATTGCAAACGACTATAGCGATAATTAAAAAATTATAAACTATAAAAATTATATGCTAAAGCTTCTCAAAGAATTGGCTACTTTTGTGTTTGGATTAATTAGTGTTTTATTAGTATTTCGATTTATTTTGAAATTGTTAGCTGGAAATCCACAATCTCCATTTGTAGCTTGGATTTATGATACAACCGGACCTCTATTAAATCCTTTTGTTTTGGCTTTTCCAACACCAAAAGTTACAGGTGGTTTTGTGCTTGAATTTACTACTCTTTTTGCAATTTTTACATACACTTTTATCGGATATTTGGTTCAAGAATTGCTTGGTGTTATTGGAAAAGGAAAATAAGAAAAGCCGATATTTGTAACATATCTTACTGAAAAATAAACTTGTTTTACAGAAAATATTAAAAAATTAACTATTCAAGGAAGACAATGTTTACTTTACCCAAATTACCCTATAAATATAATGAACTAGAGCCGTTTATTGATGAGCAAACTATGATAGTTCATCATACAAAACATCACCAAGCATACTTAGATAAGTTTATTGCTACGCTTACAAACTACCCAGATCTCCAGCAGAAAACGGCAGAACATTTACTCGAAAATCTTGATAGTATTCCTCAAGAAATTAGACAAGCTGTAATTAATGCTGGTGGAGGCTATGTTAACCACTCTTTTTTTTGGCAGATATTAAGACCAGTTTCTCATTTATCAAAACAAGAGCAGTTTGAGAATTATCCACAAGGAGAATTAAGAAAAGAGATCGATAGAAAATGGGGCTTTGATCAATTTAAAGAGAATTTTTCACAAGTTGCAGTTTCTCAGTTTGGATCAGGCTGGGCCTGGCTAGTCATAGACGATCAAAAAGAATTACACATACTTTCAAGTTCTAATCAGGATTCGCCCCTATCTAATAAAATGAAACCTTTGTTGGCTCTAGATATCTGGGAACATGCATACTACCTTAAGTATCAAAACAGAAGGCCAGAATATGTTGAGAATTTTTGGCCAGTAGTTAATTGGCAAAAGGTTGAAGAGATTTATTTGCAGAATAAATAACTCACCGCTTTTTAAAAGTCAACTCTAGATAATAGTTTCTTTTTTTGCTAAAACTTAGATAGAAAGGTATATTTTTATGTTGCAGGTAATTTTAGACGTTGAAACCAAAAAAACATTTGGAGACGTAGGAGGTTTTTTTCCAGACAGGTTGGGCGTATCTTTTGTGGGTGTGAATGTCCGCAATAGTTTTGGAGATGCTGGTCAGATGCATTCGTTTTTTGAAGATGATCTGGAAAAACTTTTTCCTCTTTTAGAAAAAGCTGATGTGCTTGTGGGCTACAACATTGATGGCTTTGATATTCCAGCTCTTGCTCCATACTATACTGGAGATATAGAAACCTTTCCAACTCTTGACATAATGAATCGAATTAAAGATAGCTTTGGTCACAGAATAAAGCTAGACAGCGTAGCTAAAGAAACATTGGGCAGAGGTAAGATCGGAGATGGTTTAGATGCAATCGAGTATTATCGAACCAATCAACTTGAAAAACTGGAAAAGTATTGTTTGCAAGATGTTATTGTAACGCGCGATGTTTATGATTACGGTTTTAAAAATGGTAAGGTATCATTCCGCAATAAATGGAATCGATTAATTGAGTGTCAAGTTGATTTCTCTTTTACTCCTCAAAAAAATGCAGGTGTGCAAATGGCTTTAATTTAATCTTAAAAAAAATTGACCGATTCTTTCTCTGGCATGATACAATATCCTCATGTCACATCCAATTCTAGCTCACCAATTGACTCAAGATGTTAAGCTACTGCACAAGGTTGCTTTGGTTAGTAAAGATAAAGTACTGATTTTAAAAAGATCTGAGAAAGCCAAGTCAAGACCAGGAAAATGGGATTTACCTGGCGGAAACAGTGAATGGCCAACAGAACAAACTGTCAATCAGGTCAATCTTCATCAAGATGATTTAGTGAGAGAGGTATTAGAGGAAACAGGCATTGCTCTTTCCATCGAATCATTTCTAATCAACAATTTAATCTATTATGCAACTTTCTTTGAGGCTGATAGACAGATCTATTCTATAAACTGTGGCTGGGTGGTTATGCTTGATAAGCATTTTGAAAAAACGCCCTCAGTTCTTATCTCAAATGAGCATCAAGATTTTATTTGGATAACACTGTCTCAACTCAATGAGTTTGACTTTGGAGGACCCAGTCGTGATTACGAAACAGCTATTATTCGCAAAGCTCTTGAGTGAATAAGAACTCAAAATTACTGACACAGTTGTATGTTAGATTCAACTCAAATCAAAAAAGATTTTCCTATTTTTCAACATCCAAAGAACTCTAAATTGATTTACTTGGATAATGCCGCAACAACTCAAAAACCGCAACGGGTTATATCTGCAATTTCTGATTACTACTCTCAAAAAAATGCCAATGTTGGCCGGGGTGTGTATGATCTTTCGCAAGAAAGCACTAGCGCTTGGGAAGAAGCGCGTCAAACGATAGCTTCATTTTTTGGAGCTAATGCTGATCAACTTGTATTAACTCGTAATACTACCGAGGCGATTAATGGCGTTGTTTGGGGGTGGGCTGAGAAAAATCTTTCTGCAGGAGATACTATTTTAGCTAGCTTATTCGAGCATCATTCTAACTTGGTGCCTTGGCAACAGTATTGTTCTAGAAAAGGAGTTGGGCTAGAAATGGTGGGGATAACGCAAGAAGGTTTGCTCGATTGGGGACAACTTCAGGAATGTCTAAAAAGATATCAGCCCAAACTATTAACCATTTCTCATCTGTCAAATGTTTTAGGAACATACATTGATCTAGAGCGAGTTTCGCAACTGATTAAAAAATATTCTCCAACAACGCATTTATTAGTTGATGCCGCTCAATCAGCGGGAAAAATTTCTATAAACTTTAATCAACAAAAGATAGACTTTTTAGCATTCAGCGGTCATAAAATGTATGGCCCAATGGGCGTTGGGGGTTTACTAATTAATAAAAAATTACTTAACTCATCAGAGTTTTATCCTTGGCTTTTTGGAGGTGGGATGGTTGATAAAGTGAATTGGAAATCAGCAACTTTTCAAGAAGATGTTTCAATACGCTTTGTTGCTGGTACTCCCGATGTAGCCTCTGCGGTAGGATTGGCTACTGCCTGCAATTATTTATTAAAAATTGGTTTAGACAATATTTTAGAACATGACCAAGAGTTGATTGAATACACTATTAATAAACTGCAAAATATCAAAGAGATTAATATTTGGGGACCAACTGATTTTCAACAGCATTTAACAAGAGTGGGGTCGGTGCCATTTACTCACCAGCACTATCAAGCTCACGATATAGCTCAGGTATTAAATCATTCTGGAGTTGCTGTTCGCTCTGGCTGGCATTGCTGCGAGCCACTGCATAAAGTTTTAGGAATCCCACAAACAACTCGAATTAGTTTTGGTATCTATAATTCAAAGGATGAGATAGATCTGATTGTTAAGATTCTATCAAATCTTAATAAATATTTATCAGCTTAGAGATTAATGAGACACTTACTGATGTTTGTGAATAAATAATCAAGTGTTATAATTTTTAATATATATGTTTTTAAGGAATTCAATTATTAACAATTTTCTTAAAGGAGAGAAAATATGAATTACTACATATCAGTTTTAAAGCAATATGCGGAGTTTTCTGGCAGATCAAGCCGCAAAGAGTATTGGATGTTTGTGCTATTTAACTTCATTATTTCTCTTGGAATTTCATTCATTGCTCAGTCAATGGATATGCCAATGTTGAGCACGGTTTATTCTCTTGGAATTTTTCTTCCAAGTTTAGGCGTGGGCATTAGAAGATTGCATGACGTGAATAAAAGTGGCTGGATGTTACTTATTTCATTAATCCCACTAATTGGATGGATCTGGATTATTGTCCTGATGGCTACAAAGGGTGATGAAGGTGAGAATCAATATGGCCCAGCTCCAGTTCTTGAGTAGTTAAGTTTTTTTACCAGCCAGAAAGGTTAACTAAATTTCTGGCTGGTATTTTATAAGACCATTTCTTATGATTTTTTTTGTTGGCTCAACTAATCCAGTTAAAGTTAATGCAGTAAGAGTTGCCACTGCCTCACAGTGGCCAAATGCTATTTTTAAAGAGTTTGAGGTAAAAAGCGGAGTCAGTGAACAACCAATGACGGACGAAGAGACTCTTCAGGGATCGATCAACAGGTCCAAGGAAGCATTGCGCTTAGGCAAATCATTAATTGAGACTAATTCAGGTGCTGACATTTTATCTATTGGACTTGAAGGTGGAGTGATGATGATTAATGACAAGATGTGGACAACAATTTGGGCAACAGTTATAGATACAAATAGCCTTCATTATTCTGCTAATGGAGGTAGGTTTTTAGTTCCACAGTTTTTAGCTGATCAAATTCAAAATGGTGAGGAGATGGGTCCAGCCATTTCAAAATACTTTGGTGGTCGATCGATAAAAACACAAGAAGGTTTGGTTGGAGTAGTAACAAAAAATTTCCTAGATAGAACACAGCTTTATTCTGCTATCGCAAAGTTAGCCATTGGTCAATGGTATGGAAGAAACTGGGAAAAGAAGCTTGACATTTCTGTCTAGAGTGACAGACTATAATTTAGCTTAATAATCACCTTGAAACTTTATGACTATGCAAAAACCACAAGAATACACGGCAATTTTTGAAGACAAACAGGTTTATAACGATAAATTTGTTCATCTTCATTTTGAGTTAAAAAGTCCCTATATCATTGATTTTAAGGCCGGCCAGTTTATTTCAATAAAAATAAATGATCAAGGAATTAGAAGAGCCTACTCAATTTGCAGTGACCCAGATATTGATCACGGGGTTGAGATTTTGTTAGATGTTTCTCCTCAGGGCGAGGGAGTTAGTTACCTTCAAAACTTACAACTTGGAGATGAGATTTCTTTTTTGGGTCCAATGGGTAGATTTGTGATTGAGGATAATTCTGAAGAAAAAGCGATTGTTCTTATAGGAACAGGCTCGGGAGTAGCACCACTGCACAGCATGATGATTGATCAACT
>CAYTIA010000001.1:0-110615 GCA_964437755.1 uncultured Pseudomonadales bacterium | reverse complement strand
AAAAACAAGGAAGATACTCGGCCAATTACTTTATATTGGGGATTACGTCATGCAGCCCATATGATTTGGCAGGATGAGTTTGCCCGCTGGTCAAAACAGTTTTCTAATTTTCAGTTTCACCCAACGTTATCTCAAGCTGAAAAAGAGTGGAGCTTGTGTAGAGGAAGAGTGACTAACTGTTTACAAATTCATGATTTGCCACCCAATGCCGGTTACTATTTGTGTGGTGGAAAAGCTATGATTGATGACATAAAACAGATATTGACTTCAAGGGGTGTAGATTTAAAGAATATTCATCACGAAAAGTTTTTCTAGTTCAAAGATAGCTTTTCTTTCTTACGCTATACTTTCTCTTTCAAGTTTAGCCTTGCAAACTTTTATGTAATTAGTTATAACTAGTAACAACTAGTAATTAATCATTGACATATATAAGAAATTAGAGAAAATAGTATCAAACTATTGCTTGTTAAAAATAAAATATTATTCAAAAGCGAAAGGCATCATGAAAGTAAAACAATATTATCCATTCATAGTTCCCACAATCTCTCTTATTCTTGTTTTATTCTTAGCTTTTCGTTGGTATAACTTAAGAACTCAGCGAGAAGGAATCTCTGATGTAACTCAAGTCGAAATTGAAAACTTAACACAAGATGAGCTCTTGGTAGTTCAGGGCGCCAATGATGTTAGTACCGTTGATCTTGAATCAGAAAACGGTGAACCAGCTCTTGGTCAAATAAGATATAAGATTGATGGAGATAGGGTGTTAATTACAGTGAATGCTGATCTACCGGGAAAAGAGGGAAGCAAATATCAAGTTTGGTTGACTGAGGCTGAAAAACTACCTCAACAGGCTTTTTCTTTAGAAAAAACGAAAGCTGGTTATCTAGGCAGTGCTTCAGTAGATCTTGATCGACTGCCTCTTGAGTTAATAATAACTGATCAGGCAGATTCAGGAGACAATCAAATGGGAACACAATTACTCAAAGGAGTAATAGAGGTTGCTCAAGAAGAAACACAAGAGTAACTTGTTGCAATAAGTAAGAACTACTACTTGAGGAGTACGTCTGGATCTGTTATCTTATAGATATTACCGCCTAACAGGTTGAAAAATTAAAATAAGTCGGTAAAAATACAAATTACCCTCATTGAGGGAAGAAAAGGAGCATATATGAGTGCTTTTAGCTACACAAACTCAAAAGGGCAGACCTACCATCTCCACAAAAGAGATGTTACCCTAAAGAATGGTCGTGTGCAAACAATTTACTTTTTTGCACGTGATGTTCGAGATGGTGCTATTGAGGCTGTACCTGCTGGTTATGAGGTTATGGAAACCAAGAGAACAGGTATGCCAGTACTTAAGAAGTCAAAATAAGTGACTTTTTTGAAGTTTAAATCAAGCCCGCGCTAAATGCGCGGGCTTTTTGTATAATGAGCTATAGATCATAAATTGAATCGACAGTTAAGTTGCAAGTAATAATAAAATGATAAAAAAAATATCAGAAATAATCTATTTAGGAGCAGATCACGGAGGTTTTGAGTTAAAAGAAGCTCTTACAAAATGGTTGATTGAAGAAGGTTATCTGGTAAAGGACATGGGAGCAACTACCTTTGATCCACAGGATGATTATCCGCAGTATGCGGTAGCCGTTGCCAAGGCTGTTTCTCAACACACCGATTCTTTCGGCATACTGTTATGTCGTTCGGGTGGTGGAATGACTGTAGCGGCTAACAAAATTGATGGCATCAGAGCTGTTGAGTTGTTTGACGAAAAATCTGCTAAACACGCCAGAGAGCATAATCATGCAAATGTAATTACTATCGGTGCAGATTGGCAAAATTTCTCAAATGCTAAGAATATTATCAGCAAATTTTTTAATACTCTTCCGTCACAAGATGAGAGACATTTAAGAAGAATCCAGCAAATTTCTCAATTAGAAAAATAATCTTTTAAAATATGAAACTATATCCAGCCATACTAACTGATTCTATTGAGGAGGTTGAACAACAACTTTTGCTAGTAAAATCTTTAATAGATGTTGGAACAGTACAAATTGATGTTATTGATGGTATTTTTGCTGACAATCTCACAATTACGCCAATCGATCTAATCACTCTTGATTTTGGGGAGTTAAAGATAGACTTTCAATTAATGGTAGAAGAGCCTTTAGATTATTTAAACGAAATTATCCAATATAAAAAACATCTTCCAGTTAGGGCTGTGCTAGGACAAATAGAACGCATGAGTTCGCAGAAGGAGTTTATTGAGTTAACGAAAGAGAACGAAATGTTGGCAGGTTTATCAATCGATATATTTACTCCAATTTCTGAAGTTCAAGAATCTTTATTCTCACGATTGGATGTGATTCAGTTAATGTCGATTGAGGCTGGTTTCCAGGGTCAAATTTTTAATGATCGTGTTGTTGAAAAAATAGTTGAACTTAACGGTATTCGAAAAGCAGAGAATGTTAACTTTGAGATAATAATTGATGGCGGTATAAAAGAAGTTCATCTTGATAAACTTAAAAAATTAAACGTAGATGGTGTTGCAGTTGGCAGTTGGTTGTGGAACAATGATAAGCCTGAATTTGTTGTAGAAGCTGTGAATAGATAAATATCAATACTAGAAAGAGAAAGGTTTTTTCATGAAGACTAATATAAAAATTCCTGAAAGATTTGTTGCCAAGGAGATTCATAAAATTGCTTTTTTTGGCAGTGCAGATATTGATGTTGAGAGTGAACTCTATCGCGAGGTTTATGAAATTGCCCAAGATGTAGCAAAGTTAGGAATGGAGGTTGTGAATGGCGGAGGCCCAGGAGTAATGCAGGCGGCGACTAAGGGTGCGGAATCGGTTGAAGGCACGAGTGTTGGAGTTACATTTTATCCTGCAGATATGCCTGAGTTTGAGGGTCGAGATGCAAACAATGAGGTAGATATTGAGTATCAAACTGCAAATTACATCGAGAGAATGTTTAGTTTAATCTACTACGCTGATTTATTTATCTGTTTTAGAGGAGGCACTGGCACCTTAAGTGAGTGGTCAACCGCTTGGCTTCTCTCACATTTATATTATGGAAATCATAAGCCAATAATTTTGTATGGAGAGTTTTGGCATGATGTGATGAAGGTGATTAATGAAAACTTTTTCATTGGAGAGAAGGAAAAAACTATCTATAAAATTGTTGAGAATAAACAAGAGCTATTAAAAGCAATTAAAGAGTGTGAGCTTGAGATATCTTCGAGAGCTTAAGAGCTATAGTCTAGTAATCATCGGTAATGATACTCTTATATATTTTAAGTGATAGTACAGTCACAATCTGTTTCATGCTTTAATATAACCATGCCATACCAAGTAATTACTATTGGTTCTGCTTTGGTTGATATTTTTGTTCATACAGATAAGTTTGAGTTAATGGACACACCCAAGGGAGTTCACCTTTGTCAACTCCATGGTAGTAAAACTGATGTAGAGGATTTTAACGTTTATACTGGCGGAGGTGGTGGTAATACAGCAGTTGGTTTTTCAAGATTGGGTTTTAAAACATCGGTGATTTGCGAAACCGGTCGTGACAACTTTTCGTATTTAGTACTAAAAGATCTTCGAGATAATGGAGTCGACACAAGTTTAGTTATTTGTGAAAAGTTAGAAAAAACAGGAGGATCGGTGATTTTAACCTGCGAGAATGGAGAAAGATCAGTCTTAGTTCATCGAGGAGCTTCTGCAATGCTTGATCCCTACGATATTTCAGCCTATTGGCTGGCGCAAGCTCAACTAGTCCACTTGAGCAGTATTGGAGGAAATCAGCAAACTATAGAAAAGATCTTTCTATCAATTAAGCGTTCTCGATCAACTAAACTGTCATGGAATCCCGGCAAAGCTGAGTTACTAATGCTTGCTGATCAAAGACTAATGATCAACGATATCCCCTGCGAGACTTTTATAGTTAATGACGAAGAATGGCAGATGGTTATTGATGTTCAGAATCAAATTTTAAGGACGTTTCCTTACGTGGTGGTTACTGCTGGAAAAAGGGGCGGTGATGTTTATTATCATGGTGAGTATTTATTGCACTTTCCTGCTTTAAGTTCTGGCGTACTTGATTCAACCGGAGCGGGTGATTCATTTGCCGTAGGTTTTGTAGCTGGTTTACACTGGGGCAAAAGTCCTCAAGAAGCAACAATCATGGGTGCTAAAAATGCTGCCAGCGTTGTTGGAAATTATGGTGCAAAAACTGGTTTATTATCAAAAGAAAAGATTCTAGAAAAGATTTAACTGCTTTTATTTCATTTTATGACTCAAAAAACAGATTTTCAAAATATTCTCCAAAAGGAGATCTTTGATTTAAAGCAAAAAGTTCAGCAAGCTAAAATGCCTGAGGAGCTTCGCTATAAAGCTCAGCGTGATATCGTGGCTCTTGAAAGAAGCATTGAGCTTGGTAGCTATGATACCAAACATGAAATGGTGAGTAAGTATATTGAGTGGGTTTTAAAGATTCCTTGGGAAAATGAAACCAAAGATCGTTTAGATATAGAGGTGGCCAAGGAGATTTTTAACAAGCATCATTACGGAATGCAACAAATAAAGGATCGTTTTTTAGAGTATATTTCTGTGATTGCTTTAAGAGAAAGAAATTTTCAGGATGAAGGTTTTAGAGCTCCAATTTTGTTATTAGTGGGATTAGTGGGTACCGGTAAAACAACTTTTGCATATGCTTTAGCAGAGGCATTAGAAAGAAAATTAGTAAGAATTCCTTTTGGTGGCATGGGCTCAGCTAAAGAGTTAAGGGGCAACTCAAGATTGTTGTTGGGCAGTGAACCAGGGAAAGTTGTAAAGGGCTTGTGTGACTCTGGTGTTAGAAATCCAATAATATTACTTGATGAGATTGATCGTGCTTCTGATGAGGCCAATCAAGAGATTATGGGTGTTTTAGTAGAGTTATTAGATCCAGCTCAAAACAATTCTTTTGTTGATAATTATATTGATTATCCAGTTGATTTAAGTAAAGCAATCTTTTTAGCAACCGCCAATAATACGGGTAAGATTCTTACAGCAGTTATGGATAGGTTAGAAAAGATAACAATGCCTTCTTATACTGATCATGAAAAAATGGTTATAGGTAAAGAGTATATTTTTCCAAGTTTATTAAAAAAGGCTGGGTTAAAACCTGGACAACTGATAGTTAATGAAGATGTGTGGCCAACTATGGTTAGACCTCTAGGTTTTGATGCAGGTATTCGTACTTTACAAAGAACTCTGGAGGGAGCAGTAAGAAAAGCAGCCAGAATTATCGTTGGAAGAGGTTTTGAAAAAGTTATTATTACCAAAGAAAACTCAAAAATCTTTTTGCCAAAATATTAAACTCAATTGCTTGTCTACACCACCGCACTCTAATGTTACAATGATCTATATATTATGTCACAAAATGATACAGCACTAATCGCTCAAACTGAAGTTGAGGATTCAGTTAATAAGAAAACCACAATTCATCAACTTTCAGAAGATGCAATTAAGTATGTTGATGGACATATTGAAGGGTTTAATTATGAACAAACACCAGCGGTGTCTCCTCTTGAGGTAGATGAGTTAGCCTCAAAGATTGCCAAACTTTATGAAAAAGTAAGAAGAATTATTGACTGGAAAGAAGAAAATATCATTCGTCGAACAGCTATAGAAAGAATTTTAAAAAGAACCCTACTTTCAGAACTATCGGGAATTGGTCAAAGTTCTTTGGATGCTCAAAAATTAACTGAACCTCTTGTACTTGAAATGATGAGAAGTGGTTATTTTGAGCCTGGAAAAGTATCCAAAAACAAAATTCCCTTGGCTAAAAAAAGTTTGGCGAAGTACATTTACATCTTAGATAACTCCCCGATCTCTCAGAAAAATAATAGTCTTAAAATTAAAGAGAGAGTAAACTTTTTTAACTGGATTTTAGAAGTTGCAGCTTGTGAAATAGAGGAAATTCTGGAACCAGCTTTCAAAGAAAATGCTTTGATGAACTTTATGACTACCACTCTTTTTCAGAGATTAAAGGTTTTGCCAACTGGCAAGATGTCTGAAGAAGAAATCCTGGTTCAAACCTATATCGCTGTTCATAGATCTCTTTATTCTTTAGATTCACCCTTAATTATCTATAACTTGATTAAGTATTATTATCCAAGATGGTTTGAAGATGATTCGCAGTTTATTGATGAATTTGCTCATAATATCGAACAAATTAAGGATAGACTTGAGTTGGATTTAGAACATCCATACGGTAAAGAGTTCTTCAAGCTATGTGATCGTTACGATGCAGCCTTTTTAATTTTGGGAGATGTACTTAAGGAAGTTGAGAATGATCCAGACACAATTAAGGAAAAATTATCCGATAAATCTCAGCTACATGAGTTAATTGAAACTGTTTACAGTCGTCGTTTAAGTACTTTGAAACAGAGACTTTATCGTTCGGCGATATATTCAACTCTGTCGATTTTTGTGGCAGGTATAGTTAGCTTTTTTGTTTTTGAGGGTCCAGTCGCGGAGTTAATTGGAGAAGGTTTTAGTTGGTTTGCTTTGTTTATTGATTTAGCGGTTCCTTCTGCACTGATGTTTTTATTAGTAATCACAATTAAGCCTCCTGAAAAGAAAAATCTTTTGAGAGTAAAAGAAGAGGTCCAAAAGATTTTGCATAAATCTTCTTCAAATGAAGTGTATGAAATTAATCTTGAGACAAAAAAACATTGGTTAATAAACTCAGTCTTTAGCATCTTTAGTATTATTGGAGGCTTAGTAGGGGCTTATTCTATCTATATGATCTTTAAGATAGCCGGTGTTCCCTGGACTTCAATTTATGTGGACACTATGAACGTGGCAATGGTGGTTTTTGCAGCTATGGTGGTCAGGCATAAAGCGCAGGAACTGACAATTCAAGAAGGAGGAGGTTTTTTAACTATGGTTCTTGATTTCTTTTATTTACCGCTGGCTAAATTCGGCCAATGGCTCTCCCAAAAATGGAAGGAATATAACATTGTGAGTGTTTTTTTCTCCGCACTTATCGACTCTCCGTTTTCTTTGTTAGTTGGATTAATTGAAGATTGGCGTGCTTTTTTAAGAGATAGAAGATCTGAAATTCACTAAAAAAAGTGTGATTCCATAAATATTATTAAAACAAAAAATATGAAAAAATTAAAAATTGTTCCGTTGGGTGGTATGGGTGAGGTAACTCAAAATATGTTTCTTTATCAATATGATAATGAGATTCTGATTGTTGATTGTGGTATAGGTTTTCCTGACATTTACATGCCAGGTGCCGATATTATTATTCCCGATATAACTTATTTGCTCGCTGAACTTGAAAAAGGTAGCAAAATAGTTGGTATGGTTTTAAGCCATGCCCACGATGATCACATTGGCGCTTTACCATATTTATTATCCGAGCTACCAAACTTTACAATTTATGGATCGGCTTTAACGATTGGTTTTGCGCAAGAAAGAATGAAAGAAGGCTCTTCACAAAGAAATACCCAGGTGGTTAAGGATGGTCAATCGATTCAACTAGGTAATCATTTTTCGTTTAGTACTTTAGCAGTTACTCACTCAGTTCCTGATGCAAAACATTTAATTATTAATACTCCAGATGGAGTTATCTATCATGGTTCAGATTTTAAACTTGATCTTGACCCCGTTGATGGTGTGTTAACGAATTTGGAAATGGCTTCTGCAGTTGGCAAAGAGGGCGTGCTTTTAATGTTGATGGACTGTCTTAGGGTTGAAAGAGAAGATTGGAGTAAATCAGAGTCTACTACCGGTCCAGCTATAGCTAAAGAAATTGAAGGCGTTAGGGGAAAGTTCATAGTGACTTTAATGAGTTCTCACATTCATCGTATTCAGCAAGTGGTTGACATAGCAGCTACTAATCGTCGCAAAGTAGTTTTTATTGGTCGTAGTGTAGAAAAAAATATTAATGTTGCCGAAAGACTGGGTTTGTTGAAAATTCCACAAGGAGTAAAAATAAACAAAAAGAATGTAGGTAGTTTCAGAGATGAGCAGCTGGTAGTAATTATTGCTGGAAGCCAAGGTCAAGAAGGATCATCAATGATGCGAGCGGTTTTTGGAGAACACCGCATTATTCAAATAAATGAAAATGATAAGGTTATTATCTCAGCTGATGCCATACCGGGCAACGAGGTTCCTTACTATCGAGCCATTGATGAGTTATGTAGAAATAAAGTACAAGTTATTTATCCAGATATTAAGCCCAACATTCATCATACTGGCCATGCAGGAGTGGCAGAACAAAAGGAACTACTTGGCACAGTTAAACCAAGATACGTGATGCCAATTGGTGGAGCCGATCGACATCGAGAATTATTTAGAACTAGAGTAGCACATCCCCTTGGTCACAAAGATCAGGATGTGTTGATTCCAAGTACGGGAGATGTTCTTGTGTTTGAAAATAATCAGTGGCAAGTTGGTGAGCGCATTAAACTTTCTCCTCGCATAGTTGACGGTTTGGGTATTGGAGATGTTGGTCCAGCTGTTTTGTCTGACAGAAGAGCTTTAAGTGAGGCAGGAATTGTAGTAGTCATCATTCCTCGAAGAAAAAAACAGTTTCTTTATGAAGAAATTGAGATTGTTTCAAGAGGTTTTGTTTTTATGAAACAAGCTTCAGAGGTCATTACTTTCATTCAAGATTCGGTTGTTGAAATTATTGAGCAAAATCAAGATATTAGCGACTATGATTTAAAACAAAAAATTGAAACTGGGTTACGTAAAAAGTTATACTCTGTAATTCAAAGGGAGCCACTCATAGTAAGTGAAATTATGGATCGTCAATAATGACAGGTCTGCTAACTAGAGAGACACTTAAGATATTTGTTATACTAGTCTCAGATTATTATGCCTAAGAGAAAAAGTAAAAAACAAAAAAGAAGATCAAAAGTTCAACCAATCAAATTAAAGATTGAGACTCAAACACTGCACTCAATCGTGGCAGTGCTTTTAATGTTGGTGGCTTTACTTATTCTGGTTTCTTTTACAGGCCAAGGTGAGGTGTTACAACAGGTAAATACATTTTTAACAAATAAGTTAGGTATATCAATCTTTTTGTTGCCAATTATTTTTGCTTCCTCTGGTTTGGTAATGCTTCACACTAACTGGAAATGGGGTGAGCCCAATGTTCTGTTGGGATTGTTGATTATGATGCTCTCAGTAATGATTGCGTTTTCAACTGGAGATATTGGTTTAAACACTTATGATAATTTATCAAGATTAGTTGGCCCAGCTGGTTCAATGGTAATCGCGGGTGGTTTGATGACGATTGGCATTCTCATCACCTTGCAAGCATCTTTAGTGACTTTGATCAAAGCATTGATTGAAAAATATCAGCTGTATCAAGAAAACAAACTCAATGCTAAAGTTGAGGATGCAAAAGAAAAAAAGAAAAAAGGCCTTATTCCAAAAATATGGCTTCCAGGAAAAGAAAAACAAATTAAAGTCGGTCAACCGGATTTGGCAAAACAGGGCATTGGTGACGATCAAACAGGTACTGCCGTCGACCCAACTCAACCAGTTTTACCCATTAACTTGAAAAATAAATCTAAAGATGGAGAAGTGGCCGATATCCAATCCGAGAGTTTATTAACCCCAAGCAATATGCCATTAGTTTGGGATTATCCTCCATTGTCTTTGCTTTCAGATCAAAAAGGTGGTGAGGCGGATAGGGGTGATGTGAATCAAAATGCAGATATTATTGAGAGTGCCCTTCAATCTTTTGGTATTCATGCAGAGGTTAAGGAAGTTAATTATGGACCTTCAGTGACTCAATATGCACTGCAAGTTACTCGTGGTACCAAACTTTCAAGAATTACTAGCCTTTCTACTGATTTAGCAATGGCTTTAGCTGCTCCAACTGGACAGATTAGAATTGAGGCGCCAATAGCAGGTAGATCTCTAGTTGGAATCGAGGTGCCAAATAGATCTCCTTCTTATGTAACTCTTAAAGAAATTTTGGGTTCATCAGCAATTAAAAAACATCCGTCAAAGTTAGCTGTTGGATTGGGAATTGATGTGGCGGGAAACTCGGTAATAGTAGATATTTCTCGTATGCCACATATGTTAATAGCAGGTTCAACTGGTTCAGGAAAATCTGTTTGTATCAATACTTTTTTAAGCTCTTTGCTGTTTAGAGCCAGTCCTTCAGAGTTAAACTTAATCTTGGTTGATCCAAAAAGAGTTGAGTTAACTCAGTACAACGGCATTCCTCACTTGCTTACACCGGTGATAGTGGAGCCGAAAAAAGTTGTTTCGGCACTTAAGTGGGTGGAGCATTTGATGGAAAAAAGATACAAGCTTTTGCAAGAAGTAGGGGTTAAAGATATAGCTAGTTATAACGAGTTAGCAGGTTTGGCGGCGATGCCAAATTTGGTGATCTTCATTGATGAGATGGCTGATATTATGTTGTTTGCTCCTGGTGATGTTGAATCTTCCGTTACCAGAATTGCTCAGATGGCGAGAGCGGTTGGAATTCACTTGGTGTTATCAACTCAACGACCTTCAGTAGATGTTATTACTGGATTAATTAAAGCTAATGTACCAGCTAGAATTGCTTTTAATGTTTCTTCCTTGACAGATTCGAGGGTCATTCTTGACTCTCCAGGAGCTGAAAAACTTTTGGGTCGAGGAGATATGCTTTTCCTTTCTCCAGATAAAGCTAAACCTGTTCGTGTTCAGGGTACTTTTGTTGATCCAAAAGAAACGAAAGCCCTTATTGATTATCTCAAGGCTCATGGAAATGAACCTAACTATGAAGAGGAGATAACTAGTAAATTTACTGCAAAAGAATCTGGAGAGTTTGGTGGAACAGATGAGATAGATGATCTCTTTGATGAAGCGGTTAAGGTATTTCAAAAAGGTGGTAAAGCCTCGGCTTCATTATTACAAAGAAGGTTGAGCATAGGTTATAACCGCGCTGCCAGAATATTAGATCAGATGTATGAAGCTAATTTAATTGGACCTCCTGAAGGAAGCAAGCCAAGAGAAGTAAACCCGGCTCAAATTCAGGCATATATAGCTCAAACTCAACAAGAGAGTTAAGAGTTGTTTTTTAGCGAATATTCTTTCTGGAAACTTTCTAACTCCTCAAGATTGCCAATGTCGAACGATTTTTTTGCTGTCAAACAAGCTTTGACGGGAAAGTTTTGAGTAATTAGCCAAGGAACAATATTTCCTGGAGAATCCATATTATTTTTTTGAGTTTTATATTTTTTAAGCAATGAGAGAGTTTGTCTGGGAAAAATATAAAAAGGAAGGGCCAAATAATTACTTTTTGGGTTTGCTGGCTTCTCTTCAAAATCCACAACGTTATTGTGTTTATTAAGCACCACACAGCCCGATTTATTTTTAATCTTTTCTTTGGATTCTTTCACAACTCCAACAACAAATGAGTTGGAGTTGTTTTTAAAGTCTGATACTAAAGCAGAGATAATATTTTCGGGAGTTCTATCACTGGGTAAAACTAACAAGTCTTTATCCCACCAGTTCAGCTGATCCACCGCAAAGTGCAAATCTCCCAATGAGCCTAATCTATTTTCTGGTTTAGTTGAGCCATCATTAATAATGTTAATCTTGGTGTTTGGATATTTTGATGAAAGATGATTTTTGTATTGAGAGTGAAAGCGATTGTTGGTAACTAAAGCAACTTGATTGATGGCTTGATTTTTTATTAATTTAAGTAAAACTAAATCAAGAATAGAAAAATTGTCACGGTTTTTAAAAAGACCTTTGGCTGTCTTCTCGCCAACTTCCTTTAAGCGAGTGCCATATCCAGCAGCTAAAATTATGGCGTTAAGTTGGGTTTGGGGCATAAGAAGTTAAAAATAATTTCGAAATGAATAGTTCAGATAGTATTTTATATGAAATTTGCGGTGGAGTTACTAAGTGAAAATGAGATATTTTTACCAAGCGAGTTATGTAGTGAGTAAGTTTCTATAAAGTTAAAAATATTTACGATAAATTCAACAATGAGCTTGACTTGTTTAATACAATATTCAAGTAATACAAATTATTATGCGAAAAAAAGAATATCCAGAATTAACTTCAAAAAGAGCTTATGCTGACACTGGCGTTAATCGCAAACATATCTCGTCGCGCCATCTTTATGCCGGAGAAAAGCTTTTTCATGCCAGTGGTTTTGAATTTGGGCAAGGTAGTTTATTTCCAAGACATATGAGTGCTGGGGATATATCTGAGGTTGTTAGAACTATCGAGACCGAATGGTTTAAGTATATAAACAGAAAACCTTCAGCTGTTTATGGGGTGCAAGCAGTTGGTAATGCATTAAGAGTAGTTGTTGGATATAAAAAATATGGTTTAAAAAAAGTCGGAGCGTTTATTAGAAATAACGAGGTGGCAACATGCTTCCCTGAACAAACTAATGGTGGCACATTAATGATGGACAAACAAGGTAATAAAACAAAAAAAAGTTAGAAACATATTAACAAAAGGCTTTATGCGTGTGGAGATGAGGGGGTATGACCCCCTGTCCGCTATCAAGCTTCAGAACAACTTCTACAGACGTAGTTTAGACCCATTGCGTAATTAAAATTAGTTACTTAATGCATTTTTTGCGCATTTTGCATTGTTTTCTACTCCTCAAGTAGTTACAACTACTATCGCCCTGCTTAGCGGGGTAAACAATAATTATTCTAATTCTAATTACGCAACGGGTCTTATTTTTGCTTCTAGCAAAAGTGGTAAATAAACAAACCTTTCTTTTGCCGCCATACTATTTCTTGAAAATGATAGATGCATGAATCTATCATTTTGCACACTGACTGGTTTTTCACCTACCCACTCTCATCAGTGAGAAGAAATGAGTAGATGCCAGCTTACGCGTTGTAAGCGAGAGCTGGGGTTCCAACAAGTTGGGTAAGGCTAGCGAGAGCCTGTCCAGCTGATGCAACCATGCTGCGAATTTTGTTTGCAGTTATGTTTTTATCCTGTTTTACATCTTTTGATAAAAGATGGTCTGCAGTTGTTAATGTGCTGACACGTCGATGCAATACATCCCCATGTTTTTGGAGTTAAGCTCCAGGGTAACCATTATACACCAGATATAAACAGGCTACAAACTTTGAGCCAAAGCTACGCCGATTACTTGTTTAGCTCCAGATGCTTTTAGTGTTTTAGCACATTCATTGAGGGTAGATCCGGTACTAATTACATCATCGATAATTAGAATCGTTTTATTTTTAACAAAATCTCTATATGGTGACTCAACCCGAAAACAATCACTTAGATTACTTAATCTTTGCTGAAAACTACTTCTAGCTTGTTTTTTTGTGTCTTTAATTTTCTTTAATAACTTTTTGAATGGTTTGTTAAGCTTTGAAGCTAATTCTTCAGCAATTAACTGAGCTTGGTTGAAACCTCTTTCATTGAGTCTTTTTTTTGAGATTGGTGCACTGGTTATCAAATCAAATTCAGGAAAATTAATATGTAAAAATAGTAATTGGGCTAACATTTTACCTGCTGCTCTAGTATGTTGATATTTAAGAGCTTTAATTAGTTGAGAGATGGGTGGTTGATAAACAGCCAATATTAAAACTTGATCTAAAGAACCTTGATTGATCAAGTTGGAGTTTTTTGGTTGTAGATTAAAATGGATAAGTTGATAGCACTCATAACACAAAACAGATCCATTTTTTTTACAGCAAACACAAAAAGGTGGAAAGAATATTTTTATTATTTTGTGTAAAAGCAAAAGCAATTGAGAGTTCATTATTGAAACATAAACCACTTTTCTGAAGAAAGTCTTTCAGACTGATCTGTTGTATAATGCTTTTACTTTGGTATTGGGCAAGACGGATCCGTAGCTCAGTTGGTTAGAGCGTTCCGTTCACATCGGAAAGGTCAGCTGTTCGAGTCAGCTCGGGTCCACAATTTTGCTTGTGTTTGTTTGTCGCTGGCGGTGCCTTGCACCGAGGCTTCCTCGCAAACACAATCAAAAATTCTTACCGTTTCAAAATTATTAACTATATTAAAAACTCTTATGTCACTCCAAGAAAGATTAATTGAAGATATGAAACAGGCGATGCGAGACAAGCAGGCTTTGAGGTTGGATACAATTCGAATGTTGAGAGCTAAGATAAAAAACGTAGAAATTGATAATGGCCCTCAAAATGATGAGCAGGTAGAAAAACTGGTTTCGCAAACAGTTAAGCAGTGGCTAGATGCGATCGAGGATTATAAAAAAGGCAATCGAGATGATTTGGTTGCAGAAGCTCAACAGAAAATAAAAGTGTTAGAAGAATATTTGCCTCAACAGTTAAGTGATGAGCAGATTATAGAAATTATTAAGAAGATTAAACAAGAGTCTGAGGGTATTCAAATGGGTCCTTTGATTGGTTTGGTTAAACAGCGGGTTGGAAACAGTGCCGATGGTGCTCGAATCGCCAAGCTGGTGAATCAAGTTTTTTCAGATTAAGATTATCTCTTCAGGATGTGCTATGCAAACCAAAAAGATTGGTCAAATCTTAGCAGACGAAAGACAAAAGCAGAGAATTACTCTGACTGAACTTTCTCAAGTAACTCGAATTAAAATTGAGTATCTTCAAGCACTTGAAAAAAACCAGTTTGATAAGCTGCCATCGTCTGTTTTTGTAAAGGGTTTTATTAAATCTTATGCAAGAGTCCTAAATTTAGATCAAAAGTCATTGTTGGCTATTCTTCGTCGAGATTATCAAGAAAATAAAAGCGGAAAATTATTATTGCGTCAGTACATTCGACCAGTATCTGCCAGGCAAAAACAATGGCGCCCCATTATCTTGATTGTAGTAATTTTTGCAGCAATCTTTTTATCTTTGGTGGGGTACATTGGTGTTCAATGGTATAACCTTAATAAGCCTCCCTCATTAGAAATCTATTCTCCAGAAGAAAATGAGTTTGTTTCTTCACAAATTATTATTAGTGGGACTACAGAAAGTGAAGCGATCTTAAGTGTAAATGCTCAGCCGGTTGCTATTCAGCCAGATGGTTCATTTAAAACTGAAGTTTATTTACCAAGAGAAGGGATAAGTACAATTACCATTGAGGCGGTAGATCAACGAGGGCGATCTACCCTTAAACAAAGAACTGTTTATGTTAAGTTCTAATCTTTCAAATACAGAGTATGTTATAGTTAGCTAATTATGATTACACCTCAAAAAATGAGTTAACTATATATTAATCATTGGAGTTGTTAACGAATTTATTAAAGGAGACAAAAAAATGACACAAATTTTACCTTATATCTTGGCCGGATCATTGCTAATTTTAACGGTTGTTCTCGCAATTGTAGGGGTACAATTATTTTTAGTTTTAAAATCATTTAGGCAGGCAATTGATAAAGTTAACCACATTGCAGATGAAACTGAAACAAAGATTAAAAGTATTGCTCAACCTCTTCAAGGTTTGGTTGGAATAGCAGCTGGGGTTAAAACTGGGGTTAAGGTTTTTGAGGGATTTGTCAGCTATCTTAATAAGAAGAAAGAAGATAAAAAGAGTTAGTTGATGTCAGACAAAATGCAACAGCCTTCAGTTCCAAAAGAATCAGCAAAACAGTCCAATCAATTTGGGTTGGGAATGCTTTTGGGTTTTTTTGTTGGATTTTCAAGTTACTTTTTGTTTAAATCTGATGAGGGTGAGCAGCTACGAGAAAACTTTTCAGAGAGATGGGAAGAAGCCACTCAAGAAATACCATCTATTAAAGATATTAAAGTAGGAAATCTTGAATTAAGTGAGTTGATTGGCTTATTGCTTGGTACGAATCATCAAAAAAAAGAAAGAGGTTTGGGTCTTAAAATAAAAAGTGCTACGAGAACAATTACCAAAGAGAAGGCTCAATCACCTCAAAAATTTAAAGGAGTATAATTATGTCGGAACTATCAGAAATTCAGCCAGAAAATAAGAGCAAAAAATTATTACCCCTATTTATAGTTATTGGTTTGGCAGCTATAGCGTTTTTATTTTTAAGTTTATCAAAAGAATCTCATCTCTTCTCAAGATTGTTGATATCAAAAGATGTTCTTTTTTCTCGTCCAACTTTTGAAACAAGTAATGGCTCAGAAAAAGAATCTTCTACTAATGGTGAAGAAAGTTCAATATTTCATCTTGAAGCTACTCAAGATGGCCAAACACCATTTTCTTTATTGAATAAAAAAGCAGAAATTAAGTATGACCAGTACGATTTTGGCGTTTTTGTTACAGGTATTAATGGAAAAGCTTCAACAAATGAGTACTATTGGGCACTCTATATAAATGGTGAGTATGCTCAAGAAGCGAGTGATAAGATTATTCTAAATATTGGCGATCAGGTTGAGTGGAGGTTCGAGGAGTTAAAAGTTTTTGAGTAGAGTTTCGTTATTGTTGTTGCCTACTTAAACATAAAATTTTTTTTACCAGAGTACTTTTTAGTTATTAAAATGATTATTAATCAGGTTCAAATCACTATCAACAAAATCTATCTAGGGATCTTTGTATTTTGTTCTAGATTTATTAAGGTCATGCCAAACTTTAGCGTGGTGGGTTCATTTGGCTTTTTTCAATCCAACTTTTTGATTTTTATGATTCAAATAATGGTTTATGATCTATTGGTTTCTGGATTGTATTTAGGCTTTGTTTTTACTTATCTAGGTTTTGCAAGTTATTGGTTACTCGGTAGGTTGGCTAAGAATAATGTAAAAAAACAGATGTTATTTTTGCCAATTGCAAGTTTAACTTTTTTCTTACTTTCAAATTTTGGAGTTTGGTGGTATTGGTATCCAAGAAATTTAATTGGGCTAATGAGTTGCTATTCTTTAGCTTTACCTTTTTATAGAAATACCTTGTTTGGAGATCTTTTCTTTGGAGGAGTCTTTATTTTGTTAAAAAAGTATGTATCACAAAAAATAGTAAGTACACACAGAGAGTATGTATAAAAAAAATTTCTCTGCCAGTCAACTAAGAACAGCCTATTTTGATTTTTTGAAACAAAAATCGCACCAGATTATTCCTTCAGCACTTTTGGTTCCCGATAATGATCCAACCACACTTTTTACAACAGCTGGTATGCAGCCAATTATGCCTTATCTGCTTGGACAGAAACATCCTGAAGGATCACGTTTGGCAAACTCTCAAAAGTGTTTTAGAGCTCAAGATATTGAAGAAGTGGGAGACAATCGTCACACCACTTTCTTTGAAATGTTGGGTAACTGGTCACTTGGAGATTATTTTAAAAAGGAACAGTTGAGTTGGATTTTTGAGTTTTTAACTGAAGTGGTAGGTTTAGATGCCAATAAAATTTTTGTGACGGTTTTTGCTGGAGATAATAAATATCAACTTGAAAGAGATCAAGAAGCGATTGAAATTTGGCAAAACTTATTTGCACAAAAAGGCATTAAGGCTGAGATTGATCCAAATCCAGAGAAAAGTGGATTTAACGAGAATCATCAACCTCACATTCTTTTATACTCCTCAAAAAAGAATTGGTGGTCAAGAGCTGGAGAACCTGACTTAATGCCTTCTGGAGAACCAGGTGGTCCAAGTAGCGAGATCTTTTACGATTTTGGGGCTGAGCATCAATTCCACGAAAAATCAGAATTTTCCGATCAGCCTTGTCATGTAAACTGCGATTGTGGTAGATTCCTTGAAATTGGAAACAGCGTGTTTATGCAGTATCAAAAAACTGAGCATGGTTTGGTTGATCTATCTCAAAAAAATATAGATTTTGGAGGAGGTTTAGAAAGAATTTTAGCAGTTTTACAAGATCAACCAGATATTTTTCAGACTGACTTATTTGCTCCGATTATTGAAAAAATTGAGCAGTTATCAGAAAAAAAATATAATGACCACCTCTCTAAATTCAGAGTAATCGCAGACCATTTAAAGGCTGCAGTATTTTTGATTGGCGATGGTGTTAAGCCAAGCAACAAGGATCAAGGTTATTTAGTTCGTAGATTGCTGCGTAGAGCCATTAGACAAGAAAGATATCTTTCCTCTACAACTAAAATTTTGCCTGAATTGGTTGGGGTAGTAGTAGAAATATACCAAGATCAGTATCCTGAATTGGCTGATAATCAAGCAAGAATTAAAAATGAAATCGAAAATGAATGCATCAAATTTGGCAAAACTTTAAATAAAGGATTAAAAGAGTTTATGAAGATGGCATCAACAGATAAAAAATTTTCAGGTTCTCAGGCTTATCATCTTTATGAAACTTATGGTTTTCCTTTAGAGGTATTGCAAGAGGAGGCAAAGACACAGCAGATCTTAATATCTGAAAGTTTTGAAGAGGAATTTTTACTTGCTAAGCAAGCACACATATCTCACTCTCGTTCCACTTCAAATAATAAGTTTAAAGGTGGATTAGCTGATCATTCTGATATAACCACTGCTTATCACACCGCGACTCATTTACTGCATGCCGCCCTCAGAAAGGTGTTGGGTAATCATGTTCAGCAAAAGGGGTCAAATATTTCTGCTGATCGTTTAAGATTTGACTTCTCACACCCTCAGGCTTTAACTCAGGAGCAAATTGATCTGATTCAAAATCAGATTAATGACTGGGTTTCCCAAGATCTTCCAGTTAAAAAAATAATTATGAACAAGCAAGAAGCATTAGAATCTGGAGCTTTAGCATTTTTTGCAGAGCGTTATCCTGATGAAGTTTCAGTATACTTAATTGGTTTACTTGATAAAAACTCTGATAAAAAAATGCAGTTGGATAACGGGGCTTTTATTTCAAAAGAGTTATGTGGTGGTCCTCATGTTTTATCAACGGGGCAGATTGGCCAAATTGAAATCTTTAAAGAAAAATCGGCTGCTTCAGGAGTAAGAAGGGTCTATGTTCGACAAGTAGAAAAAAACATCGATTAGTAGATTTGCATCGCCTCTTTTCATCCTTGAGATTGTCTGCTTTAATATTAGTAGCTTATATTTACATCAAAATACATTATGGGCCTGCCAAACGTTTTTTTAAAAAATAAAAAAAATAACAACGAGTTATTTATTTCTTTACTTCTTACTGATATCTCTGTAAGCTCTGCCTTGTGGAGAATAGTTGAGGGGCAAGTTCATATTCTCAATCAATCCCCCATTCGATATTATCAGTCTGAGGACGATCAATTGATTCAATGTGATGAGAGTTTACAAGATCTGGGAAAAGAGTCCGAAAAAACTGATCAAGTTTTGTTTGCACTTGAGCCAGAGTGGGCAACACAAACAGAAATAAAAGTACCTCACGATGAGAGATTGCAAGAACTTTGTAAATCATTGTCTTTAGAGGCAGTGGGGTTTGTATTAAGCACTGAGGCGCTAATCAATCATCTAACCAACGATAATCATTACCTTTCAGCTTTGGTGGTTTATCTTGGGTCTACCTCTTTAACTTTAAATGTACTTCACCAGGGTCAAGTTCAGAAGACATTATCTGTGGGTAGGTCTGAAAACATTCTTTTGGATATTCAAGAAGTTTTGGCTCGTTTAAATGGTGATCTTGAAAAAACTGGAAAAAAATTTCCTCTAAATATTGTTTTGGCCTCTGCCTCTGTCGAGGATGAAAGTTTAGTTTTATATCAACAGCAACTATTGTCAATTGATTGGGTGGGCGAATATGGCTTTATTCAGCAGCCGGTTGTAGAGGTGGTTAAGTCAAGAGAGGTGTTGGAGGCAGTAGTAAAACAAGGGGGAGTTGCTGTGGCAAAGGATAGCGGATTAATCACAAAAGAAGTTGATATGAGTTTTGAGTCTGAGGATGATGAGTTTGCTGATGAAGAGAAAACTGAGTTATTGTCCGATTCGTTGGCGGTTCCGAGTTCAGCCAACATCACTTCTCCGACAAAAGATACTGCTGTTGCCACAAGTTTTGGGGTGCCAATTGCTGTTGACCAAGAAGGTTCAAAAATTGGTGGCCAAAACGTGGTGCCATCATCAACGAAAAATTCTCCTCAAATTTCGAAAAAGAAAAAACCAACTAAGAAGCAAAAAATCAGGTTAATAATTGCGGTTGCCGTAATTCTTGGCTTATTAGTATCTTTGTTTGTTTCTTTTATTTTGCTTAAGAGTAGCTATCAAGTGGTTGTAGCAGTTCAACCAAGTGTTCACCGCTTAGATAAGGAGTTAAATATTTTTCTTGACCCCAGTATCGCAAAGTCTGATCCTAAACTGAATCTTCTAAAAGCCGAAAAAATAAGTGAGGAGATGTCTGGAGATGAATCAACTCTAACTACGGGTATGAAGCAAGTTGGTGAAAAAGCTAGTGGAGAAATAAGAATTTTAAACAAAACTGATTCGGATAAAACTTTCGATAAAGGTACAGTTGTTTATGCTGGATCATTAGAGTTTATTCTTGATGCAGAAGTAAAAGTACCAGCTTCAAAAGTTGAGGTGAGTAGCACTGGAGATAGCGAAAAGAGAGAGTACGGTCAGAAGAATGTAAGGGTTGTGGCTAAGGAAATTGGCACAGAAAGCAATATCTCCAAGGACACAGATTTTAAGATAGAGTCTTTTTCTACTGAGACCTATTCAGCCAAAGCAGTGGATAACTTTACCGGTGGTTCTAGTAGAGAAATTAGAGTGGTTTCTGAAGCTGATTATCAGGAGCTATTAACAACCCTAAGACAAAAATTGCTTAAAAAAGCCAGAGACGAGATGCTTGAATCTCAAAAAATTGATCTGCACATAGTTCCAACTGAAGAGTTTAAAATTATTTCTCAAGAATATAGTGCAGAGATTGGTGATGAAGCAAACGAAGTCAGCCTATCGTTAAAAATAGAGGTTAACGGACTTTCTTACACGAATCAAGATTTGCTCGATTTAGCACGAGTGGTTTTAGCTGATGACGTTCCTGAAAATTATGAGTTTGTGGACAATGGCCTAAAGGTTGACTCAAAACTAATTGAATCAGAAGAAGATGGTGACTCTCAACTAAAAATTGAGGCTAAACTAGAAGGAAAGGCTCAAGCAAAAGTTGATCCAGATTCTCTAATCAAAGATCTCCCAAATTTACAAATTGATGAGGTGAGTTCAAAATTAACTCAACTCGAAGAAGTGTCTGAAGTTAAGTTTGAGTTTACGCCATCTTTTGCAAACTCAATCTTTAAGAAGATGCCGTCAAATATAGAAAAAATTAAACTTGATATTAAACAATAGCTCGTTTTTGAGTGTGTCAATAAAAAATTTATATAGCCTGCTTAACAATGATAAATCAATCTCATATTGGCCTAGATCATCGTGAACTTATCCGTCTATATCGCGAAGCGTTGCTTAGAGAAGGTAGCTATGAAGGTTTAGAAGAAAAGGTAACAAACAAGCTCACCCGAATGATGGTTGCTCAGAAGGTTGAGGAAGAGATTGATGAAAAGCAAACTGCTGCGTTAGCCAATGCTTTGCCTAGACTAGTTAGGTTTGGAGCAAATATGTTGCCGATTTTGTTAATCTTTGTTGGGGTTATGTTACTGGGTAGTGCCGTTATGCCAGTTGTTGGTTATTATGTGAAGACTCTTCCTCAGACGAAGGCAGAAAAACTTGTTTTACCAATTCCGCAGGAGAATGTGCTGGACGTAACGCCTCTGGTAGTAGCTCAAAGTTTACAAGAAGATTATGCCAGTATTGATAACGCTGAGGCCATTTCTAAAGTTAAGCGCGGTCCGGTTATAGTTGATGCTCAACTTGATTTTACAAATCTGTCGAACTGGTTTGAAGATCAAATGGCCTCAGATCTTGTTAACCGCACAAGTTTGTTAGCGCGTCAAAGCGGGGAATATATTTTGGAAATTCCAGATTTAGGAATAGAAAACGCTGTGGTAACAATTGGAGGAGTGGATCTCGAGGAAAGTTTAATTCAATATCCTGGCACATCATTGCCAGGAAAGCCTGGAGCTCCAGTTATCTTTGGTCACTCACTACTTAGACAGTTTTATAATCCTAAAGAATCGAATCCTCGTCGCTATAACTCAATTTTTAGTACAATCATGACTCTTGAAAGAGGTGATAAAATTTATCTCCATTATGGAGATGTTCGTTATACATATATTGTAGAAGACAAAACTGAAGTTAAGCCATCAGATACCTTTATCCTTTCTCAGGATTATGGTGTTAGACAGTTAAAATTAGTTACTTGTACTCCAGAGGGAACATATCTTCGTCGAGGAGTAGTAACTGCTCAATTAATTAGAGATGATTAAAACTATGCTTAGTGGTTATTATGGAAAATATTAAAGCTTTGGCAATTGATTACGGTACGAAAAGAATCGGATTAGCAATTTCTTTTGCTTCCTTGGCCATTCCTTTGGAAGTAATCGAGTATCAAAAAATCGAAGAGGCTATAACTAGAATTAAACAAGTTTGTCAAGAAAATGAGGTTAATCAGCTGGTACTTGGTATTTCAGAACAGCAGATGGCCAAACAGACCAAATTATTTAGTGAACAACTAACTAAAACAATTAATCTGCCCATAGAGTTTATCGACGAAACTTTAAGTTCTCACGATGTGAGAGAAAAGATGAAAGAAAGAGGTAAGAGAATTTCTGGCCCGATTGATCATTTTGCTGCCTCTCTCTTTCTTGAAGAGTGGATAAGTTATCAATAGTTTTTTATACTGAGCTAGGACTAACTTAATACCTAAATCATAGTTAGCAAGTTTATTTGTGCTACACTATTGATCTATGTTCAAAAAAAATGAAGAAAAAACAAGCAATAAAAAGAAAAAAAGTCTAGTATTTAAAGTTGCATTGTTTTTGCTAGTTACTTTGA
This sequence comes from uncultured Pseudomonadales bacterium, assembly GCA_964437755.1. Lineage (GTDB taxonomy): Bacteria > Patescibacteriota > Microgenomatia > UBA1400 > PJMF01 > DAOLOF01. The sequence goes on along the minus strand of CAYTIA010000001.1, from coordinate 87,870 downwards.
TGATCGTAGGCGTGGTGGTAAGTATTGTGATAGCATCGCTTCTTCAGCCAGTTTCTTCAGACAATAAAGAGCTAGTTCGTTTTGTTGTTCCAAGAGGACAGTCAGTGACAGTAGTTGCTGAACGTCTTAAAGAAAATAATCTCATTAAAAACTCTAAACTTTTTCAAATCTTTTATAGATTAAATGAAGATAAATACAATATTCAGGCTGGAAGTTTTGAGCTTTCCCAGAAAATGAGTCTTGCAGAGATTTTAGAGACTTTAAGTGATGGGGCTGATGATGTGTGGATTACTTTCCCAGAGGGCATTCGCAGAGAAGAGATAGCCCAAAGTCTCTCAGGTTATGATTTAGCTTTTTTTGATAAGGATGAATTTTTATTGCAGACGGTAGGTATGGAAGGCAAGCTATTTCCTGACACTTATTTGGTTCCTAAAGAGATTACAACTCAAGCCTTAATTTCTTTAATGAATAACACCTTTGAAAAAAAGATTGCTTCACTTGCGGATGATATTGAAAAATCTGAGTACTCTGTTGATGAGTTAATTGTGATAGCTTCACTTCTTGAAAGAGAGGCAAAGGGTTCAGATCAAATGAAGAGAGTGGCTGGAGTGATTTTCAAGAGATTGGAACTAGGAATGCCTCTTCAGGTTGATGCAACTCTTCAATATGCAAAAGGATTCAATGAACAGACTGAAACTTGGTGGTCTACTCCTTTAGCAGCTGACAAACAGATTGATTCTAGATATAACACCTATCAAAATCCAGGTTTGCCTCCTGCTCCAATTTGTAATCCAGGTTTTGATGCACTTGAGGCTTCAGTGAATCCTCTATATTCAGATTATCTATACTATATTCATGATAGTTCCGGCAGAATCCACTTCGGAAGGACGCTACAAGAACATAATCAGAATATTAATAACTACTTGCGCTAGTCTGACGAAAATGATAGAATTGCCACTTACGTGTGGAGTTTTATGACCAATGCCAGAGGTGGCAGATTTTTTTGTCGTCTAAACATGATAGATATAGTTATTAAAAAATATTCAATCGGCAGAGTCAAGCAAAAATACAATTATTGTAAACTAGTGACATCTCAACTTTTACTTTAGTGTCATTTTTTAGATATTGGAGACTGTCCATTTAGTCTCTATTTTTGTGTTTTAGATAAAACACAAACATTAAGATTGCTTTTAGATAACAACCATAAAAAGGAGCCTTCATGTCAACCAGCCAGCGCCAAAATTGGGGAAAAGTAAAAAAAAGTCTCCCCAAACTTGATCTTATTGCACTTCAGCAAAAGAGCTATCAAGAGTTTTTAGATAGCGGAATTAAGGAGGCATTAGAGCAAGTCAATGCTGGAAGAGGAATTGAAGATTACACAGGAAAAAACTGGCAACTTAAGTTTGGTGAACATCGATTAGGTGAAGCTAAAACTACTCCCTCAATTGCAAAAGAAAAAAATTTAACCTATGACATGCCTCTCTATGTAGAGGCTACTTTGATTAACAAGCGTACTGGTGAAAGAAGAACCCAGGATGTTTTTATGGGTGATGTGCCTAAAATGACTCCTGTTGGAACATTTATTGTAAATGGAATCGAACGTGGAATTGTTACTCAGCTAGTAAGAGCTCCAGGAGTATCTTTTTCCGGTGAAGAATACCAATCAACTGGAGAGGTTTATTATTCTGCTGAGTTGAGACCAATGCGTGGTTCTTGGATTGAGTTTGTAGTTGGTAGAAGAAATGTAATTACTGTCAAGATTGATCGCAGACGCAAGATGCCCGCCACTGTTTTATTAAGAGCTCTTGGAGTTGAATCAGATGAGGAAATTCTTGATCTTTATAAAGATATTCTGGATAAAGATGAGTATGATTTATTACAAAATACTCTTGATAAAGATGACACTCATACAAAAGAAGAAGCTTTAATTGAGATTTATGAAAAACTAAGACCAGGTGAGCCAGCCACTTTAGATACAGCAAGAGAATATTTTAAGTCTCACTTTTTTGATGAGAGAAGATATAACCTAGGAAAAGTTGGTAGATATAAGCTTAATCGCAGACTCAAAATTGATGTTGATTTTGAAAACACCGTTCTTTCAAAAGAGGATGTGGTTGCTACAATCAAGTATTTAATTCAATTACAAAACGGTACGGGGAAAGTTGATGATATAGATCATCTTAGCAATCGTCGTGTTAGATGTGTCGGCGAGTTAGTTAAAGATACAGCTTTCCGCATAGGATTAATTCGTTTAGAAAGATCAATTCGAGAGAAGATGTCTTTGACCAAGACTGATTCGAGTCTTACTCCTTCAGCTCTAGTTAATGCTCGACCTCTTATCGCAACTGTTTCACAGTTTTTTAGAAGAAATAGACTTTCAGCTATCTTGGATCAAGTTAATCCTTTGGCAGAAATTGATAACTTAAGGCGTTTGTCTGTACTAGGCTCTGGTGGTGTTACCAGAGAAAGAGCCTCTTTCTCTATGCGTGACATCAATGCTTCACAGTATTCAAGAATTTGTCCGGTTCGTTCTCCTGAAGGACAAAATATTGGTTTAGTTACTTACCTTGCTTTATATACACACGTAAATGAGTATGGATTCTTGGAAGCTCCTTATAATAAGGTTGAAGAGAAAAATGGAAAAATGAAGGTCGCTGATGAGGTTGTTTATATGGCAGCCGATGAAGAAGAAGACTACAAAATTACTCATGCTGAAATTGATGTTGATGACAATGGTTATATCACTCAAGAATGGGTACCTTTCCGTCACCAAAATCAGTTTTTAGAAGGACCAGCAACTCAGGTTGAGTTTATTGACGTGGTTCCAAGACAGGTGGTTGGTACCTCAGCATCATTAATTCCATTTATTGCTAACGATGAAACCACACGTGCTCTTATGGGTAGCCACATGCAATGTCAGGCAGTACCTTTGGTAAAGCCAGAAGCACCTATTGTTGGTACAGGTATGGAAGAAGCTGTGGCAAGTGCCATGAATCATACTATTAGAGCTCTACATGGTGGGGTTGTTGAGTATGTTGATGGAAAAAGAGTTGAAATTAGACTTAACAAAGCAGAGCTAAATGATGCTGAAACTTTACACTCTCTTCATGGACGAGAGAATGTTTCTTTGAATGGAGATAAGGAAATTTATTTTATCAAAAAATTCGAGAGAACTTCTCAAAGTACTAGCTATTCACAAAAACCACTAGTTAATATTGGCGACAAGGTTAAAAAGGGCGACCTTATTATTGATGGTCCTGCCGCAGATCATGGAGAGTTAGCTCTTGGCACAAACTTATTAATTGCCTATACGTCTTTTGATGGTTTGGGATTTGAAGATGCCATTGTGGTTTCAGAAAGATTGGTTAAAGAAGATTTGTTAACTTCAGTCCACATAAGTGAACATGAAGCTAGAGTAATGGATACTCGTTTGGGACCTGAAGAGTTAACCAATGATATTCCTAATGTTGCCGAAAGTTATCTTGCCAACCTTACTGAGGATGGAATAGTGCGCATTGGCAGTGAGGTTAATTCAGGAGATATTCTCGTCGGAAAAGTTGCTCCTAAAGGAGAAACAGAGCTCAGTTCCGAAGAAAGATTGCTTAGAGCTATTTTTGGTGAAAAATCTAAAGAAGTCAGAGATACTTCCTTAAGAATGCCTCATGGCGAAAGTGGAACTGTTATTGATGTCAAGGTTTTGGATAGAGATGAGGGAGACGAGTTAGACCCAGGAGTTTTACAACAAATTTCAGTTAGAGTAGCAGAAAAAAGGAAAATCAAGGTTGGAGATAAATTAGCTGGACGTCATGGTAATAAAGGTGTTATTTCAAGAATAGTCCCCATTGCTGACATGCCTCACTTAGAGGATGGTACTCCAGTTGATATTATTATCTCTCCTCTCTCAGTTTTGGCTAGAATGAACTTAGGTCAGTTACTTGAAGCTCACCTTGGTTGGGCAGCCCAAAAACTTGGATATAAAGTTGCATTACCAGTTTTTGAGAGCTTTAAAGAAGAGTTAATCTGGGAAGAGCTAAAGAAAGCAGGCTTACCTGCCGATGGGAAGGCTCAACTATATGATGGTAGAACCGGTGAGGCTTATCAAGAGACAACCGCTGTTGGTGTGGCTTATATTTTAAAACTTGTTCATATGGTTGATGATAAAGTTCACGCTCGTTCAACAGGACCTTATTCTCTAGTAACACAGCAACCTCTTGGAGGTAAAGCTCAGATGGGTGGACAAAGACTAGGAGAAATGGAGGTATGGGCACTTGAATCTCATAAAGCTGCACACACTCTACAAGAAATGTTGACTATTAAATCTGACGATATAAGTGGAAGAGCCAAGGCATTTAAAGCTATGGTTAAAGGAATTCCAATTCCTCCTCCAAATATTCCAGAGTCATTTAGGGTTTTGATGAGAGAGCTTAACGCGTTAGGTTTAGATGTCATGCCTTTAGATCTTAAAGAAGACGATGAGGATGATGAAGTCATTGATCAATAAATTATTTTTACTATAAAAAAACGTTAACAAGCAACAACACTCACCACCATGATTAAAAACATAATAGACTTTAGCGCACTTCAAATTAGATTGGCTTCTCCAGAAGAAATGCTGGAATGGTCACACGGAGAGGTTAAAGAACCAGAAACAATTAACTACCGTTCTCTCAAACCAGAAAAAGATGGTTTGTTTGATGAAAAGATATTTGGTCCAGTTAAGGATTACGAATGTCATTGCGGAAAATACAAAAGACGTCGTTTCAAGGGTATTATTTGCGATAAATGTGGTGTTGAAGTCACTCACTCAAGTGTTAGAAGAGAAAGAATGGGTCATATTGAGCTAGCAGCTCCAGTTGCTCATGTTTGGTTCTTCAGAGGAGCCCCATCAAAACTTTCACGTCTTTTGGGTATTTCTCCAAGAGATTTGCAGTCAGTTGTTTACTTCTCTCAATATGTAGTTTTATCGGTCGATGAAAATAACCGTTCTTTAACTGTTGATAATCTTGATGTTGATAAGGTGAAAGATGAGGAAAATCTTCGTCAACTTGCCAAATCCAAAATTGAAGAGATAAAGCTAAAACTTCAAGAAGACCAAAATAAACTCAAAGAACAACTTAAAGATAAAAAAGGCAAAGAAGAAACTTTAGCCATGAAGCTTGAAGATCTTTCATTAAAGGCCAAGCGTGAAATGGTTGAGGTTAAGCAAGAACTTCAAAAAGAAGTTGAAAGAAATAACGATATTTATGATGCGATCAAATCAATGGTCAAGCGTATCAAGAAAAAATCAGTTTTAACAGAAGATGAATATATTAAACTTATCGATTATAAAGCTGAAGGCTTTATTGAAGTTGGTATGGGAGCTGAAAGTATCTACCGTTTGGTAGAAGAGACAGATCTTGACAACTTAGAAGAAGAGTTACGTACCAAACTAGAAGAGAGCAAGAGTCAAGTTAGAACAGCTAACTATATTAAAAGACTTAAGGTTATTGAAGGTTTTCGCCAAGCTCAACTTGATCCTCGCTGGATGTTTATGAAGATTTTGCCAGTTATTCCTCCAGACTTAAGGCCTATGGTTCAACTTTCTGGTGGAAGATTTGCTTCTTCAGATCTTAATGATTTATACAGAAGAGTTATTAATAGAAATAACCGTCTAAAACACCTGATTCATTTAGGTGCTCCAGAGATAATCTTGAGAAATGAGAAGCGTATGCTTCAAGAGGCTGTTGATTCATTAATCGATACCAAAGTTACTCGAAATACTCGTTCAAGTAGAGTCCCTCTAAAATCTTTGTCAGATATGCTCAAAGGTAAAAAGGGTCGTTTCCGTCGCAATCTTCTTGGAAAAAGAGTCGATTATTCAGGTCGTAGCGTTATCATTGTTGGTCCTGAGTTAAGACTAAATGAGTGTGGACTACCAAAGGATATGGCTTTAGAGATGTTTAAGCCTTATGTTTTTCATGAGTTAATTTTGCAAGGTATTGCTCCCAACGTTAAGAGTGCTAGAAATTTAGTAGATCGAAGAGAACCAGAGGTATACGATGTACTTGAAAAAGTAACTAAGAACCATCCTGTTCTTCTTAACCGCGCACCTACATTACACAAGCTTGGAATTTTAGCTTTCTATCCTAAATTAATTGATGGTAGAGCTATTAAGATTCATCCTTGTGTTTGTGCTGGTTATAATGCTGACTTTGATGGTGATCAAATGGCAGTTCATCTTCCACTAACTGAAGAGGCAAAACAAGAAGCCAGAGATTTAATGATGGCTACAAAAAATTTGTTAAAGCCAGCTAATAGCCAACCAATCACTGTTCCTAATAAAGAAATGGTTATGGGTGTCTATTATCACACAATGATGAACTCATCTTTAGAAGAGTATTCAACAGTTTTTGCAAGTAAGGATGAGGCCACTCACGCTTATCAAATTGGTAAAATTTCTTTACACCAACCTATCAAAGTAAGAATAAATAAGGGTAAAAAATCTCAAATTATTACTACTACTTTTGGTAGATTAGAGTTTAATGAGATTTTACCCGATAACACTTCTTATATAAATGAAGAGGTAAATTCAGAAAAAGTTAAAGAAATTGTGGCTCAAGCAATTGAAGATTATGATGAAGAAGAGGTGTCGAGAATTATTGATGATATTAAAGATCTTGGTTTTAGAGCAGCAACACGTTCAGGAATTTCAGTTAGTGTTACTGACTGTAAAATTTTAGAGAATAAAGATGAGATTATTACTGAAGCTAACAAGCAAGCAGAAAAAGTTCATAAAAATTTTCAACATGGATTAATTTCAAATAAAGAAAGAAGAAAAAAGAACTTTGATATTTGGATGGATACAACAGAAAATGTTGCCGATTTAACATGGAATTCTTATGATGAAGATAATGCTCTAAAAATTATTATTAAATCTGGAGGAACTCGTGCCTCTAAAGATCAGGTTAAGCAGTTAGCTGCCATGAGAGGTTTGGTTGTTGATCCACTAGGAAATATTGTGGAGATGCCTACTAAATCAAACTTCCGTGAAGGTTTAAGCATCTTTGAGTATGTCAACTCAGCTAGAGGTTCAAGAAAAGGATTAACCGACTCAGCTTTAAAAACTGCTAATGCTGGATATCTGACTCGCCGCTTGGTTGATGTATCCCACGATCTTATTATTAGAGAAGAAGACTGCGGAACAACTCAAGGAATAATTGTATCTAAGGAAAGTCGCAGAGAAGCTTTTTATCAGAGAGTTACGGGAAGAATTTCTCTGGAGGATATTAAGGATGGTAAAAAAACTCTAGTTAAACAAGGAGAAGTTATTTCTCCTGAGATAGCTAGCGTGATTGACCAATCTGAGAATATTCAACAAGTCAAGGTGAGATCTCCATTAACATGCCAATCAAGAAAAGGCATCTGTGTTCACTGTTACGGAAAAGATTTCTCGAGCAGAGAGTTGGTATCAGTTGGCACTCCAGTCGGAGTGGTAGCTGCTCAATCAATTGGTGAGCCAGGTACTCAATTGACCATGAGAACTAAGCATTCGGCTGGAATCGTTGGTCTCGATGTTACTCAGGGTTTGCCAAGAGTTGAGGAAGTTTTTGAAGTAAGAACACCTAAGTCAAAATCTATTATTACCACTATTGCTGGAAAAGTTTCTATTGGAGAGCAAGATGGTGAAAAGGTGGTTGAGGTTCGTTCGACCACAGATGATGAGGTTCAAGTTTATACATTGCCAAATAATGCCAAATTGGCTGTAGAAGATAAAGATTTGGTTTATGCTGGACAACAAATTACTTTGGGCTCTGTAGATCATGGAGAACTTCTCAAAGTACGGGGCTTGTTAGCCACTCAACTAGATATAGTTGATCAAGCTCAGAGCGTGTATGAATCTCAAGGAATTGGCATCAATGATCGTCATTTTGAGGTTATCGCTAGAAAGATGGGAGATAAGTTAAGAGTAACCGATTCTGGAGATACAACATTGATGATTGGCGAGGTAATTTCTAGAAGCGCATTTGTTGAAATAAATGAAGACGCAATGGTAGCCGGTGGGGAACCAGCCTCAGCAGAAGTACTATTGTTAGGTATTACCAGAAGTGCGCTTTATACCGATTCTTGGTTATCAGCTGCCTCCTTCCAACACACTAAGCAAGTGTTAACAGATGCTGCTTCAGTTGGTAGTATCGATTACTTGGATGGACTTAAAGAAAATGTTATTATTGGACGCTTGATTCCAACAACTGCAAAAAGATTGGGTTTAGCCAGCGACGAAGAGGAAACTGAACAAGTGCAGCCAGAGATTGACCAATCGCAAGTAATTGAGATTGAGGATTTTGGCGCAGAGCTAGAATCAAGTTTATAACTTAGACAAAATAAAAATGGTCCTGAAAAAAAATTAAACTCGTGTTACAATCTGTAGTCTGCAGCTTGGGTTAAATAACATGAGCCAGTAGATAACAAAAGAAAGTTTTATGCCTACAATTAACCAATTGATAAGAAAAGGTCGATCAACTAAAAGAAAAAATATTAAAGCTACTGCTTTACGTAGAAACTTTAATAGTAATTCTGGAATGATCTCCAAAGCTACGAATCCTCAAAAAAGAGGTGTTTGTACTGTGGTTAAAACAATGACTCCAAAAAAACCAAACTCTGCTCTTCGTAAAGTGGCTAGAGTTAGGTTATCAAATAAAGTTGAGATTACTGCTTATATTCAGGGTGAGGGTCATAATTTAGCTGAACACAGCATTGTTTTGGTCAGGGGAGGAAGAGTTAAAGACCTTCCAGGTGTGAAATATCACATTGTTAGAGGAGTTTATGATTGCTCTGGAGTTGATGGCAGAAAATCAAGTAGAAGTAAGTACGGTGTTAAGAAATCATAAGAAAAGCCATGAGAACTAAAAAAAATTATCTTCGAACAACTGAGCCTGATCAAAAGTTTGGCTCCGTTTTGGTTAGTAAATTGATCAACCGCTCAATGAAGGGTGGTAAAAAATTAGTTGCTGCCAAACAAGTCTATCAAGCACTTGAAATAGTGTCTAAAGAATCCAAGAAATCTCCAGTGGAATTTCTTGATGAACTAGTTGATGTGGTTGCTCCAAAAATGGAGGTTAGATCTCGTAGAGTTGGTGGTGCATCTTATCAAGTTCCAACTCCAGTAAAAACAAGAAGAGCAAGCTCATTAGCAGTTCGCTGGTTAGTAATTGAGGCTAACAAAAGACCAAATGCCAAGTATCACAGTTTTGCAGAAAAATTAGCTGCTGAAATGTTGGATGCTATGAATCAAGAAGGTGGCTCAATTGCTAGACGTAATACCTCTCACAGAATGGCTGAAGCCAATAAAGCTTTTGCTCATTTTAGATGGTAATTTTCTCAAGGGAAATATTTGTGAGTAAGCCCGTTATTGTTGTTATTAAAATACTAAAGTAATATCGTATGTCAGACAAACCCAGTTATCATAAGCAAGTTCCTCTCGAGAGGGTAAGAAATATCGGTATTATTGCCCATATTGATGCAGGAAAAACAACTACCAGCGAAAGAATTTTGTTTTATACAGGCAGAAACTACAAAATAGGTGAGGTAGATTCTGGTGCTGCCACCATGGACTGGATGGAACAAGAACAAGAAAGAGGTATTACTATCCAATCGGCTGCAACCACCACATTTTGGAAGCAGTATTTTGATCAAGCACACTTACCAACTGCAGATTACCGAATCAACCTAATTGATACTCCAGGACACGTGGATTTTACTGCTGAAGTTGAGCGCTCATTAAGAGTTCTTGATGGTGGCGTCACTGTTTTGGATGCTAGTGAGGGAGTTCAGTCTCAATCTGAAACTGTTTGGAGACAAGCTGATAAATACAATGTTCCAAGAATTTGTTGGATTAACAAAATGGATAAACTTGGTGCAGACTTCGATATGACAGTTCAGGACATAAAGGATAAGTTTGGTGTTAAGCCAGCAGTAATGGTTTTAACGATGGGGGCTGAGAACAGTTTTTCAGGAGTAATTCAACTTTTAGAAAGAAGAGCTTTGTTTTGGAAAGATTCGTCTGAAGACACCGAACCTGAAATTAAAGAGATTCCCGAAGAGTACAAAGATTTGGTTGAGCAAAAAAGAGCTGAGTTAGTTGAGGCCATTGCCGAAACAGATGATGCACTAATGGAAAAGTTTTTAATGGAACAAGAGCTAGAAATTAATGAGCTCAAGGCTGCTCTTAGAAAAGCTACCATTAATTATAGTTTGGTGCCAGTTTTTGGAGGGAGTTCATTTAAAAATACTGGAGTTCAGGTTTTGCTTGATGCTATTATCGAGTATTTACCCTCTCCTCAGGATATAGAGAGCATTAAGGGTAAAAATCCAAAAACAGAGGAAGAGGAGGAAAGAAAACTAATTCCTGAAGAAAAATTTTGTGGATTATCATTCAAGATTCAAACTGATCCACACGTGGGAACACTAACTTATGTTCGTGTTTATTCCGGAGTTCTAAAATCAGGTAGCTATGTTTACAACTCAAGCTCTGATACTAAAGAAAGAGTTGGCCGCTTGTTATTGATGCATTCAAATGAAAGAGAAGAGATTGAGGAAGCAAGGGCTGGTGAAATTGTGGCAATTATTGGACTTAAAAATACATCAACTGGCGATACTCTTTGCGATGATGCTCATCCTATTGTTTTAGAAAGAATTACTTTTGCTGAGCCAGTTATTTATTTGGCTATTGAACCAAAAACAAAATCTGATCAGGAAAAGATGGGTGTAGCTCTTAATAAATTGAGTGCTGAAGATCCAACTTTTGAAATCAAGGTTGATCATGATACAGGTCAAACATTAATTGGTGGAATGGGAGAACTACATTTAGAGATTTTGGTTGATAGAATGAAGCGAGAATTTGGCATGGAAGCCAATACAGGAAAACCACAGGTTGCTTATCGAGAAACTATCTTGAGCGAAACTCAAGGTGAGGGTAAGTACATTAAACAATCTGGAGGTAGAGGTCAGTATGGCCACTGTTTAATTAAGGTTGAACCAAAAGATCGAGGTACAGGCTATGAGTTTGTTGATGCTATTAAGGGTGGAGTTATCCCCAAAGAGTTTATTACTCCTATCGACAAAGGAATTCAGGATGCTATGGAAAGAGGATATTTAGCTGATTATCCATTGGTTGATTTAAAAGTAACTGTTTATGATGGTTCATACCATGAAGTTGATTCGAGTGAGATTGCTTTTAAGATGGCAGGTTCAAAAGCCTTGCGAACAGCCCTTTCACAAACAAAAGTTGTTTTAATTGAGCCAATCATGAGTGTTGAAGTCACAACCCCCGAAGACTTTATGGGAGATGTTATTGGAGATTTGGGTAGTCGTAGAGCCAGTATCAAGGGTACAAAAAATAGAGGTAATGTTGTGATCATCACTGCTGATGTACCTCTTGCGGAGATGCAAGGATACGTTACAATTCTCAGGAGTATGACTCAGGGTCGAGCAAGTAGCGTTATGCTTCCTTCTCGTTATGAAGTAGTTCCTGAACAAATTACTCAAAAAATCGTTGAAGAAAGAAAGGGGTCTCAAAAATAGATTACCCCCTGACAGAAACAAGAAAATACGATAGAATATTAGATTCATTAAAAATAAAAATTAATTATTGTAGGAGTCATTATGTCCGACAAAACATCATTTGCTAGAACTAAGCCTCACGTTAACGTTGGCACAATTGGTCACGTTGACCATGGTAAAACCACTTTAACTGCCGCTATTACCACAGTGCTTTCTGTAAAGCTTCCAACCGATATCAACAAACCCCTTAAATATGAGGATGTAGAAACCAGTGAGGAAGAAATAGCTCGTGGTATTACTATTAACATTAAACACGTTGAATACGAAACTGAAAAAAGACACTACGCTCATATTGATGCCCCAGGACATGAGGACTACATCAAGAACATGATTACCGGTGCTGCTCAGATGGATGGAGCTATCTTAGTTGTTTCTGCAACTGATGGCCCAATGCCTCAAACTAGAGAGCACATTCTTCTTGCTAAGCAAGTTAATGTTCCAAAGATCATTGTTGCCTTAAATAAAGTTGACATGGTCGATGATGAAGAGTTGCTTGATTTAGTTGAGATGGAGGTTCGTGAATTACTTTCAAAATATGGCTTTGAAGGAGATGATACTCCTATTATTAGAGTCTCAGCACTTAAAGCTCTTGAGGGTGACGAAACCCAACAAGCTCAAGTAATGAAGTTAATGGAAGCTGTGGATGAATATATCCCTGAGCCAGTTCGAGATCTCGACAAGCCATTCTTAATGCCAGTTGAAGATGTTTTCTCAATCAAGGGTCGAGGAACAGTCGCTACGGGTAGAATCGAAGCTGGTGTATGTAAAGTTGGAGATTCTGTTGACATTATCGGTATGGGTGAAACTGCCGAGACAACTTTAACAGGAGTAGAAATGTTTAGAAAGATGCTTGATCAAGGTCAAGCTGGAGATAATGTTGGTCTCTTATTGAGAGGTCTAAAAAAGGACGACATCCAAAGAGGTCAAGTTATCTGTGCTAAGGGTAGTGTTAAGGCAAAATCAAAGTTTGAAGCCGAGGTTCTTATTCTTAAAAAAGAAGAGGGTGGGCGTCACAAACCATTCTTTACTGGCTACAAACCTCAGTTTTACATCAGAACCACTGATGTGACCGGTGAAATCAAACTTCCAGAAGGAGTTGAGATGGTCATGCCTGGTGATAACGCTCAAATGACTGTAGAGTTAATTACCCCAGTTGCCCTTCATGAAGGATTGCGTTTTGCAATTCGTGAGGGTGGAATTACAGTTGGAGCTGGAGCAATTACTAAAGTACTCGAGTAAATGAAAAAATAAAAAAGCAACCTCACCTACAATGGTGAGGTTGCTTTTACTTAAGGCTAAAAATAGCTCTTATGAGCGTTTTTTTTACTCTGGAAAAAGCCTGTACAAAACGAGAAATATTTATTATAATCACCACCTGTCAATAAATAACTATACTTAACAATTGAATAGAATATGGCAAAGGGTCAAGATCAAAAGCAGTCCGACAAACAAGCAAAGAAGGACGATTATCAGAACAAAATTAGAGTAAGATTAAAATCTTATGATCATAGAGTAATTGATGAGGCTAGTAGAAAAATTTTGCAAACTGCCCTTTCTACAGGAGCAAAAGTTGTTGGTCCAGTTCCTTTGCCAACTCATACAAAAGAGTTTACGGTTTTAATTGCTCCAAATGCAGATAAAAATGCTCAAGAGCATTATGAGATTAGAACTCATAAAAGAGTGATTGATATTATTGAGCCAACAAATAAAACTATTGACTCATTGATGCATTTAGAATTGCCTGCTGGAGTAGATATACAAATAAAGATGTAACAACTGTCATATTAGTTAATGTATCCTAGTGAGAATTATTTGCACGAAAAATAGAAAAAAGCATGTTAGACACAATTTTTGCTACCAAAAGGGAAATGACTCAAGTCTGGACAAAACAGGGCAAGAGGTTGCCTGTAACTCGTTGCAGAGTTGATGAGAACGTGATTTTGGGCCAACAAAAATGTTTTATTACAGATAGAAGTGGCACGCAGTTCTCTCAAAAACCACACTTAATTTTAGAAATTGGTTACGGAAAAAAGAAGCTTAAAAATACAACCAAACCGCTCAGAACTATTATAGAAAAGAGCGGTTTTTCTTTTGGCTTTAAACAGATTAAAGGAGTAAGAATTCCTTTGCTAGAAGAAGCTGAAAGTGCAAACAAAGATTATAAAGTGGGTAAAATAGTTGAGATTAATGATGTTTTATCTGTAGGAGATGTGGTTACAGTTCAAGGAGTATCTAAAGGAAGAGGCTTTAGTGGAGTTATCAAACGTCACGGAATGAGCGGTGGACCTAAAACTCAGGGTCAATCAGATCGAAGTCGAGCCGTTGGTTCAATTGGTAGTCAAACTCCAGGTAAAGTTTGGAAGGGTAAAAGAATGCCTGGGCATTTTGGTGTTGAAAATATTACAGTAGCTAATCTAACAGTTATTCATATTGACCAAGAGTCAAATGAAATTTGGCTAAATGGACCAGTTCCAGGTCATATAAACTCTATTATCAAAGTTAGTAAGACTGGAAGCAGTAAAAAAATTGATCTAAACTTAGAAGCTTCTGGTATCAAGGTAGATGAAAAGAAAGAGGAACTGGTTGAAACAAAAACTGATGATGTCGTCACAGAGCAAGCTGCTACGGAAGAAGAATCAAAACAAGAAGCAAAATCAGAAAAATAAAAGAAATGAAACTAGATTTAATTAAAAGTACCAGCGCTACCAAGAACACACAAATAAAAGTGAGTGATGTTCTTTTTGATCAACCAAATGCTGTTTTATTGGCACAAGCTATAAGAGTATATTTAAGTAATCAGCGTCAAGGAACGAGTAAAACCAAAACCAGAGGAGAAGTATCTCGAACTACCAAAAAATGGTATCGACAAAAAGGAACTGGAGGAGCTCGTCATGGTGCCAAGGATGCCAACATCTTTGTTGGTGGAGGTGTTTCTCATGGTCCTACTGGTGAAGAAAACTGGAAAAAAACTCTTACCAAAACTTTAAAAATAAAGGCTTTATCTGCAGCTTTAACAGCTCAATCAAGTAATATTTTCGTTAATGACGAATTAGAAAACTTGTCAGGTAAAACTAAAGAGGCTGTTGAACTTTTAGAAAAAATTGTCAAAAAATTTAATGATGAGAAATTTTCTTTAACTGAGAGTAAGTTGTTAATTGTAGTTGATCAAAAGAGTGATAAGATGCAACGAGCTGTTAAGAATATTCCCAATATTACTGTGTTAACTGCCAGAATATTAAATACTTTGGCCGTAGTGAAGGCTCACAAAATCATTGTTACAAGTAAAGCATTAGAAGTACTTGAAAAAAGAGCAAAATCTGAAAAGTAGATAAATGAAAACAAGTTTAATAAAAAGACCATTAATTACTGAAAAAACATTACAACTTGCCAATGAGCAAAATGTTTATGTTTTTGAGGTTGATTACAAAGCAACTAAGACTCAAATTCAATCGGCTATTGAAAGTATTTTTGAGGTAAAAGTTGAAAAAATAAATACTCAATTAATGCCAAGTAAAAGACGAAATGTTGGCAAGAAAAGAATGCCTAAGCTATCAACGTCAAGTAAAAAAGCTATGGTTAAGTTACCAGAGGGTCAAACAATTGAACTGTTTGATGTAAGCGCAAACTAGTATGTTAAAAAAGAAGAATCCAACATCAGCCGGAGTCAGACACCAAATCAACTTGGTTAATAATGAGTTAACAAGCGATAAACCTGAAAAATCATTATTACGCAAAGGCTTCAAAAAACGTCAGGGTCGTGGTTTTAAAGGTCATGTTACTGTTAGACATCGCGGTGGCGGAGTTAAGAAAAAAGAAAGAGTAATCGATTTTAAGAGAAACAAAAAAGATATTGTTGGAGAGGTCAAGAGTATTGAATATGATCCAATGAGAAGTGCAAATATTGCTTTAATTTTTTATGTTGACGGAGAGAAAAGATATATTTTAGCTCCAGATCAATTAAAAGTTGGCGATAAGATCATGGCAGGAGAACAGGCAGAGATAAGGCCAGGAAATGCTTTACCTTTATCAAAAATTCCTGTAGGAATGCCAATTCATAATTTAGAGTTAAGAGTTGGTAAAGGTGGACAGATTGTTAGAGGTGCTGGGACCGCAGCTTTAATTCAATCAAAAGAAGGAGATTATGCTACTGTTCAACTTCCTTCTAAAGAACATCGGTTGATTAGAATTGACTGTTTCGCTACAATCGGACAAATTGGAAACAAAGATTGGAAAAACAGAAAACTTGGTAAAGCGGGAAGAAAACGTTTAATGGGAATTCGACCCACTGTTCGCGGTACTGCACAGCATCCAGATTCTCACCCACACGGTGGTGGTGAAGGCAGAAGCGGAGTTGGCTTGAAGTATGCAAAGACCCCATGGGGAAAGATTGCTTCTCCGGGAAAGAAAACTAGGAAAAATAAGTTTTCAAATAAGTACATTATTAAAGATCGAAGAGTTAAAAGTAATTAAAAATCATGTCAAGAAGTAGTAAAAAAGGACCATACATAGATCAAATTTTGCTTGAAAAAGTTCATGAGCAAAAAAGAACTAATGACAAGCAACCAATTAAAACTTGGAGTAGAGCCTCGATGATTGCTCCGGACTTTGTTGGACATACATTCTTGGTTCATAATGGCAGAAGTTTTAATGAAGTATTTGTTTCAGAGGGAATGGTAGGACATCGATTAGGAGAATTTGCTTTGACAAGAACGTTCAGGGGACATGGTCGTATGGTGAAACGTACATTGTCTAAGACATAAGGTATTACATGAAAATTAAAGCAGAACAAAAAAATTCAAGACAATCACCTCGCAAAGTGAGGTTAATTGCAAATCAAGTGAAAAGGTTATCACTAAAAGATGCTTTTTCTCAGTTGGCTTTGATGAATCGTAAATCGACAGTTGTTTTGTTAAAAGTAATGAGACAAGCTGTGGCAAATGCGGTTAACAATCATCAATTAACTCTCGATGATCTTGAGTTAGATAATATCTTGGTTAAAGCAGGCACAACTTATAAGCGTTGGCAACCTGTTTCAAGAGGGAGAGCTCACAAGATTCTTAAAAAGACTTGTCATGTGGAAGTTATTCTAAAAACTAAAGAAAACGATAAAGAACCAGTCGAGACTAAAATCAAAAAAATTGAAAAAGTAGTTAAAGCGGAAGATAAAAAAATCACTAAGAAGGTTGAGGAAAAATCTACCAAGGTGAAGTCAATAAAAGATAAACAAGAGACTAAAAAGGCTACTGCAAAAAAGAAATCATCAGTAAATAAAAAATCAACAAGCAATAATAAAAAATAATAAAATGGGACAAAAAGTTAATCCAGTACTATATAGATTAGGCAATACATACTCTTGGAAATCAAGATGGTATGCAGATAGACACGATTACTCAAACAAAGTAATTGAGGATTTCAAGTTGCGACAGTATTTAAACGAAAAATTAGTAGCAGCAGGATTAGACCAAGTAGAGATTGAGCGCTCGCTCTCAACAATCAAGATTGTTTTAAAAGTTAGCAGACCAGGTGTTGTGATAGGCAAAGGTGGTGCTAATTTAGAGGAGATTAAAAAAGATGTTGAAAAGATGTTAGCTCAGAGCGGAAACGACGAATCTGGAAAAGCTACAAGAGTAAATATCAAAGTTGATGAACTTAATCAACCAGAATTAAGTGCAAAATTAGTAGCCGAAAGGTTAATTACTCAGCTAGTTGGCAGATATCCTCACAGACGAGCTGTTTTACAAGCATTGGAAAAGGTGATGTCAGCGGGAGCAAAAGGTGTTAAAATACAGCTTTCGGGAAGAATTGCTGGTGCGGAAATTGGAAGAACTGAAAAATATTTCAAAGGTTCGGTTCCCACCCAAACACTAAGAGCAGTTATTGATTATTATGAGCAACCCGCTAAAACCAGAAGTGGCTATGTGGGAATTAAGGTTTGGATTTATAAAGGAGAAAAGGTAGAGGAATAAGTTTAAGAGATATTTAAACAAGAACAGATATGTTGCAACCAAAACGTAGAAAATTTAGAAAAGAGTTTAGAGGTAGAAATAAAGGTATAGCCAAGAGCAGAACTACGGTTGATTTTGGTGAATATGGACTAAAGGCGGTAGAAAGAGGAAGAATTCAAGCTAGAGCTTTAGAAGCTGCTAGAAAAAAGATTACTTTTGTAACAAAAAGAAGTGGAAAGTATTGGATTAGGGTTTTTCCAGATCATCCTGTATCAAAAAAGCCAGTTGGAGTAAAAATGGGTTCAGGAAAAGGTGCAACCGATCATTATCAAGTTAAGATTAGACCAGGTACGATATTATTTGAGTTAAGCGGTGTTGATGAGCAGACTGCAAGAGATGCTTTTGAAAAAGCTGCTTGTAAATTACCTGTTAAAACGAAGTTTGTAACAAAAGATAAGTAAATGAAAAAAAATGATCTTTCAGCTTTACACGAGAGTACAATCAAGCAGTTGTTAGAAAGGCTTGAAAAGACCCAGCTAGAACTTGTTCAAGCTAGATTGGCTTTATCTGCGAATAAACTCGAAGATTCAAGTAAAGTTTACAGATTACGTAAAGAAGTGGCAAAATTAAAAACAGTTTTAACTTTAAAAAAACAACAAGAAGAAAAAATAGCGAATAGTGAGAATAAGGAAAACTCAACAAAATAATATTTGAATTATATGAAAACTTTTACAGGCACAGTAGTATCACTCGCAAATCAAAAGACTGTTTCAGTTGAGGTATCGAGAAATTGGAAACATCCTTTATATCATAAGATTATTAACAGAAGTAAAAAGTTTCCATCTCACGTAGAGAACTTAGAATTAAAAATTGGAGATAAAGTAATAATTCAAGAATGTCGACCAATTAGTAAAACCAAACACTTTAAAGTTGTGGAGGTTGTTAGTCAAGAAAAGTAAAAACAATGATACAATTAAGATCAGTTTTAACTATTGCTGATAATAGCGGAGCCAAAAAGATTAGGGTGATTCAAGTTTATGGTGGATCAAAAAGAAAATTTGGTTATGTTGGTGATGTTGTTTCTGCTTCAGTTATAGATGCGGATGCAAACTCAAAACTACCTCGTGGTACAAAGGTTCAAGCAGTTATAGTGCGTACCAGAAAAGAAAAACGAAGAAGTAGCGGAGAATATATTCGTTTTGATGACAATGCAGCAGTTATTATTGAGTCTAAAACTAAACCAATGCCACTTGGAACCAGAATTTTTGGTCCAGTAGCTCGTGAAGTTAAAAATAATGGATTTACCAAAATTGCAAGTTTGGCACCGGAGGTATTATGAAATTTAAAGTAGGCGACAAAGTATTAGTTACTGCAGGGAAAGACAAGGGCTTAAAAAGTGAGATTGTTGAGATTTTCCCTAAAACAAATGAGGTGACAGTTAAGGGTGCAAATTATTATGTTAAGCATGTTAAGCCTATTCCAATGCTTAATAGACCTGGCGAAAGGATAAGAAAAGAAAGACCCTTATCAACAGCGAAAGTCGCAATACTTAATGAAAAAGATCAAGCTGATAGAGTTGGATATAAAGTTGATAAGAATGGGAAAAAAGTAAGAATCTTTAAAAAAACTAAGTCTGTTATAGACCAAGAGAAAAAAGAAGTTAAAAATAATGCTGATAAGAAATCAGAGAAGAAAACCGCAGAAGTAAAAACAAAAAAGAATACGTCAAAAACTAAAAGCGTTGCCAAAAAATGAATCGATTAAAGCAAAAATACCAGCAAGAAGTTTTACCAGTTTTGCAAAAAGAACTTAAAATTAAGAGTGAGTTTGCAGTTCCTAAAGTAAAACAAATATCAATAAATATTGGGATTTCTCAACCCGCAGATGCTAGAGAAAGAAGAAAAGTTATTGATAATGTCGCTACTCAAATTGAGATCATCTCAGGGCAAAAACCAGTGGTAACTTTTGCAAAGAAAGCTGTTGCTAACTTTGCTTTACGACAAGGAGACCCTTTGGGATTGAAAGTAACTCTCAGAGGTGAGCGCATGTGGCAATTTTTAGATAAACTAATTTCCATAGCTCTTCCAAGAGTTAAAGATTTTAGAGGAGTTTCTAAAACAGCCTTTGATGGTCATGGAAATTATAGCTTGGGTATTGAAGAACAAATTGTTTTTGTTGAGTTAAATTTCGATAAAATTGATTCAGTTAGAAGTTTACAAGTTAATATTAAAACAGATACTAATAGTAACTCTGAAGCGTTTAGGTTGCTGGAGTTATTAGGAATGCCTTTTGCTAAAGAAGAATAAAGAAGAATTATGGCTAAAATATCTAAAACTATCAAATCACAAAGACTTCTAGAGAAAAGAAAAGAGTATTTTGAAAACTTTTTGAGTAAAGGTAAGCGAAAAGAGAATCGGGTATCGACTCGTGGCGTAAATCGCTGTAAAATAACCGGTCGTGCTAGAGGATTCATGAGATACTTTGGTTTGAGTCGTTTACAGTTTAGAGAAATGGCCTCAAAGGGCGAATTACCAGGAGTTACTAAGTCAAGTAAGTAAGAATAATAATATGCTTATTACAGATCCAATCGGAGACATGTTGATCAGAATTAAGAATGCGCTATTAAGTGCAAACTTACAGGTGAAGATGCCTCACTCAAAAATGAAGGAAGCCATTGCTTATAAACTGAAGGAAAATGGGTATGTTAGTGAAGTGAATATCGAAGATAAGACTCCTCAAAAAGAGTTGGTCTTAGTCTTGAGATATGTAGATGATTTACCAGCTATATCTGGAATTGAGAGAATCTCAAAACCAGGTAGAAGATTGTATTCAGGAAAAGATTCTATACCGGAAAGTTTAAATGGTTATGGAATAACGATTGTGTCAACAAACAAGGGAATATTAACCGATAAAGAAGCGAATAAGCTGAATGTCGGAGGTGAGTTAATTTGTAAAATTTGGTAATAATAATGTCAAAAATAGGAAAAACACCCATCAAAGTTCCCTCGGGAGTTAAAATCGAGGTAACTGAAAGCGAGATAAAAATAAGTGGTCCTAAGGGAAATTTATCGGCACCTAATTTTGAAGGTATAAAAGTTGAGGTGAAGGATGATGAGGTTCGCGTTGATAGATCTCGTCAAGATAAACAAACAAGATCATTTCATGGTTTAGTACGAAGTTTAATTAACAATCATGTGATTGGAGTTACTCAAGGCTACAAAACAACTCTTAAGTTAATAGGCACTGGTTACAGAGTTAAGAAAAAAGGACAAGGTATCGAGATGGCATTGGGTTTTTCTCATCCAGTTGAAATGAGTCCTCCTCAGGGAGTACTTATTGATATTGAAGGAGAAGATACAATTATTGTTAGCGGTATTGATAAGCAGGCAGTTGGTCAATTTGCTGCCGATATTAGATCAACAAGACCTCCAGAACCTTATAAGGGCAAAGGTGTTAGATATGAAGACGAGGTTGTTAAGATTAAGCCAGGTAAGGCAGCCGTAGAGAAATAATAAGGTAGAAAATGAATCAAGTAAAACATAGAAGAAAATCAATCAGAAGAGCAATGTCCGTCAGAAAAAAACTTTTTGGTTCTGCTGATAGACCTAGATTGTCTGTATATCGTTCTAATGAGCACATTAGTGCTCAATTGATAAATGATGAAACAGGAAAGGTTCTACTTGGATCAAGCGATATGGGGAAAGAAACTAAAATTAAAGGAACGAAAACAGAACGTGCTAAACAAGTGGCGCAGGATATTGCAAATAAAATGAAAAAGCAGAAAATCAGCAAACTTGTTTTTGATCGTGGCTCATATCGATATCACGGTAGAGTTAAAGCTTTAGCTGAAGCTTTGAGATCAGAGGGAATTGACTTTTAATTGAAAAAAGAAAAATATGGCTAATCATAGAGAACCACAACAATCAGAATACGAAGAAAAAGTAATAGCTATCTCTAGAGTTTCTAAGAAAACTAAGGGTGGAGATCAGATGGGTTTTACTGCGTTAATGGTAGTTGGAGATAAAAAAGGTAAAGTTGGTGTTGGTTTAGGAAAAGCAAAGGATGTTGTTTCGGCTATTCAAAAAGGAATTAAACAAGCAAAGAGAAAAATGATTGTTGTTCCTATAGATCGCACAACTATTCCCTTTTCAGTTAAGGCAGAACATGGAGCTGGAAAGGTTTTACTTAAGCCAGCCTCAAAAGGTTCTGGAGTTATTGCTGGTGGTCCTGTTCGTGCAGTTGTTGAGGCAGCTGGTATTAAAGATGTATCTGCAAAAATTTTAGGTAGTGATAATCAAGCTTCAAGTGTTCATGCAACCTTTAACGCTTTAAAGCAGATCAGTAGAATAGTAAAAATAAAGGGAATTAAAATAGAGCAAGATAAGCCTATTCAAGAACAAGTTGAGGACCAAAAAGTTTTAACAGAAGTAAAACCATCAGAAAAAACTTCTCAGACAAAAACTGTTTCGGAGAAGAAAAAAATTAATGTTACAAAAAAGGTTGTTAAGAAGAAACCAGCTACAAAAAAAGAAGCTAAATAAGAACTGACATGAATTTACTCAATAGTCTAATAAAAATCACTCATAAAAAAAACAAACGCCTTGGAAGAGGTTATGGTTCTGGAAAGGGTGGACACACTACCAATAGAGGTCAAAAAGGGCAAATTTCAAGAACTGGAAGCAAAATTCCTCTTTGGTTTGAAGGAGGTTCACTTCCTTTGGTAAAAAGAGTGCCAATGTTAAGAGGTAAGGGTCGATTTAAGGTAGTTAGGCCTGTGGCCCAAATATCATTTAATCATATTAATCAGTTTGATTTTGATGTTATTAGCCTTGAAACTCTTAAAGCTAATAGAATAATTGATAAAGCTTTCAAAAGAGCTAAAATTGTTAAAAAAGGCAAATTAAAGAAAAAAGTAACGGTTCGAGGGATTGGTGTAACCAAGGGAGCCGCAACAGAAATTGTAAAGATGGGTGGGTCTATTGAAGAATAGCTCCTTTTAATTTTTTGAGAGTAAAACTTTTTTAACTGCCAATAATTATCTTTTCACTCCGTGTTAAACAAAATTAAAGATACTGCTAATAAAATATTTTCTAATAAAGAACTCCGTAAAAAAATCATTTTTACAGCAATTATCATTTTTGCTTTTAGAATTCTGGCAAGCATTCCCGTATCGGTGGCAGATGTCAACAAAATTCAATCCATTTTTGAAGGCAGCGACTTTTTAAGTTTACTGAATATATTTTCTGGAGGAACCTTAATTCGTTTTTCAGTAGCTGCGGTTGGAATTAATCCATATATTACAGCATCTATTATTATGCAGCTGGCAGGAATGGTGATTCCTTCAATTAAAGAATTGCAAAAAGAAGGTGAATCAGGACAAATGAAAGTTAATCAGTGGACAAGAATGATTGCGGTTCCTCTTGCTTTAGTTCAAAGTATTTCGGTGATAGCTCTACTTCAATCTCAAAACTTACTGTTTGAAAAGAGTCCTTTGGCTTTGATAGCAGCTATTGCATCTTTAATTGCAGGAGCCATGGTTTCTATGTGGTTGGGAGAGCTTATTTCTGAATATGGTCTGGGTAATGGCATATCAATGATCATGTTTGCTGGAATCATTAGTCAGCTTCCTTCGGTGTTAGCTCAGGTAAGTTTCTTGATTCGCGTAGGACAGATTTCAACTTTAATTATCTTCGCTATATTATTCATAGTGTTAATTTCGCTGGTAGTTTTTATGAATGAGGCTGTTCGAAAGGTTACTGTTGAGTATGCTAAAAGAATTAGGGGTGGAAAAGTTTTGGGTGGACAGAAAACTCACCTTCCAATAAGAGTAAATGTAGCTGGAGTGATGCCTATTATTTTTGCCTTATCATTAATGCTGGTTCCTTCATTTTTAGCTAGAATATTTATCTCACTTTCAAATGAAACTCTTATTTCTTTTGGAGAGTGGTTATTGGTGTGGTTTGATCAGTCATCAATTTTGTATTTGCTGACATATTTTATGTTAGTTTTTGTTTTTACTTTTTTTTCAGCTATTTTATTTTTTAATGCAGAAGATCTATCAGACGAATTAAAAAAATCTGGAGCATTTATTCCTGGAGTTCGTCCTGGTAAAGCTACAAAAGAGTTTTTGGAATTTGTTGTGATTAGAATTACTTTTGTTGGAGCTTTGTTCTTGGGCTTCATTGCTCTGTTGCCATCTGTCGCTCAAGCAATCACGGGTGTGGAGTCGTTAGCAATTGGAGGAACAAGTGTTTTAATTGTTGTATCAGTTATTTTAGAAACAGCTAAACAAGCTGAAAGCCAATTGGTTGGTCAGGATTACGAGAAATACTCTTAAATTTTTACCAATTATTCAAACTCTCTTGAAATAATAGTCAAAGTGAGTTAAATTATACTGTCTGTTTATAAAAATTAGCAATCAAACATGAAATTAGTTTTAATAGGTATCCAGGGCGCCGGAAAATCTACTCAAGGGCAGTTGCTTTCTGAAAAACTTGGAATTCCTTATTTATCTTCTGGCCATATATTTAGAGGAATGGCTAAAGGAAAATCTCCACTTAGCAGGTGGTTAAAAGAAACATTAAATGCTGGAGCTTTGGTTCCTGATGAGAAGACAATCGAGATAGTGATGGAGTATTTGCAACAACCGGAGTATGCAAATGGTTTTATTATTGACGGATTTCCAAGAACTGTTAGTCAAGCTGAAGCATTTACTGATGGAACTGAAAAATTAGTACTAATTGATGTATCAGACAAAGAAGCACTTTGGAGAATATCTGGACGTGTAGAAGATAGAGAAGATGAGTCTCTCAAGGCTATTAGAAAAAGAATAGCCTTATTTCATGAGGTTACGGCAGACGTTCTCGATTTTTATGAAAAAAAAGGACAACTGGTAAAAGTTGATGGGGAACAGTCAGTGGATGGTGTTTTTAATGAAATACTGGAAAAGGTTGATTTTAACGGCAAATTAAACAAATAGCTGAAATTATTTTTGGGTTTTTTGTTATTTTTTGCAAAAAGCCTGGAGATTTGATATAATCATAGCTTCCGTTTCGATGATTTAGTCTGGAAGCAGATATGGGAAAAGTACAACAACATAAAAGAGCAGCTAAAGAAAAAAGACAGGATGATTCTGGTTCTGATTCTAAGGCTCGTGGGGACAGGTTTGATATCTACGGTGAGGTAGACAAGTGCCTACCCAACACCATGTTTGAGATTACTGTCACTGACAGTGAAGTTAAAGAGTTGGTTGGTAAAACATTATTGGGGACATTATCTGGTAGAATGCGTCTTTACAGAATTAGGGTTATGCCAGGGGATATTGTAAAAGGTTATGTTTCTAAATATGATTTAGGTAAGTGCAAAATCACTTATCGCTCGACAAAGAAAGAAATTATTAAAGATTTTTAAATTATTACATTAAGTTAAACTAATAAAGAGTAACATGAAAGTCAGTTCATCGGTGGGCAAGAGATGTCCAAAGTGTAAAATTATTAAAAGAAATGGGATAGTCAGAGTAATCTGTGAAAATCCTAAACATAAACAAAGACAAGGTTAAACTATGCCACGTGTAGCAGGTATTGATATTCCAGGTGAAAAGAAAGTTCCATATTCATTGGCTTATATTTATGGAATTGGTCTTTCAACCGCAAAGAAAATTGTAAAAAAAGTGAAGATTGATCCTAATAAAAGAGCCAAAGATTTGGATGGTCAAGAGATCAATACTCTTCAGAAAGTTATCGAGGATATCATAACTGAAGGAGATCTTCGTAGGCAAATTAATGACAACATTACACGCTTAAAGAGAATTAAAGCTTATAGAGGCATTAGACATATGATGGGACTTCCAGTTCGAGGTCAGCGAACTAGAGTAAATGCCAGGACTAGAAAAGGAAAGAGAAAAACAGTTGGCGCTTTGAGTAAAGAGGTAGCTACAAAGTTGGAGGCTGCTAAAACAGTAACAAACTAGATTAGATAAAAGGAAATAATAAATGGCAAAATACAGCAGTAAAAAAAAGAAATCTACAAAAGTTGTAAACACTGCAAGAATTTATGTTACTGCAACTTTTAACAATACCCTTGTTAGCGTGACAGATGCAGGCGGAAATGTTATTGCCTGGTCTTCAACTGGAAGTTCTGGTTTTAAGGGTTCTAGAAAATCAACCTCTTATGCAGCAACTGTAGCAGCTGAAAATGCTGTAGGGAAGGCTGTTGATTATGGCATGCGTCAAGCTGAGGTTTTTATTAAGGGTCCTGGACCAGGAAGAGAAGTAGCTTTAAGAGTATTAAGGGGGAAAGGTGTAGAGGTAACCATGATTGCTGATATGACACCAGAACCTCACAATGGTACTAGACCTAGAAAACAGAGAAATTAATAATTTTGATTAGTTAATAATATGGCAAGATATACGGGACCTAAACAGAGATTGCAAAGAAGAATTGGTGAAGACCTTGGTTTAAAAACCAATGCTCTTAAAACGGCCAAGAGAATTAATATTCGTCCAGGACAACATGGACACAAAAGAACCAGAAGAGTATCTGAATATGGTATTCAACTTCAGGCTAAACAAAGAGTTAAATTCATTTATGGAATTTTGGAAAAACAGTTAAGAAAGCTTTTTGATCTTTCTAAGAGTAGCTCAGAAAGTACTGGTCAGGCTTTGTTAATTAACTTGGAACGTCGTCTCGACAATGTGATTTATCGATTGGGCTGGGCTTCAACTAGAGCAGCTGCTAGACAGTTGGTAAGTCATAACCACATTCAAGTTAATGAAAAAAAGATGAATGCTCCTTCTTATTTAGTTAAGGAAGGCGATGTGATTAAAATTAAGAAAGGTTCTTTAAATATTCCTGCTGTTAGCCAAGTGATGTCTGATGAAAGCTATGTTGTTCCAGAGTGGCTTGAAAGAAAACATAATGTAGCAAAAGTATCAAGATATCCTCAGAGAACTGATGTTACCGAAAAAATTGAAGAACAGCTAATTGTTGAGTATTATAGTCGATAAAAAATTATTAATTTATTAAATTATCCTAAGCAACGGATTCTTTTCTCTTTTTAAGTGAAAAGGAGGAGAAACAAGGAGAAAAACATGACACAAAATTTAAATAGCTATGCATTCATGAACCCAACCTTTTTGGTTGAGGAGCAAAAAAAAGCTTCTGATCATTCATTGTTGATCTTCAAGCCATTGGAAAATGGTTATGGTCATACTTTAGGAAATGCTTTAAGAAGAGTTTTATTGAGTTCATTACCTGGAGCAGCCATTACTTCAGTAAAGATAGAGGGAGCTGATCACCAATTCTCAAGCGTTGAAGGTATCAAAGAAGATTTGGTGGAAATTTTGCTCAATCTAAAAATGATCAGAGTTAGAGCTGATCGAAATGAGGCAGGAATTGCTAGATTAGAGGTTGAGGGTCCAAAAGAAGTAACTGCTGCCGATGTAAAATGTGAAGCCGGTTACGAAATTGTTAATCCTGATCAATATTTATTTTCAGTTACTGGTAAAATCAAGCTCTCCATTGAGATGAAGATAGAGTCTGGAGTTGGTTATCAAGCTGGAGAAAGACTTATTAATGACAAAGAGATTGGAGAGTTAATGGTTGATGGTATTTTCTCTCCAGTTTTGACGGTTTCATATAAAGTTGAGTCGACTAGGGTTGGTAGAAGAACCGATTATGACAAGTTGTTATTAGATGTAAAAACTGATGGCACTATTACTCCTCTTGAGGCAATTGAACAAGCTGCAAAAATATTATCTAGGCAGTTTGCGCAAATAATTGATCCTCAGGAAATGCCAAAAGAGGAACCAGTCGAAGAAATTTCACCTGAGGAGGCTGAAGTTTTAAGATTGACCGTTGAGGAACTAGATCTTCCTACCAGAATAGCCAACGCTTTAAGAAAGGGTGGTTTTAAGACAGTCGGAGATTTATCTAAATCAAACAAGGGAGTTATAGAAAAAGTTAAAAATATTGGTGAAAAAAGTGCTGGCATTGTAGAAAAAGCATTAGAAAAAAAAGGAGTAACTCTCACCAACTAACTGATTTAAGGAAATAACATGAGACACAGAGTAAAAACAAGTATTTTTAATCGTTCAACCAATCATCGAAAAGCTATGTTAACGAACTTGGTTAGAAGTTTATTTGAACATGGAGAGATCGAAACAACTCAAGCTAAAGCAAAAGAAGTCAAAAGATGGGCTGATAAACTTATTCCTTTTGCTCAAGAAAATAGTTTGAGTTCAAAAAGAAAACTTCATGAATTTTTTGGAAAACGAGATGTGGTTAACACCGCAGTTAAAGTAATTGCTCCTGCAGTTGGAGATAGAAAATCAGGTTTTACTACAATTGAAACTATTGGTACTCGCAGAGGAGATAGTGCTTTAATGAGTAAATTATCATTAGTAAACAAACCAGCAAACTTGGGTAGTTTCAGTAAATCAGATCAAAAAGCTAAGGGTAAACAAAATGAAAAATAATTCAACATTCATGCAACGTAAGGAGGATGTGTCTAGAAATTGGCACTTAATTGATCTTGAAGGAAAAGTTCTTGGAAGAGCTGCTACAGAAATTGCAAAACTTTTGGTTGGAAAAGACAAACCAACATACACTCCTCATGTTGATGGAGGAGATTATGTTGTTTTGATTAATGCTTCTAAAGTTGAGGTCACCAGAAATAAAGAAAATACTAAAATTTATCGCTGGCATACAGGATTTCCGGGTGGGTTAAAAGAAATCTCGTTTAAACGCTTACTAGTGAGATCTCCTGAAAGAATTATTCAGCGTGCTGTGGGTAATATGTTGCCAAAAAATAGATTAAGAAAAGATAGAATGGCAAGACTAAAGATATTTCCTCTTGCTCAACATCCATATCAGAATGAACTAAAATAACTCAAGATACTTTTATGAAACACAAGAAACAGATTACAAATATTGTTAGACAAGCTAGACGCTCAGATAAAAAAGCTATAGATTCTGTAAAACTTAAGCCTGCTAAAAAAATAGATTACCCTCAGGGGGAATTTGTTGAGGGAATTGGACGAAGAAAAGTATCAACTGCCAGAGTAAGAATTTATAAAGCAACTGGAGATTTTATAATCAACGACAGCCTAGCTTCAGATTATTTCGCAGATATTCCAATGGCTTCGAAACGCTATTTAGAACCTTTCGAGTTAACAAAAACGACAGATCAGTTTTCAGTAACGGCCAAGGTAGTTGGATCGGGTAAAGCTTCTCAGCTTGAAGCGGTAATTCATGGACTTTCAAGAGCTCTTGAAAAGTTTAATCCAGAATTTAAAATCTTTTTAAAGCAAGCTGGTTTGTTAACAAGAGATGCTCGTATGAAAGAAACCAGAAAACCAGGAAAGGGTGGAAAAGCCAGAAGAAAGAGACAGTCTCCAAAGAGATAAGATCTTATATATTTTTATTTTAAATAAAAAACCCGTCTTTCAGACGGGTTTTTAAAAGAACAGAGATTTGAGAAATTACCAAACTTTATTTCTAAGAGGTTTTCCTACATGGAAATTAACCACTCTGTGAGATTTAACCACTTGTCTTTTACTATCTTGGCCAAAAGGAACTACTTCTTTGTCATCAACTTTGTTGATGTAGAAGGTTCCAAACCCAGAAATAACAACTTTATCTCCTTTTTCAAGTGCTCTTGAAACTTCGTCGAACAAGGCGTCAATTGCTTGTTTAGCAGCCTTTTTTGTGAGGAAGGCTTTCTTAGCTACTACGTCGACTAAATCTGATTTAGTCATGCTCTATCCTTTCTATTAGTTTATATTAGTGTTCAATAGTGTATTAGTTTGATATAACAAGTCAAGTGTTAATTTTTATGCAATTCTGGAAAAATTTGTTTAGATATATTTAAATTTTTTCAAAAATGCTAAGCTAGCTCCCAGGAAATCAAATCCTACATCTCTAATGGTGCCACTACGTCCGGGTACAAAAGTTTGATGTAATTCATCAAGAATGGCATAACATAGACAAATTATTAAAGTTTTTTTCCATGCTCTAATTGGAGCTTGTCCTAAACTAGAAAATCCTTTTAATAACAAAAGGTATAAAACTGCAAAAACAAATATATGAGCACTTTTTTTCAGAATGAAATCAGATAAAGATAAAGAAAATCCTGGCAAGACTTCTTGAGAGGATAATAAATAAATAATTATTGCCCAAAGAGTTGCTGGAGCAAAGGCTTTAATAGATTTGATTATTGCTTTTTTATTCATAAATGAGTCTACTGGCAATCAAAAAAAACAGTCCTCCGATTATAACACTAACCACTCCGATACTTGATATGAAGGTTGTTCCATACTCTAGAGTAGCGACAAAGTCATCTCTGTTGGATTTTTTTGCATAATGAGGCTCAACACTTGTATCTTTTTCAATAATATCTTTGAGTTTAGAGATTTTCTCAATCAGCCTAGCTTGATCTTGATAAAGCTCATCAAAATTAATGTTTGTATTTACATTTTTTAGTTGATCATCTTCTTGCCTCACTGTTTTTGAAGAGTCATGATCTTGTTGTGAGTTAGGTGTTGAGGAAATCTCCTGAGTAGCTTGATCGATAATGGTTGGCGTTGGTGTTGTTGTGATCGATGGACCAATAAATATGTTTTCTTCTCCTAATGTTGGCACAGTGAGAATAAAGTCATTATTGATAAAGTTTAATCGAGAATAGCTTAATCCTTTTTCTGATGAAGAATATGAGAACGAATCTTGCACTTCTCCCTCTAGGTTTTTAATGATAATTCCATCGGCAGAATTATTAAGTTTATTGGAAAATGTTTTAATTACATACTCTCCAACTGTCAATGTTTCCTTTCCAAAAACATAAAGACAGGAAGATGTGGCTAGCTCATCCCAAATGCTCCATCCCTCAAGATTTATGCTCTGATCCTGAGAATTATCTGGAACATATACAATTTCAATTGTCTCAATTCCATCCTCGGGATAAGGCAATACCTCGTTGATCAGTACTTTTGCATGTACTTTTGATTTTAGTAAAAAAATAATCAGAAAATAGTAAAAACACAATGAACACTTTACCACTCTTTTCATTTATTTAGCTAACGCCAGTAAACTGAAATTAATCTTTCAAACCCTATTTATATCATTCCTCTTAGTTTTGCTAATTGCCAAATAGAAATGGCGGTAGCATCCCAGATTTTTCCCTCTTTAATGTATTGATCAATCTCATCGTTAGATAATAATAAGACCTCGATTTCTTCATTATCATCCAGTTTTTGTTGAGAGTTAAACTCCACACCTTTAACAATAAATGCATGGGCGACAGCCGTAGACTTTGTTGTGCCTTCAGCAATTTTTCCGATAAATACCAAATCATTTATCGAAACATTGATTCCCGTTTCTTCTTCAAGTTCTAGTTTAGCTGTTTCTTTAATATCTCGATGTTTTTTAGGTTCATATCTTCCTGCAGGAAACTGAATCATTAACTCATCTGTCCCTTGTTTATACATTCTGATCATTACAACCTTATCTTTTTTGGTGATAGCAACTACATGGGCTGGATTGGCCAATCTATCAACATAAAAATCTTTAACTAGTGAACCATCAGGTTTTAGATAACCTCTTTTTTCAATTGGAAAATAGGGATTTGGAGATACGTCCTCAGCAGAAATTAACTTCCATTTTTTAAGTTTTGTCATTATAACAAATATGATAATAACTAAATCTAGTAATTAATACTATAATCGTATTTGACTACTTGTTGAATTCTTTATACACTACGGTTGTTCAGCTAGTTTTTTATATATTAACTACTCCTAATTCATATGTCTAATCCACAAAATGGTTCTTTTAATTGGAAAATTGCCGGAGAAGCAGGTCATGGTGTAATGCTAGCAGCTAAAACAATGGCTAGAATAGCCAAGCGCCATGGAATGCAGTCATTTAATTATCTAGAGTATCCTTCTCTGATTCGAGGAGGTCATCAAACCGGGCAGGTTTATGCTGATTTTGAGAATGCCACTTGCCAGGCCAAGAATCTAGATGTCTTAATTGCTTATACTCAAGATTGTTTCGAGATTCATCAAGATGAAATCACTGATAAAACTGTCATCATTTTTAACTCTGATTTTGGAAAAGTTCCAGAAGAAGCAACAAATAAATGGGGTAAACAAATCACTTCTATGCCATTATCAAGTTGGGCAAAAGAAGCAACTGGCACAACCTTAGCTAGCAACACCACCTCAATAGGTGTGTCAGCATATCTTTTGGGACTTGATCTAGATATCTGTAAGGCAGTAATTGCTGATGAGTTTAAGGGGAAAAAAGAGGTTACTGAAAAAAATTTCAAGGCTTTAGATCTTGGCTACGAAGAAGCCAAAAAAGTGTTAAAACCAATTTTAAGTGTCACTCCCCAAAAAGATGACATGATTTTATTAAATGGTAATGAGGCTATTGGTATGGGAGCTTTGGCTGGAGGTTTGCAGTTTTATAGTGCTTACCCAATGACTCCTGCCACTGGCTTGCTTCACTTTTTAAATGATCACAAACATCAGTTACCAATTGTTGTTAAACAGGTTGAAGATGAAATTGGAGCCATTAATGAAGCGGTCGGTGCTTCGATTGCTGGAGCTAGAGCCATGACAGGAAGTTCCGGCGGAGGTTTTGCTCTGATGGTTGAAGCTTTATCATTTGCTGGTACTGCAGAAGCTCCTTTAGTAGTTCTTGAAGCTCAAAGAACTGGGCCTGCTAGCGGTGTTCCAACCTGGACAGCTCAGGCAGATCTTCAGTTTATTTTGACTGCCGGTCACGGTGATTTCCCAAGAGTTGTGTTAACTCCAGGAACAGTTCAAGAACACTATGATCTTGGAAAATTAGCAATGTACCTGGCAGAAAAGTATCAGCTTCCGGTTATAATTGCCTCGGACAAATTCATTTTAGAGTCTCATCAAACCATGAAGGCTCCAACTGCTCAAAATCACAATGAACGCCAAAGCATGGCTGAAAAAGAAGATTTGCCGGCAGATGAAAGTTACTTGAGATATAAAGATACCAAAAATGGAATCTCCCCAAGAAGTATCCCTGGTCAAGAATTTGGCTTACATTTGGCGAACTCTTATGAACATGATCCATGGGGTTTTGCTACTGAAGAAGGTGATGTGATTGCTAGCTCGGTTGATAAGAGAGCCAAAAAAATGGAAGCGATTCTAGCTGAGATACCACAACCACAGCTAATTGGTCCTAAAGAAGCTGATGTAACATTCGTTGGCTGGGGTTCAACAGTAAACGTTCTAATCGAGGCAATTCATCAAGCTAAACCTGGAACTATTAACGTTATCCATCTTCCTTGCATGTATCCTTTTCCAGTTGAAGCATTTACAAAATTAGCTAAACAGGCTAAAAAACTAGTGATGGTTGAGGGTAATGCTAATGGTCAAGGAGAAAACTGGATTAAACAACAAGCTGATATCAAGATGGATGATAGCTTGCGTCGTTATGATGGCAGACCTTTCTATGCTGAGGATTTAGTAAAGTATGCGAATAAATAAGCAATAATCATCAGTATTAGTCATCAAAAGGAAAAAAATATGAAAATTACAAAAAAAACAATTAAATCTCCCATTGCCCCAACTTGGTGTCCAGGTTGCGGAAACTATGGAATTTTAAGATCATTCTATGCAGCTCTTGAAGAACTAGAATTAGAACATGAAAATGTTGTTATTGTATATGGAGTCGGTTGTGCTCCAAATGAAGCCGACTTCAACCGTACTTACGGCATTCATGGTTTGCATGGTCGAGAATTACCCACTGCTATTGGTGCAAAGCTAGCAAACCATGACACCAAAGTCATTATTGTGGGTGGAGAAGGAGATCTTTACGGTGAAGGAGCTAACCACTTTTTATTCACTGCAAGAGGAAATCATAACGTAACCATGTTAGTTCACAACAACTGGCGTTACAGCTTAACCACTGGTCAGGCCTCACCAACTACTCCACAGGGAACGATTACAAAAACAACCCCAGAGGGATTAATAGAGATGCCTCTTAATCCAATCAGAACAGCCTTGGCAAATCATGCTACCTTTGTGGCTCAGGGTTATTCAGGTAACTTTAAGCAACTTAAGGAGATTATTAAATCAGCCATTATGCATCGCGGTTTCTCACTAGTTGACATCTTGCAACCATGCGTTACTTTTAATAAAGATAACGATCTAAACTGGTATCGAGATAATATAGCTGAGTTAGAAAATCATGATGTTACCAATTGGGAAAAAGCTTTTGAGTTGGGTGGCGATAAAAAAGAGAAATTTCTAACTGGTATTTACTATCAAAACGAAGATGTGCCAGCTTATCATGAAAAACTTGAATCTCTATCTAAAGGTTCTTTGGTGAGTCAGTGGGAAGATGATAGAGATATATCTGAGGTGATCGAACACTATGTTTAGATAAATAAGGCTCAGTCGTATATTATAAACGCCCTCATCTGAGGGCGTTTTTAATTTTTATAACATTTAATGATTTCTTTTTCTGTAATAATAATGTCAATTAATTGATCTTGATCAGTTGTCGGTAATGTTGTTAGAATTTGAACCTCAAAAGCTAGGGCAATTTTGAGAATTTTTGAATGAGAAGAGAAGTATCTGTCATAGTAACCTCCTCCATAACCCAGTCGTTTACCAGATTTAGTGAAGGCTAACCCAGGAGTAATACAGAGATTAACATGGTCGGTTATAGGATAATCATAAACTGGTTCTAAGTAGCCATATCCATTTTTTACAAGATTTCCAAAATCAGAAATTATTATCGGTTGAATATTTTTGTTTATTATTTTAGGAACACAGATTGTTTTATTTTGTTCTAACAGTTTTTTATTTATTTTTTCTGTGTCAACCTCATTGCCAAATGACAAATATGTAAAGATTGTTTGTGCTTTTTCTAGTTCGGCTAGCGAGAATAGGTTATCTAAAATGAGATCAGATTTTTTTAGTTGCTCTTTTTTTGAAAGATTATTTCTAATAATCTTCATTTTTCTTCTAATAGAGGCTTTTTTATCTTTAATCATTGATAGTATTGCTCCAATATATCAGACTAGATTATATCTTTTTCTGCGGTATAATGGTTACAGATGATTGATAAAAATAATATCAAATATATATCATCATATCTCATAAACTGTATCTCTACTGGCAACCAAAATGGTTGCTTTTTTTGTAAAATAATTATTTATTAGCTCAAGGAGTTCATATGAAACATCTCAAACAAACTGATTCAGAAATTCATTCTCTTATTAAAGCAGAAGAAAAACGCCAAGCCGAAACCTTAATGATGATCCCGTCAGAAAACATGTCTTCTCAAGCTGTTTTAGATGCTGTTGGTTCTTGTCTGGGCAATAAATATGCTGAGGGTTATCCATTTAAGAGATATTATCAAGGACAAGGGGTAGTTGACCAAATTGAGACTTTGGCGATTGAAAGAGCAAAAAAAGTTTTTGGTGTCCCTCACGCTAATGTGCAAGCCTTGTCAGGCTCTCCGGCTAATTTAGCAGCGTACGTTGCCATGATTAAACCCGGTGATAAAATTATGGGGCTAGATTTAGCTCATGGAGGACACCTAACTCATGGTGCCAAGGTTTCCGTTTCCTCAATGTTCTTCAAGAGTGTTTCTTATACTTTGGGAAAAGACGGCAAGATGGATTATCAAGCGATTGAGAAGCTGGCGCTAAAGGAAAAACCACAGGTGATTGTTGCAGGAATAACTGCGTATCCACTTCAGGTAGATTGGGCAAGGTTTGCTAAGATAGCTAAAAAAATTAACGCCTTTTTAATGGCTGACATTGCTCACTTAGCGGGTCTAGTTGCGGGAGAGGCTTATCCAAGTCCTGTACCCTATGTTCATTTAGTCACCACTACTACTCACAAAACCTTGCGAGGTCCAAGAGGTGCTTTGATTATGGTTACAAACAAAGGTCTAAAAAAGGATCCAGAGTTAGCTAAAAGAGTTGACCAAGCGGTTTTTCCAAGATTACAGGGGGGTCCACACATGAATGCCATAGCGGGTATAGCAGTTGCATTAAAAGAAGCACAAACAGCTCGTTTCAAGAGGTATGCAGCTAAGATTGTAAAGAATAGTCAAGTTTTAGCTGATGAGTTAAATAAATATGGTTTTAATTTGGTGGCTGGCGGTAGCAACACCCATCTAATCTTAATTGATTTAACAAACAAGAATCTTTTAGGGAATACAGTCGCTGAAGCATTTGAGGCAGCCAATATAGTTCTTAATCGAAACTCTGTTCCTCATGATCCAAATCCTCCCTTTTATCCGTCTGGGATGAGAATGGGAACACCAGGAATTACTACTAGAGGAATGGGTGCCAAAGAAATGAGAGTCATAGCCAAATGTATGAACAGCATTGTTGATGATCTTGCTGAAATTAAGCTAAAAGATGAGATTCAAGCGGATCAAGAAAAGAAGGCTTCAGTTAGAAAAAAGATGATCGAAAAATCAAAAGCTGTCAAAGATTCAAAAAAAATAATTAAAGAACTGTGTAAGAAGTATCCGTTGCCAAAGATTTACTAGTATTTGGTCTTCTTTACATAAATACATATTTAATAGAAAGGATATTTATGAAATCAGATATTGATATTGCTCAGGCTGCTAAACTACAACCAATTAGCAAAATTGCTAAATCTATTGGTATAAAAGAAAAATATCTTGAATACTATGGACAGCATAAAGCAAAGATTAGTGAAGAAATTTGGCAAGAATTAGATAAGAAAAAAGATGGTAAGTTAGTCTTGGTTACTGCCATGACTCCTACTCCTGCAGGAGAGGGTAAAACAACCACAACTGTTGGTCTCGGTCAAGCACTTTGGGGTTTGGGTAAAAAATCTATGATCTGCTTGCGAGAACCTTCACTTGGTCCTGTTTTTGGTATCAAAGGCGGTGCTGCTGGTGGAGGTAACTCTCAAGTATTACCAATGGAAGACATAAACCTTCACTTTACTGGGGATCTGCACGCAATTACAGCTGCTAATAATTTAATGTCGGCTGTTATAGATAATCATATCCACTATGGAAATAAACTTGGAATTAATCCAAAAAAAATTACTTGGAAACGATGTATGGATATGAGTGATAGAAATTTACGCTCTATCACCATTGGTCTTGGTGCTGGCAACGGTCAGGTTAGGGAGGATGGGTTTATTATCAGTGTTGCTTCAGAAATAATGGCTATCCTGTGTTTGAGTACAGGCATAAAAGATTTAAAAAAACGACTTGAAAAAATGATTGTGGCGAGCACTTTTGATGGAAAGCCGGTGTATGCAAAAGACCTCAAAGTTGCTGGAGCAATGACCGTGTTACTTAAAGATGCTGTTAAGCCTAATCTGGTGCAAACACTTGAGGGCTCTCCAGCCTTTATTCATGGAGGACCTTTTGCTAATATTGCCCATGGTTGTAATTCGCTAATTGCGACTCGCATGGCTTTAAAATTAGCCGACATTGTGGTTACAGAAGCTGGCTTTGGTTCGGATCTTGGTGCCGAGAAGTTTATGGATATTAAGTGTCGTGTTGGAGGTATAAAGCCAAATACAATTGTATTAGTAGCAACGGTGCGTGCTTTAAAACATCATGGTGGTGGCGACTTGAGTAAGGGGATTGAAAATCTTGGCAAACATATTAAAAATCTAAAAAAATTTGGAGTACCGATTGTAGTTGCATTGAATAAGTTTACTGGCGATACTGTTGCAGACTACAAATTAGTGTCTGAATATTGCCAAGGCCAAGGTGTGACAGTAGCTCTGTCTGAAGTTTGGGCCAAGGGTGGTAAGGGTGGAGAGGAGTTAGCTAAGGAAGTACTCAAGCTGATAGAACAAAACAACAATTTTAAATATATTTATAATTCCAATATAGGACCAGAAAAGGCGATTGAAAAGATCGCAATTGAAATTTATGGGGCTGATGGAGTTGAGTGGACCTCAAAAGCAAAGAGCGATCTAAAGAAATATCAATCTTGGGGGATTAAAAATCTACCGATTTGTGTTGCTAAAACTCAAGCTTCTTTATCTGATGATCCTAAGTTGCTTGGAGCTCCCAAAGGTTTTAAAATAACGATTCGCGAAGTAAGTTTGAGTAATGGCGCGGGATTTTTTGTGTTGATTGCTGGTAGTATTATGAGAATGCCTGGCTTGCCAAGAGTTCCTGCTTCAGAAATGATTGATGTTGACGTGAATGGTAAAACTGTAGGGTTGTTTTAAGTAGTAAACAAAAATTATATGTCAAAAATAATTGATGGTAAAAAAATAGCTCAAGAATTGAGAGCAAAAATATCTGAGCAAGTAAAAACCTTATCGAAAAAACCAGGTTTGGCAGTTGTTTTAGTGGGCGAAGATCCTGCTTCAAGAGTTTATGTAAACTCAAAAGAAAAGGCTTGTATTGAGGTGGGCTTTTATTCACGAAAAGTTGTTTTGCCAACCAACACTTCTCAAGGAGAACTAGAGAAACAGATCCAAAAGCTTAATCAAGATGATCGTATTAATGGCATTCTCGTTCAGATGCCATTACCACCTCATTTAGATGAAAAAAAAGCCATTTTAATTATCGATCCCAACAAAGACGTTGATTGTTTTCATCCAGTTAACTTAGGTGAATTAATCCTGCAAAAAAAAGCGTTGCCAATGAATGAACAACTAGCAGCCTGTACCCCAAAAGGGATTATTAGACTTATCCAAAGCACAGGCATAAATCTTGAGGGTAAAAAAGTTGCGGTAGTGGGTCGTAGTCATTTGGTTGGTAAACCAGTTACTTTGTTATTGCTAGCAGAAAATGCTACGGTAAAGATCTGTCATAGCCGAACTGTTAACTTAACTGCCGAGTGTAAATCTGCTGATGTAATTGTGGCAGCGGTAGGTGTGCCAAATTTAATTAAAAAAGAGATGATTAAACCAGGTGCAATAGTGATCGATGTTGGGATTAATCGAGTTGGCAATAAATTAGTTGGTGATGTTGATTATGAAGAGATTAGCAAAATAGCTGGTTATATAACTCCAGTTCCTGGAGGGGTTGGTCCAATGACGATAGCTAGTTTGCTTGAGAATACCTTAATTTTAGCGAAGAGAAAAAAATGAAGATATTAAACTCTCTTCGTCAAGAGCTTCAACTTAACTTAGATAAAGAAGGTCAAGATACTGCTCAAAAATTCTTCAAAGAGCCAGTAAAGGTTTATGGTATTAAATCTGCCATAGTAAAAAAGATTGGTAAAGATTTTATAAAGCAAGTCCAATCAAAGAGTAAAAAAGAGATATTTGATTTATGTGAAAATCTTTGGCAATCTGGTTATATGGAAGAGTCTTTTGTTGCTTGTGATTGGTCTTACGCTTTACGAAAACAGTACCAAAAAAGTGATTTTAAGGTTTTTGAGAGATGGTTAAAAACTTATGTTGACAACTGGGCCTCTTGCGATACTTTTTGCAATCATACAGTGGGTGAAATAATAATGATCTTTCCAGAATTAATTAATGAGCTTTTATTATGGGCTAAATCAAAAAATAGATGGGTAAGAAGAGGGTCGGCTGTAAGTTTGATTGTGCCAGCAAGGAAGGGCTTGTTCTTAACCGAGATTTTCAAGATCTCTGATTTACTACTCACCGATAAAGAAGATATGGTGCAAAAAGGTTACGGGTGGTTATTAAAAGTAGCCAGTCAAACATATCAGCAAGAAGTGTTTAATTATGTGATGAATAATAAAGGGAAAATGCCCCGCACCGCTCTTCGTTATGCAATTGAAAAGATGCCTCAAGACTTAAGAAAGAAAGCCATGGCAAAATAGGTAATAAAATGAGAATAGATTTAAATAATATCAGTTTTATTAAAAAATATAGATTTTTAATAATAATATTATTTGCTGTTTTGATTGCTTCAGCAAGTATTTCTTACTCATTTTTTTCTAAAGCTAGTCATGGTCAAGAACCAATTGAGATAGAAGATAATCTATTTTCAGTCGATGTTGATGATCATCAGGTTGATTTATCCAATAAATCTACTTTAACAGTTCTCTTACTTGGATACGGTGGTCCAGGTCATCAGGGTGGTTTTTTAGCAGATGCCATTCAACTTGTTCATCTAAATTTTGAGACTGATCAACTAACCATGATCTCGATTCCTCGTGATTTATGGGTAAAGTTACCTAATGGCTCTCAAGCAAAAATCAATCAATCATTAACAATGGGAGCAGATAAATCAAACTTAGTTGCCAGCGGGGGAAAAGTAGCTAAAAAAATGGCTGAAGTCATTACCGGTTTAGAGATTGATTACTTTATAGCAGCTGATTTTGTTGGCTTTAAAAGAACTGTCGGTGGACCTCTTGCCAGTATCGAGGTCGATGTTCCTGAGACTTTAGAAGATAAGTGGTATCCAATCGCGGGAGAAGAACTAAACACCTGTGGAAAATCACCTGAAGAAGTAGCAAAATTATCGTCTGAGCTGTCTGGTTTCGAGTTAGAAAGACAGTTCGAGTGTCGGTATGAACATCTATATTTTCCTCAAGGAATTAACAAGATGGAGGGAGGAGATGCGCTGGCTTATGTGCGCTCCAGACATGGCTCAGCGGGCGGAGATTTTTCGCGTAGTCAGCGACAACATGCTTTGTTAAAGGCGGTTCGAGATAAACTGTTTAAGTTAGAGTTTTGGAAAGATGCTCCCAAATTATACTCAGAAATCTCAAAAAATATTACAACAGATATTGATCTGGAAGCGGTAGAGTATTTATTGCCTGTTTTAAAACTAATAAACAACTACCAAGTACAAGAGGGCGTAATTAGTACAGAAAATGTGTTGGTTTCAAGTAAATCTTCAACAGGAGCATTTATTCTTATTCCTAAAGATGGCGCTGATAATTGGAGTGGGGTGAGAAATTATGTGCAACAAGTAGTCAGCAGGGAGTAAAATTATTAAATTGAAGATAATTCTGAAAATTAAACTAATAACGAGAAAACTTTATGAAGATCAATTGTGAAATTAGGGGAGAGAGTGTTTTCAGCAAGATATTTATATCTGGGGTACTTTATTTTTACTCATTTTTAGCTGGTTTGGTAATTGGAGTTGTTTTAACCTTTCTCTCATTTTTTATCGAAATGGGATTTGGGTCATATGGACTTAGACCTTTTTCTGGAGAATTAAAGATGATGCCAGCGAATAATTTTATTATCAACTTGGCTGTAGTTTTAGTTGCTCCGTATTTAACAAAATATTATGAAATGTGGGTTCATAAAAGAATTGACAGGTCTGAAATTGATACTCCCGAAACTGAAGAATTAATCAAAAGAGAATTTTATTATTTTAAACTGACTTCACAGATTGAAGTTATTACTTTTATAAAGATAATTATTTCATTTTTAGCTTATTTTTATGCAGTTTTTTCTATGGGATGAGGTTGTGTATTAGAAAATTTTTTATATGAATAGCACCCCGCTGAAAGCGGGGTGCTACTTGGTTTGATAATAACACGGTTTCTATTATCTATTTTGTCCGTACATTCTTTTGCCTTGACCATTTTCTCCAAGTCTTAGTCCCTCTCCATTTCCTGGACCTTTCCCCATTAAGAATGAGGGATCAATTCCGTTTTGTTCTGCCCAAGAAGTTAGCTCATCGTGATTAAGCTGTTTTCTTTCTCCGCTTGAATCGCAGTTAGCTTGCAACTCTGCTCTCTTTTCAACGAGCAATTGTTTTTGTTCAGCAGTTAACTCTCCATTCATAACAGCTTTTTCTAGTCTACCTTCAAAACCCTGCATTGCTTGGGTGTGTCTTTCTTGTCGAGTCTCTTCCATGATCTGGGTGACTTCAGTTTCAGACTTCCCAAATTTTTGAGCAAGCTGAGCAAAAAACCCTGAGTTATTTTCACTAACAAATGCTTGTGCATTTCCAGCTGAAAAGACTAGTCCTCCAGCAGCAGCAAAAGTGGCGAGAGATAAGGCGATTTTTTTATTAATCATTTTTACCTTTCAGTTGCTTTTAAACAAAGCAACAATAATTAATTGATAATGATTTGTTTGTCTAGAACAAACATTAGGGATAATATAACTATTAAAATTGAGAAAAGGTTGAGAGTGAAATCCCTGATATATTTTGTTACAATAACCGACTCTAAGTGAATAAGTAATTTTTTTAGCATATATCAGTATTATGAAATCTTTAGAGCTACTGTTTGGCGAGGCGATTAAAAATCAACTTCCACCAAGATCTTCTAGAGAAGCTAGAGAATTGAGAACCAAAGCTCTTGAAAGATTTGCCGCTTTATTGGATGAGAGTGGAGCAGACTTCAACACTTATGAAGAAGTAAATGCAGATAATCCATCTATTATTGTGCAATTTTGGAATTATTATAAGACTTGGCTAGATGCAAATATTACTGAAGATCCTCATAATAATGGGATTCAAAAAGCAGCAATTCTTACGGTAACTTATGACAAAACCACATATTATGAGGTAGCGTTAATAAACGATGCTCTTTTTAGAAATATAAGTGGCAGCTAACTTTATAGAATACTAACAAAATTATTATTTTTAAGGTCCAAGCTAAGATATTTTGTTAAGCATTTTTAATTCCATAAGATATGTATTTTTTACTTTTTCGAAATTAAATATATTTATATATAATGTGGTGATAAAAATTACATGCAACAACTTTGATATTAATGAATAAAGAACAATTATACTGATGACTAAAGAAAAATTAGTGGTAATTGGGCAACATTTTTATCAACCCCCTCGCTATGCCTCGCATGAACTTTTAGCAGGAATTAGTTCAACTGCTGATGGGATTAACTGGACTGATCGAATTGCTGGCGAGTGTTATCTCCCCCAACTTGAATTAGGCATTTTAGACAACACAGCTTTTGATATGTATGGTGTTTTGAGATCACAGTTAAATCTTAGTCAAGAACAACTTGCTCAACTTGAGTTAGCTATGAGAGAAAGAGGTGTTGGAGATCCGTTTTTGCATCCAATTTTGCCAGACCTGTCCTCGAGAGATAGATCAGTGCTAATAGCTGCTGGCAGAAATGAGTTTTACAAAGATTGTGGTAAGTGGCCTGACTGGTTTTGGCCTCCAGAAACAGCTCTTGACACTCCAACTTTAAAAGATATTAAAAGAATGAGGTATAAAGGAATCCTTTGTGCTCCAGAACAAATAGTAAGGCAAGATGGATATCCAGCCGATAATACAGTGGTAAAAGTAGAACTAGGATCAGGGGATTTCATATTGGCATTTCCTTTTGATAGACCTGTTTCTCAATCATTAGCTTTTCACGAAAAGGAGAACGCAGATGATTTTGCAAGAGAAATAATAATGCCTAGAGTTAATACTCTTCCTCAAGGCTCATCATTATTAGCTTGGACCGATGGTGAAACTTTTGGTCATCATGATCGTCAGGCTCATTTGTTTTTAGAATATTTGTTATCTACAAGTCTCCCTGGTTTTAATGTTCATCCAGTTTCATTAGAGATGGCTTTAGAGCAACTTAATCTTGACAATATTCCTCAGGCTAGGTTAGTTGAAAGAACTGCTTGGTCATGTCCTCATGGAAACTTAATTAGATGGAATGGAGAATGTGATTGTGGAGAGGGAAAAGATACAAGCTGGAAACATCCGTTTATTCAGTTATTAAGAGAAGTTAATAGTTTGATTGACGATATCATCGATAGAGAATTACCTGATTGGGATAGAACGCTCTCTGGTGATTTTAAGTATTATTTTGGCTGTGAATTTATTTCGTCAGCTACTCCTCAAGACTATCTATTAATGGCTAAAGCATCTTCGCTTGCTGGTTTGACTAGCTGTGCAACTTTTTTTAGTGATGTTTACACATCGGGTAGAATTAATATTCTATTTGTTTTGCAAGCTTGTCAATCTTTGATTAGTGCCGGATTAGCTAAAGAAGGTAAAGCAATTCAAACTGATTTTTATCAATCTTTAGCCAAAATTCATGATTCAGGGGGTAAGCCTTTTTCCAGCATTATCGACGAATTTAATAGGCAATAGTTATTTCTCAATTGTTCTTAAAGCAAGTTTCATTCTGATTATGCCCAGTTAGTTTGCTGTGGGGGAACTAATCATAGTGAGGGTCTGGGTGGAATCCCCCTGGCGTAACACATTAATAAATTATAGATAGGTTGTCACAGGGGAACAGGCTTTGATTTTGCCAAGCAAGACAAAAAAGTTGAAGGGTGTGCCCATTGTAAAGATGAGTTAACTATTTATAATCATTAACGTTGTTAACGAACTTTATTCTAAAGACACTGCCTTTTCCCAACTGACTATCTGCATCAATTTTGCCGCCATGATTTTCAATAATCTGTTTGGCTAAAGCTAATCCCAGTCCATACCCTCCTGTTTGTTTGTCAGAATTTTTATGTCTTGAAGTATCAGATTGATAGAAACGATCAAATATTTTGTCTATATCTTTCTTTGCTATCCCAACACCATGATCAGAAACCTCAATCATTCTAGTATTTTTTTGTCGTGATGTTTTAAGAATAATATCGCTGTTTTTTTTACTATACTTGATTGCATTGTCAAGCAAAATTATGATTACTTCTAATAGTGATTCTTCATCTCCCAAAACATTAATATTTTTACATTTCCCCGTATCAATTTTTAGTTTGATATTTTTTTTAGAAGCAACTGGTCTCATTTTCTTCAGCGCTAATTCAGAAATCACTAATAAATCAACTGCTTTTCTATTTCTAGGTAGACCATTCTCTTCTGCATGAGATAATTGCAATAAACGAGTAGTAAGAGAATTAAGCTGCGCGACATCTTCTAGATTTTCTTTAAGAACCCTTTTTGTGTCTTGATTAATCTTTTTATCCATTAAGTTCACTTCAATTGAAGTTTGCAAAGCTGTT
Organism: uncultured Pseudomonadales bacterium; assembly: GCA_964437755.1. Lineage (GTDB taxonomy): Bacteria > Patescibacteriota > Microgenomatia > UBA1400 > PJMF01 > DAOLOF01. Next base: position 43,456 of record CAYTIA010000001.1, on the reverse strand, counting down.
AAGGGTGTTTTTAATTCGTGAGCTGCATCAGTCACAAACTGTTTTTGCTTATCAAGAGCGAGTTTAATTGGGTGTAATGTTTTTCCCGATAATATCAAACTTCCTCCTGCTCCAGCAATAATTATTAGAAGATTGATAGTTAATATTTTTTGAAACAGCTCGGAACGGATACTATTAAACTCAGATGAGAGAATTTCTTGATGATTTTCAGGAAGAGTCCATTCTTGAGACGATTGTCTTGGAACTTTCATTTGTCCTGGTTGACCTGAAAGCCTTCTGTTTAATTGGTGGTATTGTATCTCTATTATTTGTAATGTCCTCAGATAATAAAGACTACTCAATCCAATACTGATGACAGCCAAAACTAGTGTGTACCAAACGGTTAATTTCACTCTAGCTGATGAGAATGTGTTCATTGCGAAGTTATTTTTTACCAAATTTATAGCCAAAACCTCTAATGGTGTGAATCAGGGGAGTCTCTTTAGGAAAAGCTTGGTCAATTTTCTTTCTTAAATAACCAAGATACACTTGCGCAGTATTGGGCAAAACATCACTTTCATAGCTCCATACCTGTTCTGTGATTTGGTTTTTGCTGAGTACCTGTCCTTTGTGGCGCATTAGATATTCGAGCAAGGAAAATTCTCTTTTACTTAAATCAATTTTTTTATTAGCTCGTTTCACCTCAAAATTTAAAACATCTAACGTCAAACTATCTTCTTTTAGTTGATTATTTGTTAACTGTGAGGGTCGTCTACCAAGAGCGTTAATTCTTGCCAACAGTTCGTCAAAAGAAAACGGTTTTCCCAAATAATCATCAACTCCACAATTCAAACCTTCAACTCGATCAACAATTTCATTTTTGGCAGTTAACATTAAGATTGGAGTTTTTATATTAGAAGTTCTTAGTTGTTGGCAGATTTTAATACCATCTATTTTTGGTAACATTCTGTCAAGAATTATTAACTCATAATTTTCGTCTAAGGCCAAATCTAATCCTGTCTCACCATCTAACGCGATATCTATACTATGGGTTTTTAGTTCGAGCCCTTTTTTTATGTATTTGGCAACTTTTTTTTCGTCCTCGATAACCAGAATTTTCATTTAACTATATTATATCGTTTTCTTGAGAATTGATTGAGAATAATTTTTTTTGCATAAAATTGGCAGTTGCAAAAAATTCAACGATTTCTCAACTTAAAATAATAAGATTCATTTCATGAAAAGATATTTTTTTGACCTACATAAACTTTTTGGAAAGAAACTAAATCTTTTATCACAATTAGTTAAATCTAAACCAAAGACAGTAATAATTTTAATGATAATTGGAATTAGTAGTTTGTGGTTAGTGGGTTCAAAGCTTACAGCCTCCTCAAAAGATGAAGTTGAATATTTAACCACCTCAGTAGAAAAAGGAACTCTAATAAAGACAATTACTGGATCAGGAGTAATATCATCAGGCAATAGCACTGATATTACAACTGGAGCATCAGGAAAAATTGGGTCTGTTTTTGTAACTAATGGAGATGTTGTTAATAGAGGAGATAAAATCGCCGAGATTATTTTAGACGAATATTCTCAGGAACAGCGTGCCACTGCGTGGGTAGCTTATCTTGACGCAAAAGAAGGTTTGCTAACTGCCCAAAAAAATAAAGCTACGGCAGATATTGCTATGTGGCAAGCTAAACAGGATATTCTTGATGCTGAAGATGACATTGACCACAAGAATAACAATTTAATTGATCCAAACACAAATGAAGAATATACCGATACGCAGAAAGTAATTATTGATAAATCATTGGAGCGCGCTCAATTGGTTTTTTCTGAAGCTGAGCTAAAATACAAAAATGCTGACTCTGAAATTCAATTAGCTAAAGCAAAAATAGCATCAGCTTATAAAGATTACCAAGAACTTTCTACGATTATTATAGCCCCTTCTTCAGGAGTGGTTAGCAACATTGCTCTGATTCCAGGAGCAGTAATTGAGAATAGCAATCAATCATCAAACTCTTCCAGCTCAAATGCAAGTTCAACTGATTCAGGATTAGTTATTTCTTCACAAAAAATTGGTCAAGTTGAAGATAAAGACGGGCAACTACAAGCAACCATTAATTTAACAGAAATTGATATTGTTAATGTAAAAGCGAATCAGAAAGTTTCTTTGACTATTGATGCATTCTCACAAATGCAGTTTGTTGGAAAGGTGCTAACAATTGACACCAGCGGTTCATCTAATTCAGGTGTGACTACCTATCCAGTAACAATTTTAATCGATCCTTCAACAGCGAATATTTATCCAAATATGGCAGTAAATGTAGAAATTATTACAGAGATTTATTCTGACGTTTTGTTAGTGCCAAGTTCTGCTGTTAAAACAGCTGCAGGCTCAATGGTGCAAATAATGAAAGATGGACAACCTACCTCTGTTGAAGTAGAAGTGGGTGAAAGCAATGGTACAAAAATGATTATTAAATCTGGATTATCAGAAGGTGATGAGGTTATTGCTCAAGTTATCTCCAGTTTAAATAATGATGATTCAGTAAAAAACTCTAACGAAAGTTCAGTTTTTGGTAGCACGGGCACATCAACTAGAGGTTTAACTGGAGGGCAAGGGGGTGCTCCTGGAGGGATGACTCAAATGATGATCAGATAATTTTTAATGTAGTTTTTATCAAGAAAGTTTAATGAAAGATCCAATTATTAAAGTGTCTCATCTGTCAAAGATTTATAATCTTGGAAAAATCGAGACTTTAGCTTTGAAAGATGTTTCATTTTCCATTTATCGTGGTGAATTTGTAGCTATTATGGGTCCTTCCGGTTCTGGAAAATCAACCTTAATGCATATATTAGGTGCTTTGGATCTACCAACAACTGGTGATTATGCTATTGATGGGAAAAATATAATTTCATTGTCTGAAGATGAACTGGCTGAGATTCGAAATCAAAAAATAGGTTTTATTTTTCAAGCTTATAACTTGTTGTCCAGAACATCATCTATAAAAAATGTAATGCTGCCGATGGCCTATGCTGGTATATCCAAAGAAGAAAGAAAAAAAAGAGCGATTAACTTATTAAAAATGGTTGGTTTAGAAAATAGAGCTAACCATAACTCAAACCAGCTTTCTGGTGGCCAACAACAAAGAGTAGCAATTGCTAGAGGGTTGTCTCTAAATCCAACTTTATTATTGGCTGATGAACCAACTGGCAATATTGCATCTAATCAAGCAATAGAAATTATGGAAATTTTTCAGGACTTGAATCATCGCGGTCACACCATTGTGATGATTACTCATGAACAAGAGATTGCCAATCATGCCAAGAGAATTATTTCTATTCGAGATGGAGAGATTATTGACGATTCAATTAATCTCAATCAGAAGTTAGCTAAAGCAAAAATAAAACAAGATGTTTAATCACAAATAATGGAAATTTACGAACTTATTATCGAAGCTATTGCTACACTTGTGGTTAATAAGATCCGGACAGGTTTAGCTATTTTGGGAATTGTGATTGGTATTGGCAGTGTGATATCGCTAATTTCTTTAGGAGAGTCAAGTCAAAAAGCTGTCCAATCTCAGATTCAGTCAATAGGAGCAAATCTATTAACTATTTCGCCAATAGCTCAAACAACCAGCGGCGTAAGGGGGGCGTTTGGAGGGGGAACAACGCTCACCTATGCCGATGCTCTAGCAATAGATGAATCATCGTTAGTAACAACAGTTTCAAATGTTGCTCCAAGTTATTCAGGAAGATCTCAGGTAATTGCTGGTAGAAACAATACCAACACTCAAATTATGGGTATTACTCCAAGTTATTCTCATGTTAGAAAAATAGAGATCCAATCTGGTAGTTTTATTAACCAAGAACATTTAAGTCAGTTGAGTAAAGTGGCAGTTCTTGGTCCTCAGGTAGTTGAAGATCTATTCGAAGGGGCAAATCCAGTGGGTAGCTCAATTAGAGTTGAAGGACAATCTTTTTTGGTTATTGGAGTCACTGAGGCAAAAGGTGGTTCTGGTCCTATGAATTTTGATGATGTTATTTATGTCCCATTAACTACAGCTCAAAAACAACTCTATGGAGTTGATTATGTGAGCAATATTTATCTTGAAACTAGCTCTCAAGAAGTTATGACACGAGCCCAAAATCAAGTGGGTTATTTACTTTTAGAAAGACATAAAATTTCTGATCCTTCTTTGGCTGACTTTACCATTATTTCTCAAGAAGACATCTTGGAAGCTGCTACCGCAGTTAGCGGTACATTTACCTCAATGTTATCAGGAGTTGCTGCTATTTCATTGTTAGTTGGAGGCATTGGGATAATGAATATTATGTTAGTGACGGTCACTGAGCGTACTCGAGAAATTGGTTTAAGGAAAGCTTTAGGAGCTAAAAAAAAACTTATCACTTTGCAGTTTTTAATTGAGTCGGTGATATTAACTTTTGCTGGCGGTGTTTTAGGTATTTTGTTGGGAATATTTGTTTCGTATATATATTCATTATCTGTTGGCTCTGTTTTTTCCGTTTCAACAAAATCTGTTTTATTGGCTTTTATGGTGTCGACCTTAATTGGCATAATTTTTGGATGGTATCCTGCCAATAAAGCAGCCGATCTGCAACCCATTGAAGCTTTACGTTACGAGTAATTAATAATTAGTTTTTAAAAAAATGACGAATAAAAACTTAATCATTTCTTGTTTAGTGATGTTGATGGTTGGAGTGGGAAGTTTTTTTGGAGGAGTGAAGTATCAACAAAAAACGTTAACTTCTAATAGACAATCTGGAGACTTTCCAGAGATGAGGCAAAAAGGAGAGAGAGTAATGTTAAGACCTGAGAGTAATCCAGCTGGAGAAGATGTAATTATGGGGGAAATAATTAATCTTGATGGAGAATTACTTTCCATTAGTCTTCCTAATGGTGGTAGTAAGCTTATGATTGTTTCTGCTAATACCTTAATTAATAAAACAGTGGTAGGAACTCTTAACGACTTAGTTACTGGAGAGTACATAACGGCTTTTGGAGAGGTTAATGCAGAGGGAGTTATTGTACCAAAAAGTATTTATTTGGGAATGAGAGTTGGTAGTAAACAAGAATAGAAAATTTCACGGACAAGCATTTACTTGTAATCCACTCTTATCATCTTCTCAATATGTCTTGTAATGGGGTTGAATGTGATTTCAAAAGGACCGTTGGCAGTTTGTACTATAGCAGTTACTGCCGTGTCAGTGACATTTGTAATTTCATATCCATTTGTAAACAGAGCTCTAAAAGCACTGCGCGTCTCACTCTCAATCTGTCTTAGCTTGATACCATCAATTTCGCTCATATATCCTAATTACTAACAACTCCACCCACAACAAGCATTACACCCACAATAATAATGACTATTGGCATGATCCACTGAGTTACAAAGCTTTTCATTTGCGCTTGTTCTGGATGGGTTGGATCAAAAATAATCTCAACCTCTTGATCTAGGTGATATTTTCTTTTTCCACCACCGACATTTCCTTTAAAGGTATGTTTTTTTGAATCTTGATCAACAAATTCTAAAACTGGGTAATAAGATTTTGAACTAAACCCTTCGGAGTCGGTATCTGTTTGCTCACTGATATCAATAACCTTCGCCATGGTTTTTACACCATTCTTAGCTAATTTTTGATTTTTGTTGAAAGTGTAAATGCCAAAACCTGAAAGTAATAAGCCGATAATTAGAAGTAGTGGATTCATAGATGATATTAATAATTAATTATTTGCAACAACATCTAGCATTAAAAACAGCTAGGGGAACGTATTTAAATGTTGTAGAACAAGAATAAGAACCCCAACAAGAATAACCTGTGGCAGGATCTTTAATACCAAAGATGTCTGCCCATCTGGCTTCTACCTGATTTCCTCCAGAAGTCACAAAACAAAAAACTGGACAGCTTCCTTCTTCTTCTGTACACGATTTTCCAATTGAGCGGCAATAATCATTGCAGTTGTTTCCAGTGGTGGCTCTGTGCCAGGCAATTTCTGGCGGAGGAGCCGGTGTTGGAGTTGGTCTACTTGCACCAGGATCTATCGGTTGACCAATGAGGCTGATGTTATCTCCATTAACACACACATAGCACTCGTTCGCAAAGCATTGCTCAATCTCCTGTCCAAATTTGTCATAACCACTCAGGGGATGATTGTAAAATGCCTGTGATTTTGGTTGAAAACATAAATATATTTGTTGACTCTCAACCTTTGCCGAAAGAAAAATATTATTTAATTCTTGGTTGTTTGAGAAACTTTCTTTGATCTCATCTGTTTCGAGTAACTTATCAATAAAAGCAAGACCATCTTGTGAATTTAATGCTACTCCAGAAAGATCTGATTCAATGGGAAAATTACCCCGAATAGTATTGCTTCTAATTGCTGCAGAGTAAGTTTGTGAAACGGCTTGAAGCGTGCTGGTATCTCTACCTCGATTAATGAGCTCCGTGGGGTTAATTGCAGAGATTACAGCAATGGCGACGATGGCAAAAATGACAACAATAATTAGAATTTCAATTAAAGTAAAGCCAGCTTTTTTTGAATTCATGTATTAATAATAGTAGATTGCGTATGTGTAATCAATATATTTACTAAATTTAACTATATAATGGTCGATTATGGATAAAAAAATAGATCTTTCTTTATTTTTAACAAATAATGTTAAGCCAGCCCTTGGATGCACCGACGTAGTGGTGATTGGATTGGCTGGTAGTGTGGCTTATTTAGCTGCTCAAGGCAGAGTTCCAAAATTTCTGGATGATTCAGTTAAAGAAGAAACTCTCCAGAAAAATGATAAAAAATTACTTGATCATTTAGAAACAGTCGAGATTGAGCTTGATAGAAATATTTTTAAGAATGCTCAATCAGTAAATCTTCCGATGCCAGACAGCATGTTGTCAAAAATGGAAAAGGGAATAGAGTTTGCTGCATCTTTGGGAATACTTTCTTCTATTGAAGATTATCAAAAAGATGAGTTGCTGACGATCTTTTCTCAAGTTGACTCTCAAATTATTAATAAGGCCAAAGTATTAAAATCAAGGGTCAAGTTCAAGGTTGAGGTGGTAGATTCGTGGACTGGAAAATCAAGTCTTAATGTAAAAGTTAAGATGATTTTCAACGAACAATCCGAGGTAAAATTTTCTGAGGCGAGAATTACTCAGTCGTACACACATATTAGCTATATTGCTAATTCAAACGGAGTTTTATATGAAGATAATAGTTTTGAGGAACAAGAGGCTGGAGAGAACAATCAGTTGGACATTTTATCAAAACTATCGTTGTCAGAGATGATGGCGGCTGTTCAAGATTTGCCTAAAGAAGCACAACAACTTCTTCAGAAAAACATCGAGATGAATACACTGCTTAGCAATAAGGGCCTGGAAGGAAAACATGGTTTAAGGCTAGGATATTCTTTTGTGGAGATGATTAACGATGGCTCTTTAGCTGATGATCTGGTTAACTACGCTAAATCACTGTCCGCTGCTGCTGGTGATGCCAGAATGGGAGGGGCAAAGTTGGCAGCAATGAGTACCGCTGGATCTGGAAATCAGGGTATTACTGCTACAGTTCCAATTATTGCTGTAGCTAATAAGATCGGTGCAGAACAACTAAAAATATCTTCAGAAGAACAAAAAATAAGATTAATGCAGTCACTGGCTTTATCTCATTTAATTACCTCTTACGTTGCCTATTATTCTGGAGAACTTTCAGCTTTGTGTGGCTGTGCTGTAAAAGCAGGAGTTGGAGCTTCAGCGGGATTAACTTATTACCTTGGGGGTAAAGAGAAGGAAATTACTTGGGCAATGGAAAATGTGGTGGCGAATATTACTGGCATGATTTGTGATGGAGCTAAAGAAGGTTGTGCTTTAAAATTAGCGACAGCATCAGGTGTAGCTGTTGAGAGTGCGTTATTGGCTATGAAAGGAGTGAGAACTCCTACTGACAATGGTATTTTAGCTCAATCTATTGAGCAAACATTAAAAAATATTGGTCATATTTCTGAGGCAATGATTAAAACTGACCAAGTGGTAGTGCAAAAGATGATGTTAAAATGAAATTATGAAAAAACAGATAACTACACCCAAAGCTCCCGAAGCAATCGGACCTTACTCTCAAGCAATAAAAATTAATGGCTTTATTTATACCTCAGGACAAATAGCGATTGTTGACGGTAAGCTAATTGAAGGCAATGCTGGTAATCAAGCCAGACTAGTGATGGAAAATCTTAAATCAGTTCTAGAGGCTGCAGGGGCGAGTTTTGACAATGTGATTAAGACAACTATATTTTTAACTGAGATGGCTGACTTTGCTGAGGTTAATAAAGTGTATGACAGTTTTATGAGTCAACCTTATCCAGCCAGAGAAACGGTGAGTGTGAAACAGTTACCTCTTAATGCTAATGTGGAAATTAGTATGGTGGCGTATATCGGAAACTAACTGAATTAATTTAATTTGGTTTTTATTTATATATTTATTCAACGATTGGAAAAATATGAAAGCTTTTGTTCAACTAATTGCTGATTATGGAGTTGGCGATCCCGCTTTTAGCGAAGTAATTCAGCGGTTAAAAGCTTTAGATAAGGATTTGGAGATTCAACCAACATCAGTTCCCGCTTTTTCCACGGTTGCAACCGGCTATTGGATTGCTCAGTTTTCAAGGGGGAAGCAGCCTTCAGATTACATAATCTATGCGAACACTGCTCCTCGAAAAGATGCAAAGCAAGAAAGAAAGAATAATGAAGGGGAAAAATTAACTTATGCTGTACTTAATAATGGAACAAAAATAGTGGCTGTAAATTCTGGTTATAGTTTTTCTTTTGTCAAAGATGAGATAAAACAGTTGAATCTCGTGACCGTTTCAAATGCTGGTTCCCAGTTTCGATCCAGAGATTATTATCCACAAGCTGTAGTAGGTTTTTTGCATGGGGAATATAGCAAGTATGTTGGAAAAGATCTTAAACCAAAAGACTTGATACCAGAAATCCCGAAGAATCTTTTAGCTTTTGCTGATGGTTATGGAAATTTAAAAACTACTATCAAGCGCAATCAGGTTAACTTTGAGGCTGGTACGAGAGTTAAAATTATCCTTAATCAAGTAAAAAGATTGGCTACTTTCGCAACAGGGAACTTTGAAGTAAAGGATGGAGAGTTAGCTTTTGCTCCTGGCTCAACTGGTGAAAAAGGGAACGAGTTTTTAGAGATTTTTTTGAGAGGGGGTTCAGCTTGGCAGGCTTTTAATAATCCTATCATGGAATCCTCAATAGAGTTCGAGGCAGTCATTTAAGCTTATTGTTTAGCTCAAAAGTTTTTCATCGAAAACTAACAGTTCAATGTTTGCAATAATATTGAAACATTTTTTTTATAATATGTTTCTTGTTTCTAGTTGACATCAAGAATTAACAAGAAAATTTTATGAAAATTCTAAAATTTGGAGCTATTTGGTGTTCTGGTTGTCTAGTAATGAAACCAATCTTTGCCGAGATTGAGAAGGAACTAGAGTGGTTAGAAACTGTATATTATGATGTAGATCAAGAGACAGAGCTTGTTGAAAAATACTCAATCACCGATTATCCCTGTTTTATTTTTCTAGATAAAAATGAGAGAGAGATTCATCGTGAATACGGCGAAATAGAGAAGAAAAAATTAATTGAGATTATCAACAAATATAAAAACTATTAATATGGGAAATTTTTTGAGGAAGTTCATTGTAAGAACAGTGTTATCAGCTATGCTGATTATCTTGTTTTTTGGTTTTGTTTCAACAAAAGCTAATGCGCAAATGAAAACAGTCAATGTCTATATGTTTTATGGAATTGGCTGTCCTCATTGTGAAAAAGAACTAGATTTTCTTAAAGAAATTTCAGCTGAAAATAAAGATTCAATAAATATCTATTCGTATGAAATTTATTATGATCGCACTAATTCAGAGCTGTTTAATCAAGTGGCCGAGTTTGTTGAGTTAGAAAGGGGGGGAGTTCCGCTTACCATTATCGGTGATAAACCGATAATTGGCTATGGGAGCGATGCTACAACTGGCCAAGATATTAAAAATAGAATTGATTATTGTTTAAATAATCAATGTGATGATCTAGTTTCTGACATTATAAATCCGATAGAAAAAGATAGACTCCAAAGTATAGATAAAACTGAAAATCAGACTGATATAAATTCAAAAAACAGCAATCAAGATAAATATACTCAGGAAATTGAGTTGCCTGTATTTGGAAAAATTAATTTGGTGGATCTTTCACTTCCGGTGATAACAATAATCATTGCATTTATGGATGGTTTTAATCCTTGTGCTATGTGGATTTTAATTTTTCTTATTACCATGCTGATTAACATGAAGGATAAGAAAAAACTGTATATCTTGGGCACTGTTTTTATTGTAACCTCGGCACTTGTCTATTTTGTATTTCTGTCAGCTTGGTTTAATTTTTTTCAGTTTGTTGGTTATGTATATTGGATTAAGATTGCTATTGGATTGGTTGCATTGGCAACTGGCTCAGTACATGTAAAAAATGCTTTAACAAGTAAGGGTGAATGTCATGTAACTAACTCTCAACAGCGAGCTTCTATTATGGAGCGTATTAAGAAGATAACCAAAGAAAATAATATATGGGTTGCTGTGATAGGAATGGTCATCCTTGCGATTTCAGTTAATTTTATTGAAGTGGTTTGCTCAGCAGGATTACCAGCAGTTTACACAAATTTACTAGCATCAGCAAATTTATCTACTGTTAATTACTATTTATACTTGATTCTTTATACAGTAATTTTTATGTTTGATGACTTATTTATCTTTTTTGTGGCTGTTAAAACTTTTCATGCCACTGGTATTACCAGTAAATACTCAAAATACTCTGGAATAGTTGGAGGGGTGTTGATGATAATAATAGGTCTGATCTTGATTTTAAAACCTGAGTTGTTAATGTTTGGCTAACTTTTAGCCTTCATTCATCGATTGAGATACAATATAAGACCTAATTACTAAAAGATTGGTCTTAAAAATTATATGGGTAAAAAAGTTTTAATTGTTGAAGATAACAAAAATATAGCTGATCTAATAAAACTTTATCTTTCTAAAGCAGGATATCAATGTTGGGTGAATAGAGATGGTAGGGATGTACTTAATAGTATTGATTCATTGAAAATTGATATGGTTTTACTTGACTTAATGCTTCCTTCAACAAGTGGATTTATGATTGCAAAAGCAATTAGAAAAAAATCTTCAATTCCCATTATTATGATAACCGCTCGTCAAGAAGAGCTTGATAAAGTTGAGGGTTTGGAAACTGGAGCTGATGATTATATTACCAAGCCGTTTAGTCCAAAAGAAATGGTGGCAAGAGTAAATGCGCTTTTTAGAAGAGTTGAAAGTTTATTTGATTCTGTAAAGAGGGGCGATTTAACTCTAGAGGTTGAAAATAAACAGATATTTTCTCAAGGGAAGAAGATTAATTTAACTCTGAAGGAGTTCAAATTGCTGGAACTTTTTATGACTAATCCAGGCAGAGTCTTTTCAAGAGATTCTTTAATTGATGCCATTTATATTGATGGAACTGACGAAGTCTTTGAAAGAGCAATAGATGTTATTGTTTCAAGATTGAGAAAAAAAATCTTTGATAATAATCAAACGATGATAAAAAGTGTCCGTGGTTTTGGTTACAAGTTTAATGAGGATTTATGAAGTTGCGATTTGAAGTAAAACTTATTCTGATTTTTATTTTCGCTATTGCTATCTCTACACTTATTACAAGTGTTCTCAATCAGCAAATAATTCAGGACAATTTTACACAGTTTTGTAATCTTCATAATAAAGAGTTGCCAACTTGTCTGAGAGATGAGGCAGGACAGACTTTTCTGAAATCTGTAGAACAAGCTCTCCTAATTTCTGGAGGCATAGCTGTTATTTTTTCTATCTTTTTAAGTGTGGTAGTGACTAGAGTTTTATTAAAACCAATTAGATTTATTATTGAGGCAAGTAGAAAATTTTCCTCAGGAAATTATCAAGAAAGAATTAGTTATAAAACTAATGATGAGTTCAAAGAGTTAATTGATGAAACTAACAATCTTTTTGAGAAGGTAGAAAATATTGAAAAATTTCGCAAGGATCTTGTTGCTAATTTTTCTCACGAAATATCCACACCATTAACAAGTTTATATGGTTATCTTGAAGCTTTTGAGGATGAGATTATTGGCTCTAAAAAAGAGCAAAAAAAGATTCTTTCTCTAATGAAGGATGAGGTGAGGCAAGTGATTAAGCTTTCCAAAGAAACAAGAGAATTGGCTTTAATCGAGTCTGAAAATTTTACCTTAAATAAGAGCGTCATTAGTATTAATGAATTAATAAAAGAGGTGATTGAGTCTCTCGAGCCAATAGCTAAAAAACAAAAAGTATTAATTACGATTAAAGAGAAAGATAAAGTTAAGATTAGAGCTGACAAGGATAAGCTTAAACAGGCGATAGCCAATATTGTTCATAATGCAATTATTTACTCTGATTTAGGTCAAAAAGCTAATATTTTGATTATGAGTAATACTCAAGATGCGATAGTGAAAATTCAGGATAATGGTATTGGTATGGACTCAACAACAGTAGATAGCATTTTTGAAAGATTTTACAGAAGTAATGAGGCTAGAAGTAAACATGCTGGCACTGGAATCGGGTTAGCTATTGCTAAAAAAATTGTAGAAATGCATGGAGGCTCAATAGTGGTAAAAAGTAGTTTAGGAAATGGTTCATTGTTTTGTGTAAGTATTCCGAAATAATTATAATATGATGATGGTAAATAGAGAGCTTGCACTCCCAGTTCTTATTTGATTATTCTTAGTATTGTTCATGAGCATATTATGGTTATATAAAAAATTTAATGTCTAATAATAAATCTAAACCAGTGACTTCATCTTCGCATCAGCAACCGATTATTAGGGTTAAAAATTTAGTCAAAAACTTTAATGGTTTTACGGCTGTTAATAATCTTAATTTTTTTGTGAAGAAGGGAGATATATTTGCTTTTTTGGGTCCAAACGGAGCAGGTAAAACAACTACCATTAAAATCTTAACCACTTTGCTGCGACCTACTAAAGGAACAGTTTCTGTTAACAATTTTGATCCAGTTTCTCAGCAAAACTTAGTACGTCAGTCTTTTGGAATAGTGTTCCAGGACTCAAGTTTAGACGAAGAATTAACTGCCATGGAAAATATGTACTTTCATGCTATTTTGTATCAAGTTCCAAAAAATGAAATCCACAAGAGAATTAGGCAGTTATTGAATATCGTCGATTTATGGGATAGAAAGGATAGTTTTGTAAAAACTTTTTCAGGAGGCATGAGACGTAGATTGGAGATTGCTAGAGCCTTACTCCATCATCCACAGATTTTCTTTATGGATGAGCCAACGCTAGGTTTAGATCCTCAAACTAGAAACAAAATCTGGAAGCATATTCATGAACTAAATGAAAAGTATCAAACAACTATATTTTTTACCACTCATTACTTAGAAGAGGCTGAGAAGATGGCCAATTATATTGCTATTATCGACCACGGAGAGATAGTAGGTTCAGGTACCGTAAATGAGTTGAAGAAGATTACAAACACAAACACTTTAGAGGAAGCTTACTTGATGATTACTGGAAAAGATATTCGTGAGGAAATTATTTCAAGTTTGGAAAAAATGCGTATAAGTGCAATGAAAAGAAACAAGAAATAATCAATATGATCAAAATACGTGTCATTTATATAATGTGGCTGCGTCAGATTAAACGTTATTGGCGGTCAAAATCAAGAATTATCGGTTCTATTGGTCAGCCACTACTTTTTTTGATTTCATTAGGATTTGGTATGGGTTCAATGTATAAGAGCACTCAAGGAGGAAGTTATATCGACTTTCTAGCTCCTGGAGTTATGGCTCAGGCGATCTTGTTTATGGCAATCTTTAATGGAGTTGAGTTGATTTGGGATCGACAGTTTGGCTTTCTAAAAGAAACCTTGGCTGCGCCTGTTTCTCGCCTAGAAATTGTCGTAGGAAGAGTGCTTGGAGGTGCAACAATCTCATTAATTCAGGGTTCAATTGTTTTTATGCTGACTTTGTTTTTGGGTTTTAGACCAATCAACTGGTTGTTGATGCCAATAGCTCTTTTAATTATGTTTTTAATTTCTTTGCTTTATAGTGCTTTGGGTACTGGCATTGCCTCTTTGCTTAAGGATTTTCATGGTTTTCAATTGATCATGAATTTTTTAGTGATGCCCACCTACTTTTTATCAGGAGCATTATTTCCATTAGCAGAATCTCCACAAGTTTTGCAACTAATTTCAAGATTTAACCCTCTTACTTATGGAGTAGACGCGCTGCGAGAAATAATGCTTGGTAGCAGTCATATTGGTTTGAGTTGGGATTTTTTGGTGCTAGGACTGATAACAAGTATCTTGTTGGTGTTAAGTAGTTATTTTTTTACTAAGATTGAGGTGTAGTTGTTAAATTTCTTTGATTTTCTATCGCTTCTTCAAGTAATTCTACCTGTTCTATAAGATACTCGTTGGCTTTATCTGATGAGATACTTTGTGGTGTAAACCAAGCAACTCTTGAGGTTTTCACTTTTTTAGAAAGTGCCTGTAAATATCTTTTATTCATGAATAGATTTAATCTTGAGGCGAGATGATCAAGCTTTTCAAGAAAAGGATTGTCAGTAAAAGTAGTAAGTTCTCCTCCAAAATTTAAATATCGATCATTTACTATATCAGAAGTTATTGTAAAGGCTTTGAAACATTTTACTGCTGGATCATCTCTTCTAATTCTGTTTGATAGATCAAGAAATGACTGATAGAAGCTAAGTAGTGTGCTTAGTACTAAAAGCTTGTCATCTTCATCACAATTTTCTGGTCTTCTTTGAGGATTCCAGTGAAATTCTCCAATGATATCGTTAATTTGAATACTTTCCCCAGTTAGAAAACTTCTTTCTTCTCGTGAAATGATCTGAATAACGTCAAGTGAACCTCTAAGAGTTAGCGCACTTTTTTTAGCCTTGATAGATTCATAAATAGAAAACAAAACAGTAGCGGCATATGTTGCTATGATAGCTATAGATATTTTAGGAGAAATTGGCAAGAATGTATTTACCGTTGGTAACGATAAAGCAAAAGCACCGATCGGTATACTCATAATTACTTGAGGATAGTGTAAAAATCGAATTTTTTCTGAAGACATTGTGGAAAAAGGGTGTTGGAAGTATCCACCATAAGTTAAAATCACTTCTCTAACACGTGAGACAGCTGAGGCTGGAGGTTTAGCCCACTCATAGTTTTTTTCGCGTTGCTTCTCTTTTTTTGAATCTGGTTTTTCTACTAATAGATCTTGAGCTTTTACCTTTACAACTTCCCGTTCTTCTCTTTGTCTTATCAAAGGATGCGTTTCATTTTTTAAATTCAATAATTCTTGTTGAGATAAATTTCGCTCAGGTTTTTTTGGGTCCCTATCATTATTTGCTTGTTGTTTTATACGCGCTTCCATTGCAGAATTATTATTTAATAAAAAATTATATACTTAAGCTTGCTATAAAGTAACTAGACTCAATTGTATTAATAATGATAAAAGTCACCGACAATAAAAAATTTTATTACTTTTTTATTTTATTTACTACTATTTTACTTTTTATTTTTCTTCGTACCTATAAAATCTCTGATTCTCTATTTTTTCAAAATGATATCGGTCGAGATTATTTGTATCTTATTGAGTGGCAACAATCTGGTAAACCACCACTTTTAGGTCCGCAAAATAGTGCTTTGCCATTTAATCAGAGCGCTTTTTATTTTTATTTATTATTTCCTGTTTTTTTTCTGTCTAAAGGTTGGTTTCTTTCTTCTCATATCACTTCACTTATTTTTCATGTACTAATATTTGTTGCTGGTTCTTTGTATTTAATTAAGACTCAGCAAAAAAAACTTTTCTGGATATTTTATAGCTGTATTTTTCTGGGCGCAATTCATCCGCAACTAATAACACAACAGCGTTATATATGGAATCCTTCTTTTGTGTGGTTGGCAGTAGTTGTGGCAACTTTGAGTTTTTATCAACTCTTCACTAAGTTTAGTGCTAAATGGTTGTGGATATTTGCCATTGGCATTACATTTGCTATCGCCATGAGTGTTTCGGCAGGTCCAGCTCTATTGGTATTTTTAGTTATGACGATAATTATGTTAAGAAAAAATTTGCTGAAAATAATCGGAGTTGTTTTTGTTACTGGCAACTTTTGGTTTTTGCCTTATTGGTTTTTTGAGTTTAGATATGATTTCCAAATCATTAAAAGGGTTTTTGGTCGTAGAGTATTGGTAATGGATCCTTGGAGACTTACTCTTCAATATAAACTCGAGAGTATGGGGAAATATCTGTTTGATTTTCAGATTCCTTGGTATTTTGTAATCGTATGTTTTATTTTAATACTTGGATTTGCTTGGTTACAGTTCATAAAAAGAAAAAAAATTAATGACATAATTTCTTTATCAGAGTTTTCGATTTGGTTGCTATTAATCACAACAATGATTTCACTAATATTTCCGGTAACTATTGAGGCTCATTATATTTTTCCATTCTTAGCTTTCATTCACATAATAATGGCGGATATTTTAGTTTCAACTCAAAAAAGATTGCAAAAAATTTTGTTTTTGGTTGCACTGGCTTTGTCGGTTTGGTGGCTAAGACCGAAAAAAATTATGTCATATATTAAATCTGCTCCAAGATCATATGGGCAGATAGAGAGATGTTTTCAGTTAGTCTGCTCTCAGATTGACGAACCTGTTTTTGTGAGTGTTCAAAGCAAGCATTATCGGTATCATACTGGGCCTGAATTTCGATACATGGCACTTCGGCATGGTTGCCAGATGAAATATGTGGAAAATGATCCAACAGCTGCAGAGCTAATGATGGTAGTTGCTGATCAATCAAATTATATTCACAAAGAAACGAAGTTCGATGAGTTGACTTTATTTGGAGAGGCGAGTGAAGAGAAAATAATTAGTTGTGAGAATGGGATACAAGTACATTTGTTAAAAAGGCTGTAATACAAAACCCCACTATATATTGAATAATTAATAGCGGGGTTTTTATTAAGAAAATCTAACAATTAATGTTTATCTTTGGCAGTTGCACGCAAGGCCTTGTGAACATCCACAGCCACATCCGGTACCACATTGACATGAACTAGCGGCTGGCGGTGTTGAGCTATCCACTGCTAATACCTCTTGGCTTCTTGAGTTAAAAGAGAAAAATGAGACAGCTCCAATAGTTAATAATGCTAATGAAAGAGTGATTGCTCTTATCATAGCTTCCTTTCTCAACCTAGCGGTTGAATAAATTGTTAACGGCCATGATTTCTTTTAACATCTTTTCTTTTGTTTGCTGATCATTCGAATCAATGGCATTCTTGAGACAACTTTTTAGATGGGCTTCCATTACCTGTGTGTGAAATGATTTTAGTAAGCCAATCACAGCTAAATTTTGTTGCATAATATCAATGCAGTATTGCTCATTTTCAACCATTTGTGTGATTTTTTTTAGCAAACTGCTTGCCTTTTTCAGAGCGATTAATTTTTTCTGCTTGGCTTTTTGGTTGTGCATAATGTCTTGTTGAAAATATTATTTGTATAATAACCTATACCTATGGTATAGGTATAAAGACGGGTTGTCAACAGTTAAAAATGTATATTTTTAATTAGTTTGGAAAATTCATAATAGGCACCTACTTTTGCGCACTCCAGGAATATGAAGCGAAGGTTACTCCCATCATGGAAAAGTACATGTTTCCATTAATCACTGTTTGGTTACCATTTTTGCTTGCTTTCCCATCAAAAGAACAATTGACAACTGCGCCGCCTTCTTTCATTGTCACAGAAAAACTTACTATATTGCCTGCATAAGATGCCTCTCCACCAAAACCATTCACGTTTACTGTGCCTGTTCCGTTCTCATTGAGTTGCAGCGTCACAGGTAGACTATCAGGGGTTTCAATATCTTCCTCAACATGTTGTAGAGTTGCGCTACCACTATAATTGCCAGCTATTCCTTGTGTTGTAATTTGATTAGTTGAAGATTCTTGTGATTGATGAACTTCTTGAGATTCTTCTTTTTCAAGCTTGTTAGATTCACTTTCTTTTCCTTCAATTATTTTTTCTTGTTCATTATCTTTTGATGAATTTGATAAAAAGTCTTCTATTTCAGTCTGAGTCATGGGTTCCAGCTTTTTATTAAGACTTTGTAACCATGCTTCCACTTCAGCCATTTCCATTTCTGCGGCGGTAACTGTTCCCGGATATTTGGCTTGGCGAATTCTTTGATAAGGTTTCTGATATTCAAAATTTGTAAGATCTACTCCAATAATCTTGCCTTCTTGGGCTGATTCTCGAAACTGTTCCAGTCCAATCATAACTGCATCAAACTTACCAAATACATTGCCAAGGTTGCTGGGAATATTGGTGATGGTCAAAATGTTTGCAATGGGCTCGGTAACAGTTCTTACATCTTTTACAAAGGAAGATACTTTATTTCTGTCTCCAAAAGCGATTTGAGCTCCATCCTCAGTTACCTCTAATGCTAAATCTACACCCGCGACAACTACTGTAGTTGTGGTCAATGTGCCGGCAGTAGCTAGTCCAGCAACACCACCAGTTAAAATCACTCCACCAACAAAGCCTGTTACCTTGCAGCCATCCTTAACAACTATAGCAGTATGTTCTAGCGTCTCAAAAGCATCTCCTTCTTCAGAAAAAACTCCTGAACTTATTTCAGCCTGAGCTTTGTCTAAAATTACTTGCGCTCTTTTAGCATCTACGCCCAAATGATTGGCTAGTGTAGCGATACCTTTAAATTTTGGTGCTTTGTCGTAGATATTTGATATCTCTTTTGCAGAGTAAGCATTGGCTGTTTGTACAAGTTTTATATTAATTGCTGCCAAATCCGCTTGTTTGTTAGCACTCTCTCCTAATTCTTGAGATTTTTTTTCAAGTTTTCCCCAGTCTTCAATTAATAGAGACATCTCTTTGTCCCAAGTTTCATAGTCGGGGTATTTTCTTGCCTTTTCTAAAATGTTATCAGTGCGATAGCGCAATAAAAGATATTCTTTAGAGATATCATATGTATCTTGAAAGACAACTTCCTCATTATTCAAATTTTCAATCTTATTATTCCTCAATATAAAGTAGGCTCCAATAATTAATAAAACTATTCCAAAAAAAACAATTAATATTTTTTTCATATTTTGTTAATAATTTGATTATAACTTGTTAGTCCGCTGTAGGGGGGCGGTAATCAGAAAGGAGATTAAGTTTGATCCCGCTTAGCTATTTATATATTACTGAAAGAACTGTCTTAGGTTTATAACTAAGCATCACAGATGGGAGTTGTCACAAGAAAGGGTATTTGACTGGACAGGAGAGATGAGATTTAAATCGCAAACATCTCTTCAGCACATGGTTCTTGAATGTCTCCGGTAATTAGTGTGAGCAAATAGATATAAGCAGTTGCAACTTGAGTCCTAATTTTAATTGATTAATAAGTACAAAACTTTTTAAGTTGGTAGCTTATTTCCAAAGCCAACTAGTTTCTTTAAGATACTTAATAGCCTCTGCTATTCTCTGAACTTTTACAGGATCACTCATATTCAACCTTGAGAGGCGATTTAGCTCTTCCAGTAATTTATTTACGTCCATTTTGTCATAAGACTCAAGTTCATTATTAGTAAGCCCTATATTCGCCAAGTGTTGGCGACGCTCTTCTAATTTTGTTGTTAAATAATCAATAATAAAGCCTTCAGGAATCTTTCCGATATCTCCTTTTGGGGTACCATCTGGATAGGTAAAAATAGGTCTGTTCTGGTTGATAATTTTTGCAACTAACACTAATCCCTCAGGTTTTATTCCCCATTCATGAGAAAACGCTGTTAGCTGGTTTAAACTCAATCCAATTATCTTGGCAGCATCTTGCAATTGACTGTCTTTTGTATGTTGATCACTATTTGGTGGTCCATCTAGATGAATTGTGGTATTTAATAAAGATGGGTCAACTAACTGATCAAAATCTTCTGTCATAAAAAATTACTATTAGTTTGTATTTATTATCTGTGATAAAAGTGTGCTAACTAAAGTCATTGTATACAAAAAAAATCAATAAAAAAATAGCGTATGGAGTGCCATTTATTTTGGTTTGGATGTTTTTTGTTCTAATCTTGCAGCGTGTAGTTATATTCTTGACGGAATCACTGTGAATGTCACATTTAACAAAATCAAAAAACATGATTTCAACTTTGGAACTTGTTGAAGATATTAAAAACCAGGCTATAAAGTTATCTGAAATCTTTAATGGCGTTGATGATGAGGTAAAAAGAGATCTAATGAAATCAGTACTTTGGAACTGCAATTTTGCTGATGGAGAAATCACCTCTACCAGGCTAACAAAGCTATGGAAACCATTTGGAAACTTCAACAAAGAGCAAGATTTAGAAATGATGCGGGCAAGATGGGATGAGATTGGAACTATTACAAAAATTATTTCAAATGATTTTTGTTTATAAATAAAATACTTTTTTAAGGCAAAAAGATAACATTAGATGGTTTTGGGACTGTAGTAACTGATTCTCATAGCTCGTTTTGTTTGGAAAAGTTGTGTGTTTATAGTTTGAATGAGTGTACTGAGGAATCTTTGATTTTATTTATCTCTATTTTAGAGATTAAAGCGTATAATAAAGCTGAAATTGTACTAATTGTGAAAACAGTTCGTATAAAAAAGAGTTATACGACATTTAAGTTTGGGCCTAAACGAAATTTTATTAAATAACCATTCATCTGTTTATTATATGAAAAAAATAATTCATCAGCTTGAAGAAGAAGTTAAAGTTCTTTTTCATGAAGAAAGTAGTGGGCATGATATTTATCATTTAAAGCGTACTATGAATACTGCTTTAACACTTCAAGAAAAAGAAGGTGGTAATAAATTAATTATTGCTGTTTCTGCATTTCTACATGATGTTCATAGAATCATTCAAAAGGAAACTGGAAAATTTTGCTCTCCAAAGGATTCATTACCAAAAGTTAAAGAAATTCTTGATAAAACTAATTTGACTGAAGAACAAAAAGAAAAAGTTCTTCACTGCATTGAATATCATGAAGAATACAATTTTTCTGAAAATGGAAAAACTGTAAATGATATTGAAACATTAGTTTTACAAGATGCTGATAATTTAGATGCAATTGGTGCAATTGGAATTGGAAGAACTTTTTCATTTGGAGGAGCAAATCAAGTAACAATGTGGATTCCAGAAAAGCCTTTTGATAGAGAAGTCTTTGATGAATCTGAAAAAGATCCCTCAACAGTACATCATTTCTATAGTAAACTTTTGAAATTAAAAGAGAATATGAACACAGAAACAGCAAAAAAGATGGCTGATGAAAGACATAAATTTATGGAATTATTTCTTCAAGAATTCTTTGATGAATGGAATGGAAAAAAATAACGGCCCAAACTTAAACGCTCAAGGGGACGCTGCGCTTTCGTCGCTATAGCTCCTCACCCTCGTATAACAAGGGATATGCGGTTCAGCTCTCGGCTCTTGCTTCACTCAAATTTTTCTTCCACTACGTTCCAGAAAAACTTAGTATATCCCTGACGTTAAATGAAATAATAAATTATTTTTTTAAATGAAAAATCTTCAAACCAAGGAAATTTAGCAAGCCCCATCAACCCATTCTAGCTAAAAGGACGGATCTACCATAACTTTTCGATTGTTGCGGAGGTGTGTGTACCAAGTTAGAACCTATTTTATTGGTTTAAGATTTAATTCTTCATCCTTTTTATTAAATAATCCAATTTAGGCTTACTATCATTAAATTACAGCCCAAAACTCTGCTGGAGCATAAGATGGTAATATTTTAGCCGTCTTAAACGATACTTTTAGATTTATTTACTATACTTCTCTCTTCATATTTATTCAGGAGTTCTATCACTTCATTTGTTATATTCCACATTAAAACTGGTGGTATAGCGTTGCCTATTTGTCTGTAAGCCTGATGATCACTAACAGGAAATTCAAAATCATCAGGAAATGATTGAATTCTTGCCGCCTCACGAACAGTGAATCGTCTATATAATTCTTTTTTTGGGTCAACCATGAGAACGGGATCTCTAGAATTCAAACTTACTTTAGCTAAATGAGATGTAATGGTTAAGCATGGTCCATCAAGACTCTGTGCCAAACCTCGTTTCATATTGTTTTTAGCATTCTTCATTCCTTCAACAGCCCTTTTGCTGAAATAGTATTTATCATCTTTGGGCACGAGACTATCTATTACCTTAGAAAGTGGAATCCAATTATTTATATGAGTTGGCTCAGGAAACATGAACTCTATACCTATATCATTTCGTACACCGACAATAAACAGTCTTTGACGTTTTTGTGGCACGCCGTAATCTGCAGCATTGAGTATTTGGGTCTTAACTTTATAACCTTCTGCTTCTAATTCTTTAACAATTCGCTTTAAAAAGTTTCCCTTATCTAGCACTGCAAGACCCTTTACATTCTCGCCTATCACTACTTTCGGTTTAGTCTGTCGTACAATCCTGAGCATCTCCTTATAGAGCTGAGCTCTGTCGTCATAAGGATCTTTTGTAGGATTAACAGTGCTAAATGACTGACATGGAAATCCACCAACAACTATGTCAGCACTATAACCATCTAAGCTCAGGTCCCGAACATCTAGGTGTTCTGCCGCTGTTCCAAAGTTAGCATTTAGAGTAACTACACAATGTCTGTCAAAGTCAGAAATATGAGCAAATGAAAGAGGGTGGGATTTATATTCTTTGTTAATATAATTAAAGCCACCCTTCATACCTAAGTCGCCACCACCACATCCAGCAAAAAGTGATACTACACTGTATATTGCATTAGGCATAAGTGAACGCCTTATCTATAGCTTCTGCGTTAAAGTCTAGCCTATAGGTTGTTGGTATTGTGCGAATAACTTTATTCTCATTCTTTTCATAGGGGTTTTTTATAATAAAAACTTCAGGTCCAGCTTGTGTGAAATATACTCTATATATTTCATAACTGCCACGGTGTTGTTGAGCAGCTACCCATTCGTTTCGAGTAACATTAAGAGTGTCAGTCCACTCGTTATTATCTTTATCAGGGGAGGTTACTCTTTTAGTTGACTTAACTTCAATGTATTTTACAAACTCTGGATCTTCACTCTCATCTGCAAAAATCGACTGTATGTCATATCCCAACCCCTTTGTCTTCCCTAGCATATGAATTTTGTTAGTAAGGCGTGAATCATATTTCCCCACACGCTTTTTCTCATAATCATATACAAGTGCTTCTCCTTCATCCCCAATCAGCATAGTATCCACGGCATATGCTTTTGTGACCTGTTTCCCAGATTCATCTATGTCGTACTCTAATGCCTCAATACTTGTGGAAAATTCTTCAGTTATTCCTTTTGTGATACTTGAATAGTAGACCTGCCAGTCATGATAAAATCGTGCTTTTTCTGTTTCATTATCAAGGTCATATTTTTTTGTATTAAACCCGACACTGTAGGCATTTTGTGCAAACTCTTCGAGAGCATTTTTTTCCTTTAAGTTAGGGAAGATGTTGCCACTTTTATTGCGTATAAGATTTGCTAGTTCAAGATAATTTAGCTGTTCACGAATATGCTGACTATTGTAGCTCTCAGCTTTCCCTATGTAGCTAACTCTTCTAGTGATTCGGCTGTTTCGATCCTCTTTGATTTGATCAATCACTTCATCTGTGGTTGCTGTTCCACTTAGCACATCAAGGTTATTCATAGCATAATAACCAATTTCGTTTTGGTTTAAGACAATATCTTGTTGATATGCATCCATTACTAATTTAACTATAAAACAGAATGGCCGTATATTTACGTCATGCTCAATTTTATCGAGCAATGTCTGTATTTTATCGAGACCATTAGGAAATTGAAATCTGAAGCACCAATCTTTGAAAAATGCAGGCTGGTCGCCGTCGGCTAAGAACTTTTGAGTACGCTCAGACATAAATATTGAGCCTTCGTCTTCGTAGTACATTCCGAATAACTTTCCAACAATCTCAGTTCTATGGTTATCTAAAGTCTTTTTTTCCGCACTAGGAATAATTAAATGTAAAGCTTTGTTGAATCTATGATGGAATTCACCTACACTCACAGGGGTGATTTCTTCAATAATTTGTGCATAAGTGGGAAGAAGGTCATCAAGTGCATTTTTAGCCTTGCCTCGTATGATTGTCGCTCGATATTGATTTAAGTGATTATAATTCATATTGCTCCTTTATCTCCTTGGCAAGTACTTTAGCCATTAGCGGTGGAACTGCGTTTCCAATTTGCTTTAATTGACTTGTCTTTCCCCCTAAAAAAATAAAATTATCTGGGAAAGACTGTAGACGTGCGGATTCTCTAGCAGTCGGTACTCGATTGAACTGGTAATGAAAATGGTGATTGTGCCCAGTGTCTATAGTCATACTTGGTTTCTGACTGTTGATTCTTGTCCATGCTATGTTGACCTTTCGGGTATTTTGTAGTTCACGGGGAAGGCTCTTAAAGTTTTTTCCATCGGGAACTAGAGATATTATGCTCTGTGTAGTATAGGTATGTACAGTAGCGACATGATTATATATACCAGAACTCGCTTCCCTCATTATCCTCTGATAATCGCTCAAGGGTTCTGAGACATATGCAGCCCCATCCTGAAGTGTATTTTCCGGTAAATCAGAGATAGCCTCTTTACTCGTAACAGGTCTTGAAAAACTAGCCTCAGGAAATTCAAATGTTCCCTTTTTTGAACCAACAAACACTGCTCTTCTTCGTGATTGAGGCACCCCATAATCAGATGCTAACAACTTCTTATAGGTAATCATGTACCCAAGCGCCTCGAAATCTTTTATAATTCCATCCCTTATTGAACCTCCATCCATAGCTAAAATATTAGGAACATTTTCAAGCAAGAAAACCTTTGGTTTGTAGAATTCAACAAAGTCAACAAATGCTTTGTATAGGCTATTTCTTGGATCATCCTTAAGCCTATGTCCTGCAATAGAAAAACCTTGGCAAGGTGGGCCACCAACTATGACATCTACTTTGCCTTTATAATTGGCAGTATCTTCAAATTCTTCCAAGTTAAAATTGAATAAATCTAAATTGTGTATTCTTGAATTTTTGTGATTATATTTAAATGTTTTTAACGCATCATCCCAGTTGTCAACCCCAGCAAGCACCTTAAATCCAGCCATCTCAAAGCCGTAGGATAAGCCTCCGCAACCTGAGAATAAATCAAGCACCGTAGGTCCAGAATTTTCACGCATATCTATATTGGATGAGGCTAGATCGACAATATCTTGCTTGAGATAACGTCTATCACCACGTACGCCAATTCTCACGGCAGTTAGCAGACCTTGTTTATCCCAGTTTCTAAGCGTATTTGGATGTACCTTTAAGAGGTTACATACCTCAGTAATTGTTAACAATTCTTCCATTTAGTGTTTGTCCTGATTCAATTTTACTTAACAATTCTTACTAACATTGTACATGTTAAACTTATACATAATCAATGACAAGAGGGCATTCATAATAACCGATCGAAATTAGTCACCTCAGAACCAAACATTTCACCTTTTAAAAATACCTCAGCATTTTTTACTATTAACAAACTATTTGAGACCCTCATTCTTTTATAGAAAAATTACAGATAATATCAATCTATTTAAGCATGGGGGATAAGTTATGGAGCAACCAAGGGACTCTGGCGGAAGTGTGGACCAAGTTAAAATCAATTATTTATCCTCTTTTATTAGTTTTAAATTTAAAAGACAAATATATTTTAATAAGTGAAATGTTTCATCAAGTTATCAGAACTGATTTTAAACCATAAAGCTTCTTCACTCACCTCAAATTTAATTGATAGATCAGACACACTAGTGATTTTATTTTCTTTGAGATATTTTGTTAAAATATTTTTAGGCATTAGTAATTCTGCAGCGAATATGTTTGCTTCTCTTTCTATTGGAGATTTAGTGTTAAATTTTATAATTTCATTATATTGTTTAATTTTAAACTCATGTCCAAGTATCAAATGGCCTAATTCATGTGCAACGGTAAATCTTTGTCGATTTCTTGAGTGATTTTCATTATAAATAATTCCCACAGCATTCCCATATATAACTATTTGTCCAGAAAATTTATTACTAAGATCCATAGGCTTGCAATTAATTGAGATTTTTTTCTGTTCTTGAACCTTTTTAATAATATCACGAAGAATTATTGGAACATCTGAACCGACATCTGATACAAGTTGTTGAGCACTTTTTTTTATATATCTTATCTTTGTCTTCTTTTCCTCAAGCTCTTCAATATATGATGTATCTTCATCATTGTAGTCCACTTATTTTGTACCTTTCTGCTTAATAAAATCAATAAAAGAAGAAATTTGATCAATGTCTTCTTCATCTAATGCCCCATCTGACCTCAAAGCTGTTACTACATTTAGCTTTTCTATTTCAGTATTTTCTGTTATCAATTCTGAAATAGATATCTCAAATATCTCTGCAACTTTCATAAGTTTATCAATAGATAATTTTCTTTTACCTCGTTCAATAAGATGAATAGCTGTATCTGATTGGTAGCCAAGTTTTTCTGCAAACTCTTGTTTTGTAAATTTCCTAGATTCTCTTAAAGCTTTAATTTTTTTACCAAGATCTGTATATTTCATATT
Organism: uncultured Pseudomonadales bacterium; assembly: GCA_964437755.1. Lineage (GTDB taxonomy): Bacteria > Patescibacteriota > Microgenomatia > UBA1400 > PJMF01 > DAOLOF01. Next base: position 16,681 of record CAYTIA010000001.1, on the reverse strand, counting down.
GATAGTTTACCACAATCATAATGTTGACATCAACACAAAACACTGCTATCATTTTGATACCAATAGCAAATCAAATAGTTTTAAAGAAGGAAATATAGTAACAATGCCAAGAACAATTAATCAAGGATTTCTTGACTTTCACAGTAGACTAACACCAACTAGTACAGAATCAGAATCATCAAAAAGACATAGAACATCTATTGAAAATTCTTTGAAGGCAAATTTTACTTTGAAGCGATTTTTTAGATCAGGCTCATTTGGTAACGGCACCAGTATTACTGGATATAGTGATGTGGACTATTTTGCTTCGTTATCTGGAAACGTGCTAAAACAAAACTCAGCTTATACCTTGAGACTTATTAAAGATGCTTTAGATAAAAGGTTTCCAAACACGGGAGTTCATATTAGTAGTCCAGCAGTTGTTGTGCCATTTGGCTCAAATCCACAAGAAGCGACTGAGATTGTTCCCGCAGATTACATGAGTGCAACTGCTGATCGTCAGCTCATTTATGATATTCCAGATTGCAATGGAGGTTGGATGAAATCAAGTCCAGACATACATGGAAGATATGTTAGAAATCTAAATGTTAAACTTGGTTATAAGCTAAAACCATTAATAAGGTTTATAAAAGCATGGAAATATTACAACAATGTCCCTATTTCTTCATTTTATCTTGAAATGAGAGCTGCTAAGTTTTGTGAAAGTGAAAGTTCCATTTTGTATAGCATTGACTTACGTAATTTTTTTAAGTATTTAGATTCAACTAATCTTGCTACCTTGTATGATCCTACTGGAGTATCTGGCGCAATTGTTCCAACCTTTAGCTTTCTTAAACTCACTGAAGCTAAGTCAAAAATAAACACTGCTTTGATTAGAGCAAATAAAGCAAGAGAAGCTGAAATGGCAGAAAAAACGTCAGATGCATTTATATGGTGGAAATTACTCTTTGCTGGCGAATTTCCAGCATACTACTATTAAAGAATAAATATGAACAATAAAATTCACTACAATCAAAATATTACTCAAAATTTGAGTTTTTTAGCTGCACAACGTTTTATTTATTCAGAAGCAAAAAAACTTGAGTTGTTTCAATTTACATTCACTGTTTTAGGAGTTGTGTTAATGGCTTTTGTTGTCGAATATTATACAAATGTAAAATACATTGCTGCAGTATACTCAATATTTATCTTTTTTATTGACCTTTTTATAATAAGACCCGCAATAGATAATAAGACTACATCAGCCACAAAGATTCAGGAAATATTCGATTGTAAACTATATAAAATCCCATGGAACAAAGTATTGTTGGGCAACAAACCCGATATTGATGAAATAATAATTGCTTCTAATAGCTACTTAGAAAAATATAAAAACTTTGATGATTTAAAAGATTGGTACGCTGTAAACAAAGATATTGACTTTTCATCTGCCTGCTACATTTGTCAAAAAATAAATTGTTGGTGGGATTCAAAATTGAGAAAATACTATGGAATTTTTCTTTTTCTCATATTGGGAATAATTACCATGATTTTATTTTCGCTTTATTCAGAAGAATTTTTGCAAAATCTTTTATACATAAGCTCACTATTTTTACCAATTTATTCATTTTTTATTTCAAAAATTAAAAATAACTTTAGTGCATCTAGTAATTTGCATTCACTAAAATGCATCGCTGATAAGATAATTGTGTCTAAAGCAAGTAGTAATATTCAATCAAATATTAGTCATAGAGATTTGCAAAATGAAATAGCTAGATCTAGATTAAATAATAATTTAGTTCCAGATTATTTTTACAATTTGTTTAAATTTGATTTTGAAAAAAAAGCAAAAATTTTGGTCAAATCAATTTTTAAAATAAATTGATCATGAGCAGTGTATTTTTCTGATTATCAATATATAATAGCTTCAATATTCAGCCGGCAAGTTAAAAACACTTTAAAAGAGTGTCGAACTTTGTATAGGACATCCCTATCGAGTTCGACGCTTGCCGGCTGAGGACTACGGGGTGTCCTTTCAATGTTGAGGCACATCGTTGCTAATAAATACAACATTTAAGGAGCGTTATGACAGCCGGCACTCAATCGTCCAAGCCTTGGTATAAAACATGGAAGCTAATTCCAGCAATTATTTTTCTTCCCTTTACGTTGATGTATTTAACTTGGAAAACAAAATGGCCAACTCTAGCAAAAGTTATTGTTATTGGATTAATTTTCGTTACGATGGTTGGAGCATCAACAAATGACTCTAGTGACCAACCCCCAACTGATTCAGTTACAGAAGTTACAGAAGTTAAAGTAGAGAAACCACAAGAAGAAACCGAGACCTCTCAAAATGATCTTTCTTTAGAAGAGAGGTTGGATATTTTAGCTAAAGATAAGATTGACCAAGATGTGACACTCAGTTATGAAGAGGAAACAGGTTTTGTTGTAGCTGAAATTTCAACAGCAGATTACACATTTATCAACAATACAGATATGGCTAATAGTATCTGGAAGTTCTATATAAAATTTGCAGAAGAAGCATTTAATTATGAAAATGTGAATGAAATTAAAGTAGCTATAACTACAGAGTTCATTGATTCTTATGGCAAGTCAGTTTTTGACGATGCAGTTTATGTAGATATGCTTAAAGAAGACTTTGAGTTATTTAACTGGGATGCACTAAAATTTTCTAACCCTAGAGAAAATCAAGAGTTGTTAACTAAATCAAATTACTATGTTCATCCAATTATTTTCAAGGATGTTAAGTTAGACAAGCTTAAAATGAGTTACTTATAAAATCTTTGTAAACGATACCTCGCTCGTAGGATTTTCATTTGTTTAGATGATAAGTTATGCATGGAAATGTAGAAAGTGCTAAAACGATGGTTCTAGATGACAACAGAATTAGAAAAGGATCACTGATAAGCCGTTACTTTAATAGATCCCAGTTATCTTCATAGTCTTCTTGTATGAGTGTTTTAAACCCAGAGGGATATTCTTTGCCTTTTTCTCCGAGTAAAAATTTCTTTACAGTGTTTTTCTCATCTCTAGTGTTTACCTCATTGAGCCAGAAATTAAATGCATTTTCAACATACTCAGAAACATCTTTACTTGGCACAATAAAAAATCTAAATTCTAATTCATCTTTATTAATTACTAGATGAACAAAACAAAAAAACATGTCGTCACTTATTGTTTTTTTATCTATTTCACCGACCATCCAACTTAAACCAGTTCCAACTCCTTGATTTGAAGATGGATTTTTGGTAGTAAGAACTTTAATTTTATATATTTGTTTTGAATCTGTATTGGTTACGACTAAATCCACCTTTTTTTCATGAGGAGATGCCATAACTATTTTCAGGTGATCTAACTTTACTAAAAGACTGATGGCTTCTGGTCCCATTCTATGGATATCAAACTTAGATAGCTTATCAGCAGGGAGTGTGTGTTTGTATGTAATTTTCATACAAACATGATATCAATGTTTTTGCAAATAATAAAGAAAATTGAACAACTAGACTCTTTTTTCGCTCTAATAGTCTTGCCATCTATGAGGTAAGAGTTCTTCTAAAGTGATAAATTTATCGTCAGCAAGTAAGATTTTAGCTTTTAAATTATTTCTATTTATTTGAAACATAAGTTCTCTACACCTTCCACATGGAGTAATTAATTCTCCATTAGGTCCAGTAGCAACAATTTCATTTATTTCAGTTTCGCCCTCTTTTATCATTTGAGCCATTGCACATACTTCAGCACAAAATCCAAGATTTGCAGAAGTACCTACGCTTAAGCCTGTATATACTTTTCCTGATTTTGTTTCTAAAGCGCAACCAACATGTCCTACAGTTACGTCAGAAGTAAGTTCTTTTTTATTTGCTAATGCTTGTGCTTTTTGTAAAAGGGTTTTGTTCATAAATATCCTAATTAAATTCTGTAATAAAATTACAAAGCTTTATACCTAATTTAGTTAATCTAAATTCTTTACTTGGATTTATACCAGATTTATCTGAATAACTTCTAGAAGACAACAATCCTAAATTAACTAACTTGTCATCTGATGAACTCACTAGCTCTGGCAATTCATAACCAATTTTTTCAGAAATTGCATTTACCCACTCACCATAACTATTTATTCCTGTATTTATATCTATGTGCTTTCCTAAATATACTTCATAACAAGTTTTTATAATCAAAATTTCCATTGAATTCAATTTTTTACACAAAAGCAAAAGTTGATATGCAACCTCTTCTTTTTGTACATTAGAGTCAGTTGAAACACTAGCGAAAAAAATAGATTTAACGGCATTAAATATTTCTTCGTCTGGGATTTCGGTATCAATAAACTCCAGCAATTCAAGTAAGGTTACTTGATTTTTATGTGAAGCAAAGTAGTCTTCTTTTATTCTACCTTTTTTTCTATATTCAGAAAGCTCAAGGCCTAACTGTGTTAAAAGTTTACCTTTAATTGCTCCTTGTACAATTCTTCCTGCTGACAAAATATAGGATTTTGGTATGAGTCCATTATCAGCAAGCAATCCTGTTAATGCTTCTGCTATAGAAAGAGTTGGTTTATCCAAAAATTCTTGAATTTCTTCTTTGTTTTCTAATTTTGTTAAAATGTTACTCTTTCTTTTCATTCCTAAAATTCCTCAATAGTGAATTATACCCATTCCAGTGTTAATTAGAAATTATAACAGAGATGAATGTTGTTTAAATAATACGTAAAATTTTTATTTATTGAAAAATACCAAGAAATGCTTGATTAGCCTCAAGCTGTAATAACTTATTAGGTATATCATACCCATTACTAAATTTGTAAATGTTTTTATACTCACTAAATTCAGATAACTTAAACATGATTATCTCAACTAAGTTATTAGTCCAAACTCTAACTCTAAATTCTGAGGGACTTAAGCAATTAGATGTATTTTCGAAAAATATAATATCTGCTTCAAAAAATGATTTATTATTAGTACTTATTTTTCTAAAACATATTTTTTTAGCATCACTTAAGTATATAAAAGATTCATCTTTTGATAAATCAAAAATAGTATTTAAAGTCTGGTATATTTTTTTAAAATCATTGTTCATGATTTTATTTATAAACGGATTCTCTCGAGAGTACATACGTAATCACATTTATATCATTTAGTGTCTTTACTGACTTTAGTGTCCAAAAACCTTACGTAGCAAATTTTTCAAGAAGCTATTTCTGCTATCAACAGCTTTGACAAAAATACATTTATTAAACAAACATAATGGGGGGGGGTACTATATAAAACAAGCTTGTTGTTCAGTTATATTCAAAGGTTTAAAGGTTATTAATAAATAACAAAATAATTCATTTTATATTAGGTTAACCTTCCCATGATACATAGTAAGTACTACAATACCTTTATGATTACAGGTCAAGATTTATTAGACAAATTAGTAATGGTTTTAGATCAAATTTATGAGGTAACTGCTATTGGTCATCCATTAGTAATTAATGCCTCTCATAAATATTTGAAAGATTATTTTGATGATTTAATTTTGGGCGATTATTTAAAACGCTTAGAAACTGAAGAACAAATGATTTCTATTGTTGATATACAAGAGAATAAAATAAATGGAGTTAATACAAAAGACTATTACATACAAGTTCTTGATGGAAGATATTTAGATGGTTGGCTACAAGATATAAATGAAAGAAATATTAATTCAGATCAACTAATAAAAAAATATGACAAATCTTTAACTGATCCAAGTTTTGAGCAAACTTTAGAAATATACGAAAATAATGGTCAGGTATTTATTACGGGTAGTTTACTTTCGGGCAATAAATTCAATGCATTTAAATCAATTAATATTCAAAGAATTAAAAGAATTATTCTTGCCTTACTTTCTCTATCTAAAGGAAAAAATAAAACAATCAAATTTACTTATTCAAAAGATCAACTGTTAGATGCATACAAAAAACTAAATCTTAAAAACTTTGATGACGATATGGATAAATCAGAATTACTTAAAAAAGATATTGTTCAGCAGGCAGACGATTTATTTTACTTTATTTCAAAATACATAATTGATGTAAACGGATCTAAATACGACTTTTGTCCAGCGTTTGGTCGTTATCAATTTGAATCATTAGCTGACGAAGAAAAATCTGAATTATTATCACAAACTCGCAAGCAATCACGAAGATCCAAAATTCGTCAAGCTTAATTCATCTTTATAATTCCATATTTTATCTAATTTGTCCGTAACTGCTCAGGCAGTTTTCTTTTTATCTCCAAAATCAATTATCGGTCAAAAAACGACCTTATTATTGTGTTAGTAAAAAATATTTGCGAATCAAAAAAGGAGGATAAGTTCGTATAAAAAAATATTAACAAAGATAAAAAGGAAATCAATGATTAAAAAATATAAGGCAAAGTTCCTAGATTATTTTCAAACAAATACTCTATCAACAAAAGTACACATAGCTGTTTTTGAAGTGCATATTGGACCAGCTAATTCACATGACATTTTATTTTTCAAAGCTCATGAAGCTGAAGGATACGACATTGGGAACAATGAATTCTTTAGATTTTGTTACCAGTTAGCAGTTATGGCAGATTCCAAAAAAGTAAATTTTAAACGCTTAAGAAATAAAAAATGTTTGGTAGAAATTACGGATTCAATGATTATTGGAGTTTATCCAAGAACCATAAAAATAGAAGGAGGTCAGAATGCCAAGTGATAGTTTAGCAAAAATGCTAGTTAGTATGGTTTTGGATTCGGATACAGAATTTATTACAGACCAGCATCAAAATACTTGTTGTGTAGTTGAAAATGGATTTATTGCCTACCAAATAAAATCAAAGTTTGTAAAAAGATATTTATCTCAAATGTTTTGGAATAATACAGGTAAAGTGCTTAGAGCTGATTCATTAAATACTGCTATTACTACTCTAGAAGGTATTGCCCTTAGCTCTCAAGAAGATCAACAAATTTATAATAGAATTGCCAAAGTTGATGATGAGATTTTTTATGACATTGGAGATAACAAAAATATTATAAAAATTACAAAAGATGGTTGGGAAATAACACAATCATCCCCCGTGCTTTTTCGTAGGTTTGCTCATCAAAAGAAACAAGTTCTCCCTGAGAATGGTGGCGATCTTTCTGATCTAGATGAATTTATTAATGTTCGTGGCGAAGATCAAGATTTGTTACTTAAAACATATCTGCCGACAACTTTTTTTGAGGATATAGCTAGACCAATCTTACTTTTACATGGATCTCAAGGATCTGGTAAAAGTACTACGCTTGCAAGAATCAGAGATTTAATAGATCCAAGTTGTATACCATTACTCGCACCTCAAAATAAAGAAGAAGAATTAATTCGTCAAGCCGATCACAATTATTGTTTCTTTGTTGATAATGTGTCCCATTTAAATTGGCAAACTTCTGATGCTCTTTGTAGATTTGTAACCGGCTCAGCTTTTTCCAAAAGAGCCTTATACACAAATGATGATGACATTCTTTACTTCTTTAAAAGAGTTGTAGGAATGAATGGAATAGATCAAGTTGCAACAAGGGCAGATTTACTAGATAGAAGTTTAATTATAGAGCTAGAAAGAATCAATAGTTCGCAAAGGAAAAGAGATAGTGAACTAAATAAAGCTTTTGCATTAAAAAAGCCAAAAATATTTGGAGCCTTACTAGATACTGTCTCTGCTGTCTTGGCCTTTAAGGATGAAGTTGAAATTAGTGAATTACCTCGATTGGCAGATTATTACCATTGTGCAGTAACTGCATCTATCTATTTTGGTCATGATCAGGAACATTTTCAAAATGTTTTTCTGTCAAACATTAAGAAGCAACACGAAACAGCATTTGAAGCATCAACTGTTGCACAGTGTATTCTCGTTTTCATGGAAGACAAAAAAGAATGGAAAAGTAGTCCTTCTGAACTTTATGACAAACTAAACCAACTTGCTATTAATTTGTCTCTCACAAAAGGATTTCCTGACGGCTCTAATTGGTTGTGGAAATATATTGCTAGAGATGAACAAACTTTGCGTGCTTACAAAATCCTTGTTTATAAAGATAAAGAAAATGGATCAAGAGTAATAGGAATTGAAAACCTAGCTTTTAAACAAGAAGACGGCATTGACAGTAAAACTCAAGAAAATATTACAAGTCTCAAAGCATATACAGATGCAAAATTAATAAGTAGTAACCAAGTTAAGTTTATTGCATAGACATGTTAAAGAAAGAAACAGTTACTAGCTTTAAAAAAACATTTGATAACTACTTCAATACAAATATTGAAATGAATGATGCTGAAGCATTTGCTGAAGATCTTCTTAAATTCATGAGTCAAATTACAAAGCCAGTACCTGTTTCTGACGAAAAAATATTTAGAAGCTACTCTCTCCAGTCAAGAGATAGTGTACCAAGTAACAAAATTAGTATTTAATAAAAGGATAAAATGAAAAAACAAATAAAACACGAAGAAGTTAGCATAAAGTACTTAATGTACTGTAGAAAAAGTACGGAGGGCGAAGATAGACAAATTCTATCTTTATCATCTCAATACAGAGAATTAACAGATTTTGCTCAAGAAAAGAATTTAAAAATAGTTGGTGTATATAAAGAATCAGGAAGTGCTTATAAGCTAGGAAGACCTCAATTCAATGAAATGATTTCTAAAATTAGTAATGGTGAAGCGAATGGAATCTTAGTTTGGCACAAAAATAGATTAGCAAGAAATGCTGTTGATGGTGGAATGATTATTCATTTGCTAGATACAAAAAAATTAGTTGAAATCAGGACCCCATCTTCAATCTCAATAGATAATGCAAACGATAAGTTTATGTTGCAAATAGATTTTGCGATGAGTAAAAAATCTTCAGACGATAATTCTGATGTTGTTAAAAGAGGAAATAGAGAAAAATTTGAACAAGGTTGGTGGCCGGGACTGGCTAAAGTTGGTTATATTAATATGACTGATCCAATTACAAAAGCTTCTTACATAGATATTGATAAAGATAGATTTACATTAATTCAAGATGCAATGAGGTTAATAATCGATGGAAGCCACACTCCAATTCAGGCGTTGAATAAACTTAATAACGATTGGAAATTTAGAACTATTCAGAGGGCAAAAAGAGGTAATAGACCATTGTCCAAATCAGCCTGGTATAGGATGATTACTGATGAATACTACTATGGACTAATGGTTAGATCTGAAGGAGAAAAAATGGGAAAGCACAAGCCAATGCTGACTGAAAAAGATTTTAATACGCTTCAACAAAGGTTAGGCATACCAAAACGAACACATGCGACAAATAAAAGCTTTCCATATAAAAAGCTTTTAACTTGTGGAGAATGTGATGGGTCTATTACCTGCCAAGAAAAACATCAAATAATCTGTTCAAGTTGTAAAAGAAAATTTGCACAAACACAAAAAAGAACAAGATGCCCAAAGTGTAATCTTAAAATCGTGGATATGGATAACCCCACACTTTTGCACTACACATACTATAGTTGTACTAAAAAAGTTCATCCAAACTGCTCACAAGGTAGCATTGAAATTGACAAGATTGAAACTAAAATTGATAGTGTTCTTTGTGACTACGAAATCCCTGAGTCTTTTAAAGACTGGGCTATAGATCATTTGAATGAGGTTAATGATCAAGAAGAAGAACAAGATACAAGGGTTTTTAAACAGCTTCAAGATAGATTTGATCAAAATAAACAAAGCTTGAGAAATTTAATAAGGTTAAGGATTTCTAGAGATAACACAAACTTAGATCTTGAGCGACAACAAATGTACGATGATCAAGAAAAAGAGTTGCTTCAAGAACAAAAAGAAATCACCGAACAACTCAGCACAGTTAATGAAAGACAGAAACAGTGGATTGAATTATCCAAAGAAACCTTTGAATTTGCCTGTTACGCTAGGTATTGGTTTGACCATGGTGGTATCGAGAAAAAGACATATATTATGTCAAAACTTGGTAAGAACCTAAAGGTAATGAATAAAGAAATATTGATAGATGAGCATAAACCATTCTACCTTGTTAAAAAAGCCAAAAAAGAAATGCTAGAAACTGTGGGCTCGTTAGAACCTACAGAAAAGATTGGTAATTCAAACAAATTTGAGTACTCAAAACAGGCTAGTTCCATTATGCGGAGGTGGTGGGATTCGAACCCACGGAGCCGTGAAGCTCACGCTTTCCAAGCGTGTGCAATTGACCGCTATGCGACACCTCCTGTTCTTGAACAAAAAGATTCTTAATTATTCAAGAACACTATTTTAACATCTAAAGATCCAACTGTCTTCTCAAAGCTTGATAAAATTTTAGAGTTGAGCTCAGACTGAGCCACTCATCATCAGAGTGAATCTGTCCACCTTTTGGCTTACTCATTAAGATTGGTGTGTTAAAAGGTGCAAAAAACCTTGCATCAGATGCACCACACTCTCCCTTAATTTCAACCTTAACTCCCATCTCGCTCTCTAAATTTTTGGCAAATTTTTGAACGATTGGTAAAGCACCATCGGTGTAAGTTGGTAAGCCCATTGAGCCGAGCTCAATTGAGAACTCTTCACCAATCTCTTTGGCAATTTTTTTTACCTCCTTGATAAGACTATCTGCAGAATCAGTCTGAGGATATCTAAAATCAATCTTGAGAGTTGCCTGAGGACAGACTTGATTGATGGCAGAGCCACCATTGATTTGTCCTAGATTCATGGTTGTTTCCCAGCACTCTTTAGCATTGTTATCATCATACTTCTCAATTAGCTTTGATGCGAGCTTAACGAGAGGCGTAATAGCATTTTGTCCATTCCATGGCTGTGAAGCGTGCGCTGTTTTACCTTGTGTGGTTATAATTAGTTGGCAGACTCCCTTTGATTTATTGACAACTAAGCCCTCATTTCCACCGTCTGGAACGATCACCGCTCTCGGTCGAAGTTGATACTCATCTACCAAATATTTGGTGCCAGCGTAACCTCCAGTTTCCTCGTCAGTAGTAATGGCTAACTGAAATTTGAGGTTTGATTTCGTTTGGATTATCTCATTTAGCAGAGCAACTCCAATTGGAATCGAGAACTTCATATCGCTCACACCTCTCCCATAGAGAAGATCGTCGTTCTGTTTAACTGTAAACTGAGTTGCTTCTCCAGGCACTACATCAATGTGGACCAGATAAGTGTAATCTGGCTTTTTTGTTTCGATGTTTCCTGCCAAAAGAATCTGTCTAGTTTGGTCGCTTATTAGTTTAATTTTTGCTAATGGATCAATTAGGCTTATTACATACTCAAGTGCTTCTTGATTAGATTTGACGTTTCCTGTTACTGTTTTGAATGATACTAATTTTGATAGTTGTTTTAGAAATATTTTTTGATTTAACATTTTTTCTTTCTCTGATATTTAATAATAAAAAAACCCTCTGTTTAAGGAGGGTTAAGTTTGGGTTAAATTGTTATATAGATACTAAAGTCCTAGCCCTCCTAAATCGGGTTGATGATAACAATGATGGTGGAGTTGCCAAGATGCTGAAAATAACATAAAAGCGATTTTATCACATTTAATGATAAAATACAGATCGTTGATAATTGTTCCTAAAAAATGAAAAAAATAACATATAGTGTTTTTTATTTATTACTAATGATTGCGTTGTTTGGACAGCTTGCCAAACCTGTTTGTGCTGTTGCTTATCCTGAGCCACCATCAGATGAACTCAAAGAAAAGTGGCGACAGATGGGAGAGGAAAACGAAAGATTATATGGATCGGGAGTTGTCTCCAATCCAACTTCAGTTCCGGTGAGACCGACCGTGGTTCCAACCTTAATCCCAACAAGTACACCAACTACCCAACCCACTCCAACTCCAGAAATTACTGAGGAGGTGAGCGAGGCTACAGAATCAGCATTAGTTGATCTATCTAACTGGAAACCTCAAGTAAAGTGGTATCATCGTGTTTGGAGCTGGTTTAGAAGATCATTTCTCAATCGTTGATGAGAGTTCTGTAGGCAATTCTTCTGCACTAGCCATACCGTGCTCTATGGAGTGCATCGTTAAATCTGCAAAAGTTTTTAGTATCAAAAATATCGGTAAAATTTGCTGAGGAAATTTTGAGGCAATGAATATAAATAAATGCATTGGTACAACTCTGGCATATGGATAAAACATAATCGTACCAATATTTTGCTTTTTTGTATCCTTATCTTTATTGAAAAGGTAAGAAAAGGCATGATTGATGAAAAATAAGAAAATTGAAAGCAATACAAAAGAAATCTCAGTCTGAGAAAGATAAATTTCAGAGGAAGAACTGTTTGAAGAAGGTCGATCTAAAAATAGAAAGAGAAAATAGATTAGATGAAAAAAACCGTAGTGGAGTAAAAAAAAGAACGCTGTATTTTTTTTGATTTCATCTGTTGGATCAACTGGTTGATCATTAATACGAAATCCCTCTGTTGAAAACTCTTTTAACGATAAAATCTTCAAAAAGTTAAAAAAACCGATGATGATATTTTGACCCCAATATATCCATATAAGAACGGCTACTTCCCAGCTTTCTCGAATTGCAAAAAAGATTGTAATTAGATTAGTGATTAGTAATAGCCAAAATGAGTAATCTCTTGATACTGTTTTTGTGGAAACATTAGAATTTTTAGTAAGAGATTTATAATTAAAATTAACTTCCATTTTTGGTATTTTTTAAAATGATAGTTCCCATAATAACAAAAAACGATAATGAAATGAGATCGGCAATTCTTTGAGTTTTTGTTTTGATTAATATCAACTCAACAGCCGATTCTCCTGAATTTATCTTAATCTCAATTTTTCCTATGTTATTGCTTGTTTTAACAGTTTCTCCATTAATCTTTATTAGCCAATAGGGATAATTCCAAACAGGCAATATTAGATTGGCTGGTTGATCAGATATCGCTATAAACTTCAGTCTAGTTTTTCCTGAGTTTGGTCTTTGAATATAGTTAATGATCACTTCTCGACTATCGCTTAAAATTTCATCTCCTAGATCTTTTGGCACTTCAACAGCGCTTGCTGGCATTAACTCCCACGAAATATCGGTAGATCCATAATAGTTTTGTTTATCAGCTATAAAGTCCTCATCAGTTTTCCAATCAAGAGGCCAAGGCTTGGTGTAGTTTCTAGCATTTATTACTGCGAGCGCTACCAATAATAAGCCTAAAACCGCGCTTTTTTTGTTTGATAAATTATCTAGAATCCAGCCAGTTAACCAAGCTCCAACAAGAGAGGTCGACGCCAACAGTCGCCACGGATACTGTAAATATTGAAGTGGAAAGAAAATTTCCCACAAAAATGAAGACTGTTTTAACATCAAAAAAAAGATGAAACTAAAAGTTAACGTCATTATCAAAGCCAACCACTTTTTCTTTTTATTAATTAGAAAAACAAGAAAACTAATAAACCATGTGGTTATGATTGTTAGTCCTACTTGAAAAGATAAGCCATCAGTTACGCCTGATAGCGAATAACCATGACCCCAAGGTGAATATATTAACTGTTTAAAAGCTGGCCAGTGATCTTGATGATTAATAATTACCTCTTGTCCTAATTTAACCGTGGATTTTTCGAATAAAAAGGGTATTAAATAAAAAGATGATAATCCCAGCCCAACAATTACCCAGAGGATTAATTTTCGAAATTTATCCCAAGAAAAATTAGTAAATAATAAATAAGCTCCATAGCTAGCTAAGGGTATAAAAAAGATTATTACGGATAGTAGATGAGACAAGATCATTCCAGCAATACCGAGTGCGATTAGACTGCCTCCAAACAGATTTTTTTGATGATCTTTTAATAAGTTGTATAACCCCCAACCAATTAAAGGAGCAAATACTAGTGCGAAATATCCTCCAATTTGCCCCGTAACAAACAATGTTAGAAATCTGAAAGGAACGAGGGCATAGATTGTTGTTGCTATTAGTGAGGGAGTATTTTTAAATGAACAGCGCATCCATTTGTAAAAAAACCAGAGTGATAAAAAAGTTGATATTGATAGTACAAAGCGCCAACTTTCAGTGGTACTTAAACCAATCAGCTGAAAAATCCCAACAGTATAGTATGGCAATGGATAGAAATACTGAAAAACTGGATAGCTGTATTGATAGGCTAAGTCTGAAGAGACTCTAACAGGAAACTGACCCTTTTTTAACTCAGAAAAAAAATGCAGAGATCTGATGAGATGCATCTGTCCATCATGAGTCTGGAAAATTCCTTGTTGAGAGTATGCATTTTTAACAACAAAAAATGTTAGCAGAAGAACGGCAAGAAAAGCTACATTTTTTTTAAGACAGGTGAGTGTGCTAGCAAACATAATTTCAGATCAGTTTTTCTTAATTCTTGAATTTTCACACAGTTGCCAGCCTTCATAAACATACGCGAAATCGTATTGATTGGCATTGTCCTTAACAACCCTGATGGCAGTAACTCCATTAATCTGATCTTTTCTTATATACACAATTTTTGGAATCTCTGAAGCTTGGCAATCTATCAGATTTAAACTGCCTCTCTCAAAAATCATTCTTTCTCCAAACTGTTTGGGTCGTGAAAAACCTTTTTGTTCTAATAAAACATTGGCGAACGATTGCTGAGTGACAACGGGATCAATCTTGTTCCAGTAGGCATAGTAAATATGAGGTTCCGGATAAAGATCATAATCAGCATAAACGGTGTAGTTCTGTTCTATATAATCATGTTCGATTTGAGCTACCTTTTTGGCAAAAGATAAAAAGGTTGGTGGATTTTCAAGCCCAACATGAGTGATACTCATATACTTAATTGAAAAACTCGCTGTTAATAAAAGTAGAATAGCAACGAATAAATAGTCGATTAGATAGTGTTTATAAATTTTTTCTTGAAAATATTCATAGCCGATAACTATAGTGAGAACCATAAATGGTATGGTTGTTGATAATCTGATTGCATGAAGTTCTCCAGATGCTGCAGATGGAATAGCGGCGGTTAAAAAACCAACAACAAGTAAGAGTTGTTTTTTTGGATTTTTTAATAGTTTAAAAAATCCACATATCCAAAAGATAAAAAGAATCGAGTAAAACTCACCTGCCTGAGTTGGATTTCTTCCAACTTTACTATCTCCTGAAAAAAAATAAAAACCTGGGGAAAGATGCTGAAGATAGCTATCAAAAAATGTTAAAACTGGCCGAGTAAATTTATTATATTGAGCTCTGCAGATGATATTTAATCGTGGATTGATCTTGCTGAGCGTAATGTGGCAGTTATTTTCATGATATTTGTAGGTGAAGTAGCTATCTTCAGAACCTAGTAGCAAGGTTTGACTCATTCTGCCTGTAGCTCCTTTGGCAAAGAAGATTGGCAAAGATAAAAAACTTGAAAGTAATAAGATGAAGAGGAGATTTTTTAACAACTGTTGCTGATTTTTTAGTTTTTTGAAATGAAAAGCAACGATGCTAAAAATATAGGCGAGTAAAAATAAGATAATCAAGTACTTGTAACTATGATAGGTATAGCTACTTAAGCTAAAAAAAACAGCAGATAAAATTATTTTTTTCAAAGATTTTTGTGAGCTCAAAAAAAGTAAGCCAGCCATAAAAAAGGTGAGAGCTAAATTACTTTCGAGAGCCATTCTGCTTAGGTGTATTGCCCATGGACTAGTGGCCATGATTAAGCCTGCCAGCAATCCGAGTTTTTTTGATTGAGTGATCTGTTTAATCCATAAAATTGTTAAAAAAACGGTAAAGACTCCAGCAATTGCTGAAGTGATTCGTGGCAAAACCTGATGCCAGCCAATCAGTTTATATAAACCTGCTGTTAAATAAATAAAAGCTGGCGGTTTGTAATCTCCAAAAGATTTAAAAAATAAAGGATAACTTTCTCCCCACTCGTCTTTGCCTGTTTCGGCAATACTGATGGCTGAGTATCCCAATCCAACCTCATCTTGAACCATGGCTGGTGGGAACATACTCAGAAAAGGAAAACGCAAAATGAGTGCTAAAAGCAAAATTAAAAGAATTGAAAACAGGTAACGGTGTTGCTGAAACTTCTTAATAAGAGGTGCAAAAAAACGTGTATTGATGAGCATAATGAGACGAGTTATTAAACTGATGTCTATTATAGTGATAATCAGAGAATTTTTTGAAAGAAAACAGCATCGCCGTTGTCGTAGTAGTTAGCTAACACGCCCATCTTTTTGTACCCTATGTTTTGATAAAATCTATGCACCGAGCTCATAGCAACATGAGTATTAACCACGATTTTTTTTGCTTTGTGTCTAGTTGCGAATTCTTCAGCCAAAATCATTAGCTGTTTTGCAACTCCAATTTTTCTGTATTTTTTATTAACGCCCAAAATAAAAACCTCCATTTTTTTACCATCTGGCCAAGAAATTGGATTCTGTTTACCAATAAAAACTGCTCCAATGAGTTGATTATCTTGCGATCTTGCTTCAAATAACTGTCCATGTAAAAAGTATGAAACCATTTCTTCCATCGAAAACCACTCATTAAGTGCTTGATCTTGATCTTCTGTAAACGCTTCGTTATCGTCAAGATCATCAAACACATCTTCAAAAAAATTTTCAAGTTCAGTTAGATTGGGATTTTGTTGAGGAGAGTAGGATATTTCCATAAGGTTGCTGGCGGAGCATGCGGGTCTGGAACCAGTGTGTCCCATAGCCACTTGCACCTTTCAGA